>NZ_BAAIYG010000002.1:0-514086 GCF_057543335.1 Brevibacillus sp. YAE8
TCAATGGAAGCGGAAATCTGCTCCACGGAACTTGCCGTGCTTTCAGCATTTCCGGCTACTTGCTGAATGGAAGCGACCATTTCCTGGATGGCATTCGAGGTTTCTTCCGCCGAGGCGGTCAGGCTTGCCGCATTATCGGCTACGCCTTTGATCGACTGTCCCATTTCTTCAATAGAAGCGGAAATCTGCTCCACGGAACTTGCCGTACTTTGGCTATTTCCAGCTACTTGCTGAATGGAAGCGACCATCTCCTGGATGGCATTCGAAGTTTCTTCCGCCGAAACGGTCAAGTTCGCAGCATTATCGGCTACGCCTTGAATCGACTGTCCCATTTCTTCAATGGAAGCGGAAATCTGCTCCACGGAACTTGCCGTGCTTTCAGCGTTTCCGGCTACTTGCTGAATGGAAGAAACCATCTCCTGGATGGATTCCGCGATTTCATTCGCGGAAGCAGCCAGACGATCTGAATTATTGCTTACCCCTCGAATGGATTTCGATATCTCTTCAACTAGATCGGATGTGGATTCAATAGATGACGACTGCTGGCTGGTCCCATGAGAAATCTGTTCCGTAATTACGAAAAGATCCTTCAGATTTTGCTCTAATCTTTTTGAATCTGTTATAGCCGCTTCAATGGTTTCAGAAACTCCTGCAACTTTCATAAATTTGTGAGTTAGTTTTTTGGTCAAAGTACTCATTGAATGTTTTCCTCCCCATTTTCAACTTCGTTGATGATGAAATTCATGTCCAACTTGTTTAACAAGTGATCCAGACGAAGCAATATAATGAGACGATTGTCCGAATTCCTCCGTTTCTATTCGAAAGGTAACCACCTGCTTGATTTTTTGGGCAGATGTCACCGATTAACCCCTCCCTTATTGTGAAAAATAGATATGGTTAGACCACATCATCTGTGACTTCGGACTCGATAGACTTAAGGTTATTTGCCAATTTGAATACTCCGGTTACGTCCAAGATCAGCGCTACGCTTCCATCACCTAGAATTGTGGCCCCCGAAACGCCTTCGACCTGTCCGATATAGGAACCTATGGATTTTACTACAATTTCTTGGCTGCCGATCAATTCATCGACAACCAAACCGAGTCTTTTTTCCGCCAGTCCAACAACCACGATAAATACATTTTTGGCATTTGTTTTACCGGAAGGCATTCTAAAATAATCGTGAAGCCTTATGAGAGGAAAAACTTTATCTCTGATTTTTACAACAGATTGTCCCTTGATGGAGCGTATTTCTTTTTTAGACATGCGGACGATTTCGATCACGCAACTCATGGGCAGGGCATAAATTGTATTATTTAACTTGATCAGAAGCCCCCGAACAATAGCTAAAGTTAAAGGCAATTTAATCGTAAACTTCGTCCCCTCACCCAAACGGGTTTCTACATCGATTAATCCGTTTAATTTCTCGATATGATTTCGGACAATATCCATTCCGACTCCGCGTCCCGATATATCGCTGACGGACTGGGCTGTGGTAAAACCGGGAAGAAAAATAAGATTAATCAGTTCCTGTTGTGACATCATTTCGGCATTTTGAGCAGGAATCAGTTGTTTGCAAATGGCGGATTCTTTTACTTTCTGCGCGTTTATGCCTGCCCCGTCATCCTCTACCGTCAGTACCACCTGATTTTCTTGATGGGATGCCTTAATCGTTATTGTGCCCTTGGGGGATTTTCCCAGATTTTTTCTAACTTCCGGTTCTTCTATGCCGTGGTCCATGGAATTTCGGATCAGGTGAATCAATGGATCTCCAATTTCCTCTATGACAGTCCGATCCAGTTCTGTTTCTTTCCCCTCAAGCAGCAGATTGACTTCCTTGTTTAACGTTCGGGACAAATCCCGTACCATTCTTGGGAAACGGCTGAACAACTGCTCAATGGGAAGCATTCGTGTTTTCATTACGGATTCTTGAAGTTCCCCGATAATTCGGTTGAAATGATTGGATATTTGCTCCAGATCATCAATTGTTTCGTCCGTTGAATAACGGTCGCGCAACAAATTTCCGACTTGGGCGATTCTTGTCTGGTCAATGACCAATTCGCCAACCAAATTCATAATGTTCTCCAAGAGATCGACATCAACGCGAACCGTTTGCCCTATTTTCTTTCCTTCCTTTTCGCTCTTGATGGGGTTTTTGTTTTTTTGCTGCACGTCCTTTTTGGCTTCTGTCAATGACACAGTAAGATCATCCAAGCTGTCATTTGAAACAGGCGTCACTTTGACATCCTCAACATCAAGAAGCTCGCCCAATTTATGTTGAATGGTTTCAGGATCCAAACTAGTCGTGATGATACAGGCGATTTCATTAAAGGTTGCTTCTTCGGTTATGCTATCCAAGTCTGGTTCCGTCGAAATAACGGACGCATAATTTTTTAAATGGTTTAATACAATGTAGGCACGAGCAATTTTCATCTCGCACTGATCGGATAAACGGACTTTACATATCCACTTCGTTAATTCCTGTCTTTCATCTGCAGACAGCTTACCTTCTGATCCAAAATTTTCTTCCAACCTGTTTTCCAACTGCCGCAATTGATGCACGATGGAATCGACATTCGTTATCGTTGCACCTTCCTGTTCAATCTCTTTTTTTAACCCGTTTAAATGATCCAAACATTGAAATAAGATATCTACAACCTGTTGCGTCACCGGCAAATATTGATTTCGGATCTTGTCCAAAATATTTTCCATTTCATGGGTTAATTGTTTCATTTCCTCGAAACCCATCGCAGCCGATGAACCTTTTAAAGTGTGAGCGACCCGAAAAATGCTTTGTATGATTTGCGGGGACTCGCCTTGCAGTTCCAAATTCAGAATTTCCCGTTCCAGCAATTGAAGTTGTTCTTCCACTTCAGATAGGAAGACTCCCATCAGTTCCGAACGATTCATATGGCCCCCCTTATCCTACAAGAACATATTCTAGATTTAAGATGCCGATAAATCCTTCTTCCGACTGACCAATCCCTTGAAAATAACTGCCGTCAACTCCAGAAACAATTTCGGTAGAGGGCTGTATATCGGAAAATTTGATTACCTGATTAACTCCATCTACAACGATGCCGATCATTTCTTCGTTATGATTTACCACTACGATTCTCGCTTTATGAATGACGGACGTCTCTCCCAATTGAAATCTTTTACGCAAACTGATGATTGGCACAATTTTACCCCGAATGTTCGTAACACCTTCCAAAAAAGCCTTACTGTTAGGTACTGCTGTTATTTTTTGCTTTTTTATAATTTCATAGACTTCGGAAATCTTCAGAGCATATTTTTCTGTGCCAAGCTCAATCACTATATACTGGTCTTGCTGTGAAACTTCCATTGTTTCACCCCCTAGGTATATTCACTCAACCAAGGAATGCGGATTCGGATAGAAGATACGGCAGATCATGCCAAGAAAAGATACTGTCTGTTTTTAACATTCATGAGTATGGTACAGCTCAATAAAGTGCGATTCACACATTTGTAGAAATACAGTCAAATAATACGGATCAAATTGCGTGTTTCGACTTTTCCACAACTCTGTTTTGGCATCCGCGAACGAAATGCTTTTACGGTAAGGGCGATCCGAAACCATGCAGTCGAACGCATCCAATATGGAACAAATTCTGGCGTAGAATGGGATGTCACTGCCAATCAAACCGAATGGGTAACCCGTTCCATCCAGACGTTCATGATGGTAGAGAACCGAACTGGTAACATCCTGGTTGGTGATGCCCTCCTTCTGTAAAAATTCGTTTCCCCATATCGGATGTTGCTTAATTAATTCCCATTCATTTTGGGACAGTGCGGAGGATTTTCTTAAAATGGATTTTGGAACAAAAATTTTACCGATATCGTGCAAGGAGCATCCCAGTACAAGTTTTTGCGATTGCTCTTGATTTAAATTTAATTCTGCGGCCATTCGTCTTGCCATATTACTAACGCGAATACTGTGATGATAAGTAGTCGAATCGTGCAACCATAATTTGTGCAGCCAACTTGCGATACGTTGATTCAATAGGATGTCCCTCCATTAAAGATAATGTTGACAGGACCCATATTGTTTTGTAACTTATTGCCTTAAGTGCCATACACACAATTTCGCACAACTGAACTTGTACGACATCAGGAGGGACAAAAAATGAAACATGGTATCGTGGGGCCAATTGAGAAAGAGCAAGATGAGTTGACGGACGAAGAAATTGTCAGTATGTTTTTGGCAACATATCAACACTCAAAAAACACGTTGCGAAATTATAAGTACGCGATTGAACGATTTCAAAAATTCATCGGTAAAAAAAGGCTTAATGAAGTTACTTGGAGGGATGTCGAACTTTATAAACTGAGTCTGCTCAAGAGGGATGAAAACAATAATCGCCAATATGCCACAGCGACAATCTCCGTATTACTGGCTCCGCTTCGTTCTCTTTATAAGTGGGGGAATAGTGTCAATATTAATTGTTTTACCCACGATCCGGCAGCATGCATCAAAAAACCGAAAGTTTCAAATAACAGCAGGCGGCATTTTTTAACGAAACATGAGGTTGTAATGATATTACAGCAATTGAACACCATGGGGCTTCGGAATTATGTCATCGGCTTGACTTTGGTTTTGCTTGGTCTGAGAGTTTCCGAATTGGTTTCTATGGAATGGGACGATTTTCATTCGGATCCCATGGGAACTTCCATTTGGTTGACCGTGCTTAATGGAAAAGGTCGGAAAGAACGGGAGGTGAAAGTACCCGAGATGCTCTGGAACCTGCTTTGTTCATACCGTATGGAAGATAGAAGAAGTGGCAAAGTTTTTCCGATTACCTCCCGTCAGGTTGAACGAATCATCGAGATCGCCCGTAAAAAAGCGAATTTTTCCAAGAAGGTAACCCCCCACTGGTTGCGGCACACCAATGCAACCTTGGCTTTGTTGAACGGGGCGTCCCTTCAACAGGTGCAACAGACTCTGGGGCATTCCCACATCAATACGACACAACGTTATATACATACAGTGGAGCAAATCAAAAAAGCAGCTCCTGATTTTGTCGAAGATTGCCTGAAGGAAGTACTCTAGTGTGCAAGTTGAACAACATACTCTCTAAAAAGAAAATGATTGAAAATAATTGTTTTTTCATGGTATATTTGGATCGATATTTGCAGAATTTTGTCTTAATATGTCGTACAAGTTCAGTTGTGCGACATTAATAATAATAATCATATTATCATTATCCCAATTAGCGGTAAATTCATACATAATTCGCCAAGATATCATTATCCGTAAGATAATCTCCATTCTCTTGAGACTGGCTTTGAGCCGCACACATCAATACCTACCCCTTTCGCTTACCTGTTTATATAATAAAGTATCTGTTTCTAGAGTAGAGAACTGAAACGAGTTCTGGCGACCTGAAGGTCGCCAGAACTCGTTTCAGTTCCCCCTCATCAAACCGTACGTGAGGTGGATCGGCTACACTGAATTCCTTCAGCACAAGGGAAAGCGCAGCGTTGATTTATGTGGGCGAATACCCGTAAGTGCAAGTACCAGCGGAAAAACGGGCTCTGCCTCCTGGCGGGCTTGCCTTTGGCTTTTCGTTCCTTTACATCCCAGTTTCAGGAAGTTGCAATTTGGATAAACTGCAAAATAATCGGGACGCCTTGGGAGGGTACCTCGCTCAGAACCAGCAGCCCGTTTTGCACGACATAGCTGTTGGGCGGTTGCAAAATCCCGTTGATGAACAAATTGACGATCGAAACCGACTGCTGTCCGAGAATCCCTGAGGTGCTGAGCTGTGGCGCGGCATCCGCGTCGGTGTACACATTTTTTTGTCCATCGGAAAACGTCGTGTATTGATAAATCGTGGTGGTCAGCAGTCCTGGCGTGCACGGACACGGCGGGCAAGGGGGGCAGGTAGGGCACGGCTGTCCCGGAAAAATGTCTGGACATCCCAAAGGCATGAGCTGATAACGCACATTTAGGGAGTACGTCCGATTGGCGGCGCTGCACTGGATGTTTCTTTGCTGCAAAACTTTTCCCTCCTCTCTATACGAATGATGCGTGCGTTTTTGCGGCTGCCGGTTCACCTCCAAAGCTTTCCATGCGTAACTCGGCTAAGCTGTTTTTTGTCCAACGAGAACGGGCAAAAAAGGAGCGTGCGCCACTTCTCCCACCCATGTCAGACAGTCTGGCGACGGAACGAGAGTACCCCAGGCATGTACAATCGCCTGGGGCTTCCCGTTTGAGTGGATCTCTTGTTTTAGTTGACGACGAATTCAACCAAGACAGGTGTCCCCGCATTCTCAGCGTCGCCATCCGGGATCGTGATAGTGGTTGTGCTGATGGTGGACGTGTTTCCTGGCTGCAGGACGCCGTTGATGTAGAGATTGTAGAAGGCAAAGGTGCTTGGGAATGCAGTAGCCGCAGTACCCGCATCTGTACTGAACTCGGTTGCTGCAATCGCAAAAGTGGCTCCTGTACCTGTTCCGGCTCCCATCGTCGAGGTGAAGCGCAGAGACGTCATAAACGGTTTGATGATTGGCATGCACACCAACTCCTCATGTAAAGTACGTAAGGAAAAAACCTTACAATACATATCAAATGAACGAATCTGCGTTCCCGAAACGGACAAACATCATCTGGGAGGACGTATTTTTTATCGGTTTCGAACCTGCACACCGTGTATTTATCTGCGTTGCCAGAACAACGCAGCCAGACGGAATGAGCCCTATTCGAAACAAAAGATAATCTAGGCTCCTTCTTGCTAGAAAAGTGCCCCCTCTTGCCTTGCTGCCCTTTCGGCACCTCTCTTCAATAGAAGAAAGGCAATAGCGCGTCTGTTCCCAAACGTTAGCCTTCTGCTTCCCCTTTATGACTCAACCTCTCCCCAGCTTGAAAAATAGAAAAAGCGCCCGCACTCAGCCGGACGCCCCTGCTCATTCCTCATATTCGATTGTCGCCAACAGCTCCACAAGCCCATCGCCTACGTGCTGCTCACCCGTCAGCGCAAACAAAGCTTCATTCACAGTCCCGTAGTTGGTCACTTGCCCGTAGAGCAAAATAACTGTCGGAAAACGGGCAATCTCCCCGGACAGGTTCGGCGGAATTTTTTCGGCAAAACTCTCCCCGGCGGATACGCACTCGCGCTGCAAATAAGCCAAAAACGCTGCCCGCTCCTCTACCTGCGCCACCGCGTGCACCTCGAAAAAATCTTCGTCAACCCAATCCAGCCCTGCGGCGGCCATAAATCCGGACGGGATCACGTCCCCGTCCTCCGTGTACTCAGGCTGCAGGAAAGACTGCAGCTCTTCGTCCGTCTGCAAGGTCGTTCCCCAAATCGCAACGACATGCTTCATTCCCCGTTCCCCTCCTGCCCGACATGATCTGCCTCCACTCCCGGCCTCTTCGTCCAACTCCGCAAGAACGAGCGGCAGCCCTTCTGCTTCCGGCAGGGCAGGCACGCTGCGGTCAAATAAGCCCGCTGGCTGCCAGACACGAGCTTTTCTCCTTCCTGCGGCTGCCACAGCGAACGAACCCAGCCCGCAGCATTGGCTCCCTGCGTTTCCGCCAAAAGCTCGCACCATGGCTCCCTTCCGGAAAAGGTCTTTTCCTGCGCGATTTTCGTCACCCATGCTTGCAAAATGCTGTCCGGCGCATACTGGCGAAACGCCACCCGGACGCGTTCGTCCCCTGCTCCGTGCATCGCGGCGTATTCGATCAGCCAGGAAAAGTCAGTAGCCGCTTCTTCCAGCGAACGCTCTGCAGCCACCGCTTCCAGCTTTCTGCGTTGTGCCCGTGCACATCCAGGCCATCCGCTCCGGCAAACGGCTCGTAGTTCCAGCTCTCTGCCCCGATACACCCAAGCGCTGTCACCCGGTCGACAAATGCCGTGAAGCTTTGCCCGAGCAAAAGAAACTCGCCTGTCTCATGCCCCCAGGCATACACGGGCGGATCGTCTGCGCCAGCTCGCAAATCCAGCAGCAGCATGTCGCCATTGCCTCCTGTGTGGAAGCAAAGATACCGCTGCTCGTCGCTCGGGTCTTCCTCGTCGCCAAAATAAGGCCACTCGAAGCCGTCCAGGCTCCAGCCGAGATCCCCGCTGAGGGAAAAAGGCTCGCCCGTTCTCGCTGGCAACGACCAGCCAACCTGGACGCGACTCGTCCCCGCAAGCAAAATCCGGCGAATGGCCGCAGGCAACCTGATCCCCAGCCGCGCTTCCGCCTCTGCGACTTGCTCTGGCGCAGCAGGCGGCCCGATGATGAGCGGCCAAATACGCGCCCCTTGTCTTTCCATGTCCGTCATAAGCGTTTTCCACGCGTGAACCCACTTTTCCATCTGCTCGCGCATTCAGGCAGCTCCTTTTTTGTCCATGCTTGGCTTGACCTGCTTTTTCTTATTGTTACGAATGTAGCCGTCGATTTTCAACCTTCCAAAGAAACAATTTCAACCAAATTTTCCACGCTAACATGCTCAAAACTTGGCTGGCCGCATGCTGACCGTACCTGTCGTCCCCAACCGCCACTTACCAATCACTCCAGCCGCTCCATCTCCCCATGCCACCGCACACCCGCATGCAAAAAAACGTTTCCTTCGAATCGGAAACGTTTTTTCTACACCGGCACGATCTATACCGGCACTAATACGCTTTTAACCATATGGCGGAATTGATGTCCGCTCACCCTTATCGTCCCGTCCTGGCGATAGCCCAATGCTTCGTAGAGCTGGCGCGCACGCGGATTTTCCTCGTCCACCAAAAGGGCGATGCGGTCATGGCGGCGCTGGATTGCCTCCTGCTCGAACGCTGCCAGCAGCTTTTTGCCGATCCCTCTGCCCCTCTTGTCCGAGCGCACCGCTATCGAATCGAGGTAAAACTCATCGTCGCGCGCTTCCTTGACCAGCGCGGGAGCTACGCCCGTCCGCTTTTGGACAAACTCGACAAACGGCCGATCGAGCGCTTCGGTCTGGCTGCCATGATAAAACAGCGCCAGTCCCATTGGCTCGTCTCCTTCCATGGCAATGACGGCATTTTCGTAGCTGAGCCGATTTTGTTGCTGCGCGAAAAACTGCGCCATCAGCGAAATGGCCTCGTCAGCCTCCGTCGCTCCCGTCAAGGTGTACGCGATATCTCCAATGGCTTCATAAATCAGCGGTGCCGCAAATGCTGCATCTCTCGGTTCCGCTTTACGTATCATGGTACTCTCTCCTTGCGTGTACTGTACGTGTCCATGCGCCGTCCCCTAAACAGACGGCTGCGAAAGGCGACCCGTTTTTTTGCTGGCCAAAGCCAACATCAGTCTCATTGTGGCACACTTTGCGCCCAAGGTCGAGCTACCCGCACAACTGTCACAAATTGGCAACAAAGAAACCGCTCTCACATAGAGAGCGGTCTGTCTACGCCTACCCGATCATTTTTTCAATCGTCAGCTTGCGCTCGTAACGCAAATCGAGAAACTCGCCGCTGCGCCGCACCAATGGCCGCATCGGCTCGTCCTGGTGAATCAGAATTACTTCGACCTCTTCACCGCTGCTCAGGCGCGCCCTCGCCCCGACGTACAGCAAAGCGATGTAGCGCACAAAAACCGAGACCACCTCAATGTTCAACAGCCCGTTGCAAGCTTCCTTCCACAGAAGCTGCGCCGCCTCGAACGGAGAAGTTCTGCCTTTGTAGACCCGGTCGGAGCAAATCGCGTCGAACATGTCGGCGATCGCCAAAACCTGGCACTCCAGCGGTATTTCGTCGCCTTTTCGCTGTTCAGGATACCCGGAGCCATCCAGCCGCTCGTGGTGAAGCAGCGCGCAGAGCGCCAGCTTCTCTGAGCCGCCTTCCATCTTGCGAATCATGTCGTAGCCGTAAGTCGTATGCTTTTTCATGATCGCAAATTCTTCCTCTGTCAGCTTGTCCGGCTTGAGCAGCACTTCCTTGGGAATGCGCATTTTTCCCACGTCATGCAAAAATCCTGCGTTCCCCATAAACGTCACCTGCTGCTCGTCCCACTTCAACAGCCGGGCGATCAGCGAACACAGAATGCCTACGTTCAACGAATGCCGATATGTATAACTGTCCGCCCCTTCCAACACGTACAGGGAACGAAACAGTCCCAGATGCTTCGTCGATTTTTCCAGCACATTCGCAAAAATTTGCGAAAACTGCTCCAGACTGCCCACCTTGTCCTGCTGCAGTTGATCGAAAAGCAGCCGCGTCTGGTCCAAGGCTTGTACGTAAGCGGCGACAGTCTCCGCGTCAGCCTCCAACTGGAATAATTGTGTAGAAACCTGCTCCCCCGTTCCTTCCGTCCAGGTTTGCACGACCGCAACCTCTCGCACTCGCTGTTTCAGAAGAATATGTACATGTGCAGCCGTAATCGTCGTATTCTTTCCCAGCAGCAAAACTCCGCTGTTGGAGTAAAGATCCTCTGCTAATACTTGCCCAATCAGTTTGTGATCGACGGGTGCCGTAGGCATACAATCAACCTTTCCAGTCATGTATTTTCCTAAATTATAGAAAGGAAGGGGAAGAGTTACAATCTTTTTTCGACAATTGTCATGATTTCGCGAGCGGGACGTTCTGCTTGCGCCGCACATACGATATAGAGCGAATGCTAGCGGTGATTTCAAGGAGGGAACGCGTTTCATGACGACACTGTACATCACGCCAAAGGCATGGAAGCAGATCGAACAGACTGTACGAAAAAAACCCTCGCTGGAAACAGGAGGGATCATGATGGGATATCCGCTCGGGGATGAAAAGTGGGTCGTGACGTTTGCCAGCGACCCGGGGCCAAATGCGATTCACCAGCCGCACTCGATCTTTTTCGATGATGACTACTTGAAAAGGCTCGTCCGCAAGCTGAGCCGAAACCGCCAGTGGCAGTACATCGGCGATTGGCATAGCCACACGATCAAGCGGCTGTCCCCGAGCAAAGGGGACAAACGAACCATCTGGGCAAAAGCTTCGCAATCCGTGTACATGTCTTCCTCCCCGCTGATGCTGATTGTCGGGCTTGGCAAGCGCAATCAGCTTCAGGCGCGCGGGTTCATTCTCGGGAATACCCTGCGCGAAGTTGGGAAGATCGAGCTGTATAATCGGCAAGCTCATCGACAGCCCGGCGAAAAAGCTCCATCGCCTGGTTCTTCCCCCAGCTTGGCTGGTTCTCTGCTACGACACAAATCGCATAGCGCGGCTCCTCCAAAGGAGCGTAGCCGACAAACCAAAGGTGATTTTTGGAATCGCTTGTACTCCCTGTCTGGGCGGTCCCGCTCTTCCCGGCAACCTGCCAGGAAGAATCCAGCAGTATTTGGCCGGTCCCATCTGTAACGACCTTGCGCATCATTTTGCGCAGCTTGCTCGCTGTCACATAGTCGATTCCGGCGGCAGAGAGCTTCTGCTCCGGAAACTGGTGGAACGGCTGTCCGTTTCGATAAGCAATTTCCTTGACCAGACGTACCTGCGCGGGTTGGCCGCCGCGCAGGATCGTCACCATCATGTTCGCCGCCTGCAGCGGAGTAATCCGCACATCGCGCTGGCCGATTGCGCTCTGGATCAAGACGCCCTCGTCGCTGTAGGAGACATCCTTCGCAAACACACGGCCGCTTTCTTCGCCATCGAGCTGCTTGAATCCATCCAGCTTGAACAGATGCGCAGTTGCATGCCCCACCTGAGCGGTCAAGCCCAGTCTCCGGGCGTACTCCTCCAGCTTTTCTGAGCCGACTCTTTTCGCAATTTCCGCAAAAGCGATGTTGCACGACTCGGCGTAAGCCTCCTCCATCGTGACGCTGCCGTGCCCTTCCTTTTTCCAGCAGGAAAAATGGTACTTGCCGTACTCGCCCGTACACGTAAACCGCTCCGTAGGGGAAATCACGCCTTCCGCCAAGGCGGCAGCGGCTACCACCGTCTTGAAGACAGAGCCTGGCGGCAACTGCTTGAACGCCCTGTTTTTCCACTCGCCGGCTTGGCCGCCTACATTCGTCTGGTCGTAGCTTGGCCGGCTGACAGCGGCGAGAATATCGGCGTTTTGCGCATCCAGGACGACGACGCTGCCTTCCCGCAGGCCGACCTGATCTGCCGCCGCCTCCATTCGCCGCTGAATGTCCACATCGAGCGTGGTCGACAGCGAAAGCGGGTAATATTGATTGCTAGGCTTCGTATAGCGAATGTCCAGTCCGCGCAGCGGCTTGCCCTGGCCGTCGACGTAGTAGGACAAGACCGACGGCTCCACTCCTTGCAAAAAGCGGTCAAAGCTTCTTTCCAGCCCGGATGCGCCAACGGTAGATTCCGCATTCATTTTGCCGCTCGCCCATTCGTCCGGGTAGAGCGTCTCGACCATGCCAGGATTTTTGTGAATGAAGCCGATCAGATGCTTGGCCACTTCGTCTGTGCGGTAGCGCTCCGTCACCGCCAATGCTACTACACCGGGAATCGCAAGCGCGTTGATTTCGTCTGCCTGCTTTTGGGTAAGCTCGATCAGCTTGCCTGTTTCGCTGCGCAGAAGCAGCGGGACCTTTGCTTTTTCCATCGTCTCGGACAGCCGTTCTTTTGGCTGGCCTGTAATTTCCGCCAGCCTGGCAAGCCCTTCTGTCCCTTCCAGGCTGCCGCGGGCAAGCGGAAACAAAATCAGGGCGAGATGCTCTACGCCTGTAAACGCATAGCCGCCGCGATCCAAAATATCTCCGCGGCCGCTGTGCAGCACAAAGCTTTGCTGCCGCTGCTTCACCGAAGCTTTCACCAAGTCGATTCCGCGCCGGGAAAAGCGATGGGGCGCGCCGAGCTGTATCCACCACAGCCGGGCAATCAGCCCTACCCAGAGTAGCGTCATCGCCATCAACACGAGAAAATGCCGTCGTTTGATCCGTCGATCAAGCTGCATGCCGTTTCCCTCCCCGCCCTTTTTTTCCCAGTATTGCCGGAATCGCCGGGCGAGAAACTTTTCCATGCAAAAAACACACTGCAACTGGCAGTGTGCTTTCGTTCAAAACCGGATTGGATGCTACAGCCTGGCTGGCTGCTGTTTTTCCAACAGGATGTTTTTGATTTTCGTCGACAAAAGATCGAGTGCCACGCGGTTGTATCCGCCTTCGGGAATGATGACATCCGCATAGCGCTTGGTCGGCTCGATGAACTGCAGGTGCATCGGACGCACAACATTCAAATATTGATTGACTACAGAATCCAGCGAACGGCCGCGCTCCTCGATATCGCGCACGATCCGGCGAACGATGCGCACATCCGCATCCGTGTCGACAAACACCTTGATATCCATAAGATTGCGAATCCGCTCGTCTTCTAAAATCAGCATCCCTTCGAGAATGATGACGTCCTTCGGGTCTACCTGGATTTGCTCGCTCTTGCGGTTGTGCACCTTGAAATCGTAAATCGGCTTTTGGATCGCCCGTCCTTGCAGCAGTTCCTGCAAGTGGTGCAAAAGCAGATCGTTGTCAAATGCAAGCGGATGGTCGTAATTCGTCAAGGCTCGCTCTTCTATACTCAGATGGCTCTGATCTTTGTAGTACGAATCTTGCTCGATCATCGTCACGCTATCGTTGCGGAACTGGTGATACAGCTCCTTTGCCACCGTGGTCTTTCCCGAACCACTGCCTCCTGCTACCCCAATCAATACGGGGTTACCCATGCCACATGTCCCCTTCCTCATGCTGCTTCTAACGAAATCACCCTACGGCTGCATGCGTTTCTTCAAGCTGACAGCCAGTCCGTCCCCTACTGGTATGAACGTCGTCTCCAAATCCGGCCGCTCTGCCAAATGCGCGTTGAAGGCGAGCAGCTTGTCCACCATCGGCCGTTGTCTTTTGCCTGCCTCGTCTGGCGTCGCCACCAATCCGCGGAACAGGACGTTGTCGCTGATGACAAGTCCCCCCTCCCGGAGCAGGGGCAAGTACAAATCGAGAAACGCCCGATACTGTCCTTTGGCCGCGTCGATAAACAGGCAGTCAAACTGATAGGAATCAGGCAGTCCAAGCGTCGCGTCGCGCAACAGGATTTCAACCCGGTCCGCGCAGCCCGCTTCCGCTACATTGGCCCGTGCCCGCGCCAGGCGTTCTTCATCTATGTCCATCGTGACAATCCGCGCCTGTGGTGCTGCTTCGGCAAGCCAAATGGTCGAATAGCCGATCGCTGTACCTACCTCCAAAATCGATTGGGGGCGATGCAGCAAAAGCAGCATTCTCATCACCTGAGCGGAAGCAAGCTGAACGATCGGAATATTTTCTTCGGCAGCTTCCTGTTCCAGTCGCGCCAGAAGCGGCGATCGCGCCGGAACCAGGCCCGACACGTAGTCGTCGATTGCGGGATTGGTTATCATGATTTCACTCCTCTTTCGTTACAACCGCATTATTATAGCATACCTCGCCAAAAAGAACAGAGGAAACCTGGTTAGTTTCCCCTGCTTTTTGCATCATTTGCGTTGTGCTCAGAAAGTGTTTTGGAGAAGTAATGCTCCGAGGTTCCGTCTTTTTTCGTGACGTAGAAAAAGTAGTCGTGCTGTGCGGGATTGACAACCGCTTCCAGTGAGGCTCTGCCCGGATTGGCAATCGGTCCCGGCGGCAAGCCCGGGTTCAGGTACGTGTTGTACGGGCTTTTCACCTTCAAATCTTCATACGTCAGCCGATCGCGTTGCTTGCCCAAAATAAACTGCACGGTGGCGTCGGCCTGCAGCGGCCATTTATCGCGGATGCGGTTGTAGTACACGCCGGCGACGAGCGGCCGCTCCTTGTCTACCGTCACTTCCCGTTCCACGATGGAAGCGAGGCTGACCGCCTCATCGAGCGTCAGTCCGCGCTGTTTGAGCTGCTCTGTCCACTGCGGCTGCCATACTTTCTCGAATTGGGCCAGCATCCGCGAGACGACTTCATGCGCAGTGGCGTCCTTGTCCACCTCGTACGTCTCCGGGAACAAATACCCTTCGAGACGGTGCTTGCGATCCTTGTTTTTCGGAATCTGCGCCACAAATTCGTACTCCGGAAATTCTCCTTCGTTCACTTCTTTCAGAAAAGCTGCTTTCTCGACAATGCCTTCCTTGTCCAGATGTTCGGCAATCTGCTCAATGTTCCAGCCTTCCGGGATGGTAAAACGCGCTGCGTTCACTACCGTTTTTCCCTCTGCCATCGCCGTGAGCATATCGTCAATGGCTTGTCCTGTTGTAAACTGGTACTCGCCTGCCTTCAGTTGCGGGGCCACGCCTTTGTACTTCACGTAGTACTGGAACAGATCGGCATTGCGGATCAGCCCTTGCTCTTCCAGCAATCTGCCGATTTCCCGCACGGAAGAACCAGTGGGAATCGTCACGTTTTTGGCCGTTTGCGGTCCGTCTACGGGTTGCAGTCCTTCGTACATATACCACGCTGCTCCCCCGGCAGCCACGATGGCGATGAGAAACAAGGCTACCAGCCACATGACAATCCGGCCGCCTCTCCTGCGCCGGTACGCAGCAGGTCTGTCTGATCTGAAATCAGGCTTCGCTGACATTGGTTTCAAGCTAGAAATCCTCCCTTTAGGGTCTCTTCTCTCCATCCTGTCTATTATACAAGAGCTGTCATTCGCTGTCACTGCATACGGTTTTTTGGCGAAAAAAGACAAAAGATCAGGAATGGTAGCGAAAACTCTCCACTCAAAAAAAGCGCTGCCCGGTAGCAGCGCTTGCAGCACACTTTTGAACTTTTCTCTCAAGTAAACATCATGTACAAAACGATAGCCAGGCAAAGGACAGCAAACGGGATGACGACACTCAACACAAAAATCGGTCGATAGGCCCGCTGATGGGTTTCATGGCAGACCGCGCGCACAGTCGTCACGATGTATCCGTTATGCGGCAGCGAGTCGAGAGCGCCGGAAGCGAGCGCAGAGATGCGATGCATGGCTCCCGGGTCCAGACCTTGGCTCATGTAGATCGGCGCCAAAATCGGCAGGGCGATGCCCAAGCCACCGGAGGCAGAGCCTGTGATCGCGGCAATCAGCGTGACAGACAGGCCCAGACTCACGTATTCCAGGCCCTCCAGCCCCACGAGCGTATCCACAATCGCGCTAAAAGCAGGGACCTTCGCCGCCACAGCTCCGAAGCCGACGACCGCGCACGTATTGGCCGTGGCGATCAGGGCGTTTTCTGTCCCTTTGGCAAACATCGCCCAGTAATGTCTCGCGTATTTGTTCATCAGCACAAGCCCGGCGAATATCCCGATCAAAAGCGCGATCAAAACGGCGGAAGTAGTGGAAATGTAAGAGGACAATAGGTTGAGCGCTGCGACAACGAGGACGAGCGGAGCTATTGCCAGCAAAATAGGCGGCAGCTTCGTCTCGGCTGCTTCTGCGGCGGTCGCCGCGACTTCCTCGTTTGCCGAGCCGGCTGCTTTCGGGTCGTACGTATATCCGAAGCCTTCGCCGTTTTTCACCGCTTTCGCAACGGCGCGGCTCAAGTAAAGCCCGCCAGACACCATCAGCAACAGCGCCATCGCGACGCCGATCCAGCCGCCCGCCCCAGGCGTCGTCCCGAAAAACTGGGTCGGAATCAAGTTTTGAATTTCCGGCGAGCCGGGGGACGTCATCGTGAACGTAATCGAGCCGAAGACGAGCGCGGCGGGAATGAACCGATGCGGAAGGTCGGCTTCCTTGAACAAGGCTACCGCAATCGGATAGACAGAAAAGGCGACGATAAATACGCTGACGCCCCCATACGTCATGATCGCGCACGCCGCCACGACAGCGAAAACGGCCCGACCCGCTCCGAGCTTTCGCCGTACCCAGTCGGCGATCGCTTTCGCTGCCTGCGTGTCCTCCATCACTTTTCCGAAAACAGCGCCGAGCAGAAACGTCAAAAACCACGATTTAAAAAAGCCCGTGAACCCGTCCATGTAATGGGTCGACATCGCTTCTTCCAGTCCCAGCCCGCCGCTTGCCGCCACCACGGCAGCGCACACGATGGCCGCGACGATGATGTTGATGCCGCGCATCGTCAAAAAGATGAGCAGACCTAATCCAATTATCAAGCCGAAAAAGCTGAGCAGCATGCCCTCATCTCCTCACGCATTTTGTAGCTTGCCGCGAAAATCGTAGTCATAGGCAATGTGATACAGCCGGACAATCTCCTCAACTGTAGGAATTTTCGGATTATTACCCGGACTTCCGCTCGCCAAAGCGTCCACAGCCATCTTGGGCGCGGCCTTCTGGAAGGCCTGCTGGTCAATTCCCCAATGGCGCAAGCTCGGAATGTGCAAATCGAGGCACAAGCTCTTGATCTCTTCGATTGTCGCTTCTGCCGCCTGCTCGTCAGAAAGCGCTTTGATTTCCGGCTGCATCAGCCTTCCGATTTCGGCGAGCCTGCCCACTGCCGCCTCTTTTGTATAGGCCAGCACGGCAGGCAAGAGCATCGCGTTTGAGATGCCGTGCGGGACGTGGAAAACGGCTCCGATCGGCCGGGACATGCCGTGCACGAGCGCGACAGACGCATTGGAAAAGGCGGCGCCAGCCAGCATCGAGGCAAACGCCATCTTGTCCCGGGCCTCGAAGTCCGCTCCGTCTTCGTACGCGCGCCGCAAATGGGTGGCGATCAGCTCAATCGCCGTCCTTGCCCATATGTCGGTAGCTGGCTGGGCGCGCCGGGAGAGGTAGGCTTCAATCGCATGGCAGAGAGCATCAATTCCTGTCGCTGCCGTAACATTCGGCGGGCAGGACACGCTCAACAGCGGATCGACAATCGCCGCGTGCGGCAGCAGCGCGGGGTCTGCGAGCATCATTTTCACCTGGCGGGCCGTATCGGTAATGACGGTCATTTTCGTCACTTCCGAGCCTGTGCCTGCGGTCGTCGGCACGGCAATCAGCGGCAGCGGCTTATTGACAACCGTTTTGGCTTTGGCGACGTACTCCGCGATCTGCCCTTCATTGGTCATCAGCAAAGCGACTGCTTTTGCCGTATCGAGGCAGCTCCCGCCCCCTACGGCCACAATCACGTCGCACCGTTCGTCCCGGCAGAGGGCCAGCGCTTCCGCGAGATGAATGTCCGTCGGCTCTGAATCCACTTTCGCATAGGTGACGCAAACGAGGCCCTGCGCCTGCAAGTGCTCTTCGCAGGCAGCTACATTGCCCACCTTTTCCATCACCGGATCGCTAATCAACAATGCTTTTTGCCCCAGTCGCCGCGCTTCCTGGCCGACCTCGGCAAAGCTTCCTTGCCCGTAGACGATGCGCTGCGGCATCAACAGTTCATGAAACGCCATGACGGCTCCCTCCTTGAATGGGGGCAAACGCTGCGCTCGCCCCCTGATCCGTTTCTTTAGACAAATCAGAACCAGCGGGCGGTCACCGTTTTTTTGCGGGTGAAAAACTGGACGCCATCTGTTCCGTTCGTGCCCAAATCCCCGTAAAACGACGCTTTGTTGCCAGCAAAGGTGAAAAACGCCATCGGCGCAGGCACGTTGACATTCACGCCAATCATGCCGGCATCAATATTTTCGCGGAAATGGCGCACGTTTTCGCCAGAGGTGGTGTAGAGTACGGCTCCATTGGCAAAATTCGATTTGTTCGCCAGCTCGATCGCTTCATCCAGGCTTTTCACCCGGACGATGCTCAAGACCGGGGCAAAGATTTCGTCCTGCCAAATCTTCATCTCCGGCGTGACCCCTTCAAAAATGGTCGCCCCGAGGTAGTAGCCGTCCGGCAGCTCCTGCATCACGCTTCTGCCATCAAGCAGCAGGCTTGCTTCTTGCTCTTCGCCGCTCTCGATATAGCTGAGCGCCCGCTTGCGGTGCGAATCGCGAATGAGCGGAGCGATAAAAGCCGATTCGTCCAGCGTATCGCCTGCCAAAAGCTGCTTCGCCTCCTCTACGAGACGGGCGATAAACGCATCGGCAATATCCTCCATGACACACACGACAGAAGTTGCCATGCATCGCTCTCCGGCACTGCCAAAAGCCCCGTTGATGATTCCTTGCACGGTTTTCTCCAGGTGGCAGTCGGACATGACTACCGCGTGATTTTTCGCCCCGGCGAGAGCCTGGACCCGCTTGCCATTGGCTGCTCCGGTTTTGTAGACGTACTCCGCCACTGGCTGGGAGCCGACGAAAGAAATCGCTTTGATGGCGGGATGCTCCAAAATGCCGTTGACGACGTCGTGGGCGCCGTGCACCATGTTCAGCACCCCTTTTGGCAGACCTGCTTCCATCATCAGCTCTACCAGCTTTTCAGCCAAAAGCGGCGTGCGCTCGGACGGCTTCAGCACAAAGGTGTTGCCGCATGCGAGAGCGAGCGGGAACATCCACAGCGGAATCATCATCGGGAAGTTGAACGGCGTAATGCCAGCCACTACCCCAAGCGGGTAACGGTACGTGACCCCTTCGATGCCCGTGGCAATTTCCGGCAGCGCCTGCCCCATCATCAGCGTAGGAGTCGCGGTAGCCACTTCCAGCGCCTCAATGCCGCGCTGCACCTCTCCGCGCGAGTCTTTGATGTTTTTGCCGTTTTCTTTCGTAATGATGACCGCCAACTCTTCGGCGTGCTCCACCAGCAACTGATGGTAGCGGTACAAAATGCGCGTGCGGTTGGGCACAGGCGTTTTTCGCCACCAGGTGTACGCTTCCTCCGCCGCCTTCACCGCCGCCTCCAGGTCTTCGCGGGAAGACAGGGGGACTTCGGCAATCACTTGCCCGGTGGCCGGATTGATAACCGCTTCGAAGCGATCGGAGCTGGACGGAATCCACTCGCCGTTAATAAAGTTGCGGATGCGTTTGACCGCTGTTGTCGTCATGAAAAACTCTCCTCTCCGTAAATGGTTACGATTGAACCGCGCTTTGCGACTGGCAGATGTAGGCGTACAGGGCAGCCATATCCTGCTCGCCAAAGCCGGCTTCCTGCGACTGCTCGTAAATCGCGAGCAGCTCGGCCGTGATCGGCAAGGACAGGCCGGACTGCTGCGCCATCTCCTGGGCGATCCGCAAGTCTTTCAGCAGCAAATTCAACGAGAAATGGGGCGCGAAATCGTTGGGGGCAATGAAGCTTTTGTAATTGCGCTCGTAGATGCGACTCTGCCCGTAGCTGACATTCAAAATGTCAAACAGCAGGTCGAGGTCGAGGCCCATCTGCTTTGCCAGCGCCACCCCTTCGCTGACCGCAGACGTGTAAAAGCCGATCAGCAAATTGTTGATGAGTTTGACCGCCGTGCCGCTGTCCACTCGTTCCCCGACGTGAAAAATATTTTGGCCGAGCGCCATAAAAACCGGATAGACGCTGTCGTACAGCTCCTTCGGGCCGCCGACCATAATCGTCAACGTCCTGTTTTTCGCCCCGACAACCCCGCCGCTGACAGGGGCGGCCAAATACCCGATTCCCTTTGCCTGGCTCGCCCGTGCCAGCCGCTCGTTCAACTGGGGCGTTACTGTGCTCGTATCGACTACAGTCTGTCCGGCCCGCGCATGTTCCAGGATGCCGTCCAGGCCTGTAAAAACGCTTTCAACAATGTCCGGCGAAGGCAGGCTGGTGAGAATGACGTCTGTTTTTTGCACGACCTCCGCGACCGTCAAGCCTGTCTTTCCGCCGACGGCTGCAAATTCCAGCTCCGCCTTCGCATTGACGTCGAAGCCGTACACTTCATAGCCCGCTTGTACCAAATTGGTCGCCATGGGCATTCCCATATTGCCAAGACCGATGATGCCGATTACAGGTGTATCCACCATATACTTCCCCCTCTGTCATTTGTTCGCGCTGGCAGCGGTTGCGAAAAGTTTCCTTGACGAAGCTGGCATTCCCAAGCCTGAAGCCGCCGAAAGTCCCCGCTTCCCCCGGAGCGCAAGCGCTCCCTTTTGACTATCGTTATCTAGCACATTGCATGCCAGCAGACGATGATGTTGCCGCGCCGCTTCTTTTTTGAGTCTGACTGTTCAGAAAATACAAAAAGTGTCCAGACATTACACAACGATTGTCTAGACACTTTTTTCAGCGACCGCCTGCTTACCGCTTAACCCAGTTGATACTTGTTCAGCTTGTTGTACAGCGTCGCCCGGGATATGCCGAGCTTTTTCGCTGTCTTGGACTTGTTGCCGTTCATTTCCTGCAGTACTTCGAGGATGCGCTTTTTTTCATCCTGCTGGCCGCGCTTGACCGAGACAGGCTGCTTCCATGACGCGCTTGGCTCCTGCTCGCCACGCCAAGCCCCTTTGCCGAAAAAAACTTCCGTCAAATCACTCGTCCGGATGCGATCGTCCTCGGACAAGGTGACGAGCCGCTCGACCGTATTGACCAGCTCGCGGATGTTGCCCGGCCAGTCGTAGTTCATCAGCAAAGACATCGCTTCCTTGTCGATGTCTTTTGCCGGCATGTTGTTTTTCTGGCTGATCGCTTGCAGTTGGGCGGCGATCAACAGCGGGATATCCGTCCTTCTTTGTGCCAGCGGCGGAATGTGAATCGGAATGACGTTCAGGCGGTAGTACAAGTCTTTGCGGAACGTCCCCTCCCGCACCATTTCCTCCAGGGAGCGATGGGTAGCCGCCACCAGGCGAAAATCGACAGGTATGCTCTTCGTTCCCCCGACCCGCTCTACTTCCCGCTCTTGCAGCACGCGCAAAATTTTCGCCTGCATGTGCAGCGGCATGTCCCCGATCTCGTCGAGAAACAGCGTCCCTTTGTTCGCCAGCTCGAATTTGCCTGGCTTTCCGTCTTTTCGCGAGCCGGTAAATGCGCCTTCTTCATAGCCGAACAGCTCCGATTCGAGCAAATTTTCCGGTATAGAGGCGCAATTGACACTCACGAGCGGTCCGTTTTGAAACGGGCTTAAATAATGAATCGCTTTGGCAAACAGCTCCTTGCCCACACCGCTCTCTCCGGTCAACAAAATCGTAGCGGACGTTTGTGCGGCGCGGCGGGCGATTTTTTTCGCCTCGGCAATCGACTCGCTTTCTCCGATGATCTGGTCAAAGGTGACTTTGTTGCTTTTCGGCTTCGGCGATTCGAACACGATCCGGTTGTCGCCGATTTTCTCGTGCAAGATTTGCATGCGCTCAAAAATTTTGTACAGCTCCGACACGCCTTCAAAAATCAGCATGCCGACTGCGCCGATGACCTTGTTGTCCTTCCAGATCGGGATGCGGTGTACGACCATGTCCTGGCCGAGCAGCCGATGCGCCTGGTTTCGCTCCGGTATCCCTGTTTGCAGCACGACCGGCAAACGCGTATTTTCGATCACTTCCTCCACATAACGCCCGACGACATCTTCTTTGCGCACACTGATAAAGCGGCAGTACGCATCGTTCATCATTCGTATGTAGCCGCGCTCGTCCACGATCGTAATGCCTTCGTACGCGGTATCGAAGCAAACTTTGAACCATTCGATTGAATTTTCAAGCTCTTTCAACCGTTTTTCGGCTTCCTTGTACTTTTCCCAAATCAGTTCGGAGCCGGATGCGCCCGTGATATCCATTTCGCTTTCTCCTATCTGTTTGTTTTCGTCCACAAAACAGTTATTTTGATAGGAAAAAGAGAGGGCATGCGCCCCCTCTCCAAATATTAAATCCCGTCTTTCTCCAAATCAGCAATCAACGTTTCGAAGGTCGCTTCTACTTGCTCCCACTCTTCATCGTCTTCGATTGGCTGCAGCATGTCCGTACCGTCGTAGCGCAGGAAGTGAACCTCGTACTCTTCTTCTTCCTCCTGATCGACCGGAACGAGCACCAGGTAGCTGCGGTCCTCGATATCAAAAATGTACATGATCCGAAAATCGCGCGGCTCCTCCGTTCCCTCTTCTGTCAGGGCAATCACGTCGCCTACTTCGAATTCTTCCATCATCTCTTCACTCACTTTGGGTCACCTCGATTTCGCGTCCAAAAATCCTTGCAGGATCAATGTGGCCGCCATTTTGTCTATTACTGTCTTGCGCTTTTGACGGCTGACATCCGCAGAGATCAGCATGCGCTCCGCTGCCATCGTCGTCAATCGCTCGTCCCACATGTGGACAGGAAGAGATGTCCGTTCCTCCAAAAGCTTGCCGAATGCCTGGCACATCTCGGCGCGCGGTCCGATTGTGCCATTCATGTTTTTCGGCAATCCTACTACGAAAGCACCTACTTGATAGTGCGCTACCAATTCCTGGATGCGGGCCAAATCTTTTTCCTTTGATTGCCGCTTGATCGTTTCCACCCCTTGGGCGGTCCACCCCAGCTCATCGCTGACCGCGATGCCAATCGTCTTGTCGCCTACATCCAATCCCATCAATCTCGTCATGTTCAAGGTCTACTTGCGCTCGGACAAGTAAACGGTCACCAACTCTTCTATGATTTTGTCCCGTTCCAGTTTGCCAATCAGGCTGCGCGCGTTGTTGTGGCGAGGGATAAACGCCGGGTCGCCAGAAAGCAAGTAACCGACGATCTGGGTGATCGGGTTGTATCCTTTTTCCTGCAGGGCTTTGTACACCTCTGTCAATGTTGCCTGCACATCCGCCGTATTCGCTTCCTTGGGCACCGTGAATTTCATGGTATTATCCAACGAACTCACAATCAACACCTCGATTTCCTTCAAGACTTAAAGGTTGTATGGACTTTTCGCTTCCTTACTGTATTCGACTCGGATGCAACCTACTCCTTGTCGATTTTGCAAATTTCTTGGCGGGAATCGGCTATTTCGCTACGGCCTGGCTTTTGACCAGCTCCGCGACCGCATCCAATGCCTCTTGCAGCTTGGAAGGATCTTTTCCGCCCGCCTGCGCCATGTCAGGACGACCGCCGCCGCCGCCGCCGCAACGGGTTGCCACTTCCTTGATGATTTTTCCGGCGTGGATGCCTTGATCCATCAGGTCTTTGGTGACGCCAGCCACGAGATTGACCTTCTCGCCATCGACGGAGCCGAGCACGATCACTGCGGAGCCGAGCTTGTTTTTCAGCTCGTCCACCATGCCGCGCAGGTTGTCCATGTCAGAAGCCGATACGCGGGTAGCGAGCACGTTCATGCCGTCTACTTGCTTCAGTTGATCGGTCAGGGATGCCGCTTCGATGTTGCCCAGTTTGGCACGCAACGATTCGTTTTCACGCTGAACCTCTTTCAGTTGCTGCTGCAAGCTCTCCACGCGCGCAGGCGCTTCTGCCAGCACAGGTGCTTTCAGTGCGTGAGCCACTTCTTTGAGCGTCGTGAACTGCTGGTTCAAGAACTGGTAAGCCCCGCGTCCGGTCACAGCTTCGATCCGTCGCGTACCCGCGCCGATGCCGCTTTCGCTGACCAGCTTGAACAGTCCGATTTCGGCCGTGTTATTGACATGGCATCCGCCGCAAAGCTCCAGGCTGTAGTCGCCGACTTTGACCACGCGCACGATGTCGCCGTATTTTTCGCCAAACAGCGCCATCGCGCCCATTGCTTTGGCTTCCGCCAGCGGCTTGTTGGAAATTTCGACAGCCAGGTTTTCCCACACTTTTTCGTTGACGATCGCTTCGATGCGCTCCAACTCTTCCGGCGTGATCGCGCTGATGTGCGTGAAGTCAAAGCGCAAACGCTCCGGTGCCACGAGGGAACCTGCCTGATTGACGTGCGTGCCCAATACGTCTTTGAGCGCCTGGTGCAGCAAGTGTGTCGCTGTATGGTTTTTCGTAATCGCCAGGCGAGCTTCGCGGTTTACTTCCGCGCGAACAGTGTCGCCTTTGCGCAGTGTGCCTGCTTCGATGATGACAGAGTGAACGTTTTGGCCCTTTGGCCCTTTTTGCACGTCGGTTACGCGCGCTTTGACAGAATCGGAGAGCAAGTACCCTTCGTCGTTGATCTGACCGCCGCTTTCAGCGTAGAATGGCGTCTGGTCGAGAATGACCTGTACCGTTTGGCCTTCTTCTGCTTCGTCAGCCAACTGGTTGTCCAAAATAATCGCTTCTACTTTTCCTGTTGCTACCAATTCAGTATAACCAACAAACTCGCTTGTAACCGTCAATTCGGACAACGGCCCCCCCTGGATTTGCATGCTGTCCACGTCCTGACGGGCTGCACGCGCACGTTCGCGCTGCTCCTCCATCGCTTGCTCGAAGCCGTCGCGATCCACTGTCAGACCTTGCTCGTTCGCGAAGTCCTCTGTCAGATCGACCGGGAAGCCGTATGTGTCGTACATTTTGAACACATCTTGACCGGACAGTTGCGATTGGCCGCTTTCTTTTGCCGCCTTCACCATCTCGGACAGGATCGCCAGTCCGTCGTTCAGCGTCTCGTGGAAGCGCTCTTCCTCCGCACGGATCACTTTTTCAATGAACTCGCGCTTTTGCACAACTTCCGGGTAAAATTCGCCCATCATTTTGCCGACTGTTTCGGTCAGGCTGTACAGAAACGGCTTCTCCACACCGAGCTTTTTGCCCATGCGCACAGCGCGGCGCAACAGACGGCGAATGACGTAGCCACGGCCTTCGTTGGAAGGAAGCGCTCCGTCCCCGATCGCGAACACGACCGTGCGCGCGTGGTCCGCAATGACTTTCAGCGCTACGTCCAGCTCTGGGCTTGTCTTGTACTTCACGCCGGAGATCGCGCTCGTTTGCTCGATCAGCGGGAACAACAGGTCTGTTTCGAAGTTGTTGTCCACGCCCTGGAGAATGGAGGCCATCCGCTCCAGCCCCATGCCGGTGTCGATGTTTTTCTTAGGCAGCGGCGTGTAGGTGCCGTCCGGGTTGTGGTTGAACTGGGAGAACACCAGGTTCCACACTTCGAGGTAACGCTCGTTTTCGCCGCCCGGATACAGCTCCGGATCGTTCGGATCGTTGCCGAACTCCTCTCCGCGGTCGTAGAAAATTTCCGTATTCGGACCGCTCGGACCTTCCCCGATGTCCCAGAAGTTGCCTTCCAGACGGATGATGCGCTCTTCCGGAATGCCGATTTTTTTGTTCCACAGCTCAAACGCTTCTTCGTCTTCCGGGTGAATGGTGACGGAGAGCCGCTCCGGATCAAAGCCGATCCATTTCGGGCTGGTCAAAAACTCCCATGCCCACTCAATCGCTTCTGCCTTGAAGTAGTCGCCGATAGAGAAGTTGCCCAGCATTTCGAAGAACGTATGGTGGCGAGCCGTGCGGCCAACGTTTTCAATATCGTTGGTACGGATTGATTTTTGCGAATTGGTGATGCGCGGATTGTCTGGAATGATGCGGCCGTCAAAATACTTTTTGAGCGTCGCCACGCCGCTGTTGATCCACAAGAGGGACGGGTCGTCGATTGGAACAAGCGGAGCACTCGGCTCGATGCGATGTCCTTTTTCTACAAAAAAATCAAGGAACATCTGGCGGATTTGATTGCCTGTCAGCTTCTTCATCTGCATTCTCCTCTGTTAAGAAAAATAAATAAAAAAGCTCCCATCCCCTCAGGGACGAGAACTGTTTTTTCTCGCGGTACCACCCTGCTTACAGACTCCATTGCAGGCCAAAAGGCGCGGACAGTCTGTCGCTTTTGGGCATGTAACGGTGCCAACCCGCCGGTTTTTGCCCGGTCTTAGGAGTAGCCTTCCGTTGCACTTCTTCTGAGCGCCCTCTCAACCGTGGAGCACCCTCTCTGTAGAAGGTCTGCAACGTACTCGTTCCCTCATTGATCTCTCTTGTACTCATTTGTTCGTATTATAAATTTTTTTCCTGATCCATGTCAACTTTCATGCATCATGACGGCGATTCGACTGATGACCACCTTGCATACGGCGAGCACAGGCACCGCCACGATCAGGCCGATAATGCCCCCGAGCGTCTCCCCGACCAGCAGCGCCACAATGATCGTCAGCGGATGCAGTTGCAAGGAGCGTCCGACGATGTTGGGCGACAAGATGTTTCCTTCCACCACCTGTATGACGAGGTTGACGGCGATGACGAACAGCAGCATTTTCGTCGAGATCGTCAAGGCGACGACCATCGCAGGCGCAGCGCCGATCAATGGCCCGATGTAAGGAATGATGTTCGTCAGGCACACGACTGCGGCGAGCACGAACGGATACGGCATGCCGATCAGCCAATAGCCGAGGTAAGCCAGCACGCCGACAACCAGGGCCACGATCATCTGCCCGTGTATGTAATTTCCGAGCGATTCGTTGATGTCCCGCAAGACGACCAGCACCTGCTTGCGGTACGACTTGGGCACGATCGACATGCCCGTCTCATGCAGCGCCTTCATGTCTTTTAAAAAATAGAAGGCGATAAACGGAACGATGGCGAAGGCGAACAGCTTGCCAAGCGAATTGCGCGCGTTGTTGACGAGCTTGGTCACAGAGTGGGACATCCCTTCCTGCGACTGGATAATCACCCGGTCGACCCCGTGCGAGATGCTGTCCGGCAAAAAGTATTTGTGCGCCTCCCACTCGCTCATCCACGTGTAGTACCACTCCATCAGCCGGGGCAAGTCGTCGGACAGCTCCACAAGCTGATTGGTGAAAACGGGGATGGCGTTGATGACAGCGACCGTGATGACCAGCACAAACGATGCGTAAATAAGCAGAACGGCCATCAGCCGTGGGACTCTCCTTTTTTCCAGCAGCACGACAATCGGGTGCAGCAAATACGCAATGACCAGGCCCAGGATGATGGGAATCAGCACTTCCTCCAAAAGAGCAAAAAGCTGGGCAAGGACCGGGCGAAGCATCCACAGCAGGTTGCCGATGACGAGCAGCGCGATCAGCCAAAGCGCAGCAGCAAACAGACGGCTTCGGCGCAGTTCATCCACGAAGGACACCTCCTCTCCATTTCCATTAGGGTGTGTTCTTCGCACAAAAATCATGTAACCTATTGACACCCGGAATACGCCGCAGTAGTATGGAGTTACAAGAGGATATCTCCAAAGGGGAGTAGCTTTTTCGCAACATAGTCGTCATTACGGGAGAAATCCCCGGCTATGTTGGCAACATGCTTTTTGGATGTTGTAAGCAAGACCTTTGCCTAACAGGTAAAAGGTCTATTTTTGTTTTCAAACGACCTTTGCCTGTCCAGGGAAAGGTCGTTTTCTTTTGTCTCCCTTTACACACACTATTAGGAGGTATCGAGAAAACGGCCGGTGGATGACTCGCTTTATTTTCAAACAGGATGAGGAGGAGGAAGAGAAAATGGAATTATTAATGCAACCTGAATTTTGGTCCGCCCTGCTTGCCATCATCGTCATCGACCTCGTGTTGGCCGGGGACAACGCGATTGTCATCGGGATGGCCGCGCGAAATCTGCCTGCCGAACAGCAAAAAAAGGCAATCGTCTGGGGAACGGTCGGTGCGATTATCATCCGGGCTTTGGCGACGCTGGCCGTTGTCTGGCTGCTGAAAATCCCTGGTCTGCTGCTTGTCGGTGGCTTGATCCTGATGTGGATTGCCCTCAAGCTGCTCGTCTCGGATGATGGCCACGAAAACATGAAGGCAAGCGGAAGCCTTGGCGCTGCGATCTGGACCATCATCGTGGCCGATACGGTCATGGGTCTCGATAACGTCATCGCCGTTGCCGGTGCTGCGCATGGTGATTTTCTACTCGTCATCATCGGGCTGGTCATCAGCGTGCCGATCATGGTGTGGGGAAGCACGCTGATTTTGAAAGTCATGGAGCGTTTCCCGATCGTGATCTACATCGGGGCTGGCGTTCTCGCCTATACGGCCGCAAGCATGGTGACAACCGAAAAATTCCTGGTGCCGTTCTTCACCGCGTACCCGTGGGTCAAATGGGTGTTCATCGTCGCTGTCGTCGTCGGCGTGCTGTTGATCGGACGCATGAAAAGCCAGCAGCAAAAACGACTGGCCGAACAAAACTAAGCTGTATTCCAAAGCTCCGTCGCCTCGATGCGACGGAGTTTTTTCATGCACAAAAAAAGCACCCGAACTCATCCTATGTTCGGGTGCTTCTGAACGTTCCTGTTGCCGCCACTTCTCGTTACCGGGTAAACGCACGCATCAGCTTGCGTCCCGTCTTCATCATCCGCGTCACATCGCGCATGGAGAAGGGCAACTGGTTCCAATTCAGCGAAAACCGACTGCGGCGGCGCGGGGCCATCAAATAGCCGATGACAGCCACAATTCCGCTTGTGGCAAGGACGCGCAAAAGGCTTCGAGTAAACAAGCGTGCCACCTCCAGTTGTTTTTACCGCATTGAGCAGTAGCTACATGTTCAGTTGTGCGGAAACGGTTTGATCTTCAATAAACAGATCGTTGAGCGAATGCAAGGACCCGTCTTCCTCCACCTGGTAGACAGAAGCAATCTGCTCGTTGGAAACGCTCATCTCTATAAAGCAATTCCAGCAGTAGTATTGATTGGTTCCAATCTTCCCTACGTCTTTGGAACTGCAGTTCGGGCAAATGACACGCATCACGCTTTTCCTCCCTTATCACGCCTGGCTACGAACAAAGTCCGGCACGATCAGGTTTTCCTCCCCGATGATGACGGAAGCCGGTGCAGACAGGCGCTTGCGCCCTTCTGTCACATCTGCAAACCAGCCGTTAGACAGTTCGTACCCTACAAGTTTCTCCCAGTTTGCTGAAAAGTAAACATCTTCCAGCCTGCCGAGAAGTTCTCCGGAAGCGGTAATGACCGCTTTTCCTTTTAGCTTTGTTTTTCCCGTCACGATGCCGACAGGTTCAAAACCGGCGAGATGAGGCAAGGGCGTGATCGCGGCTTTCCCCGTTACGGTAAGGCAGGACTCCCCTACCGCGTGAATCTGTTCGGTAGGAATATAGGTGCCTGAATGGAACCAACCCTGCTCGCTCAGCAAGACTCCTCGTACATGCCAAGTGGAGTCGCAAAGAATGTCACGAACGGTGCCAAGCGTCTCTCCGGTTTGGAGGCAAACTACTGGCAAGCCGACTGCATCCATTGCCTTGCGCATGTGGGACATCCCCCTTCCGCTCTTTTAGTATCGGGCGAAAGGCGCATGTCCATTCGGCGCAAATGGTTCCAGCTTTACTCCTGCTTCAGCCGCTCCTGCAAAAAGCTGTACCGCACACCTTCCTCGTCGGTTTCCACGGCTGCGCGAAACGCATCCGGCTCCCCGCACATGATGAGAAAAGACTTGCTCCGCGTAATGCCCGTATAAACGAGCTTGCGCCTGAGCATCCGGTAGTAGCTTTTGACGAACGGCATCACGACGATCGGAAATTCGCTCCCTTGTGATTTGTGTACGGAACAGCAGTAGGCAAGCGTCAGTTGATGGTAATCCGAACGCTTGTACACCACTTCCCGATTGTCAAAGGCAGCAACCAGCATCTCCTGGTTTTCTGCGTTTTCATTCGGGAAAAAAATCGCAACAATTTCACCCATATCACCGTTGAACACCTGTTCCTCGGCATTATTCACCAACTGCAGGACTTTGTCGCCTGTGCGAAAAGTCGTGTCCCCAAACGTCACCTCGCGCTTTTGTGGCGTTTTCGGGTTAAACAGCTCCTGCAGTTCTTCATTCAGCCGGTTTACCCCGGCATTTCCTTTATAAATAGGTGCCAAAACCTGTACATCTTTTGCCGTATATCCTTTTTTTACGGCTCCCAGGCAAATTTGTTTCACCGCTTCGGGGACATCTTGTGGCGAACTTGTGAAAAATCGCCGATCCGGGGTCGTATCGAGCAAATCGGCCGGAACGTGTCCTTTGCGCACATCATGCGCCAGCCGGATGATGGTAGACTCTTCGGCCTGGCGGTAAATCTCCGTCAACTGCACCAGCGGCAGCAGGCCGGAGCGGATCATGTCGAGCAGCACGTTACCCGGGCCGACGGACGGCAACTGGTCGGGGTCGCCGACCATGATGATCTGCATGTCGTCCGGCACGGCGCGAAACAACTGGTTCGCCAGCCAAATGTCGACCATCGACATCTCGTCCACGATCAACAGCCTGCCGCGAATCGGATGCTCGGCGTCGTGCTCGAAGCTCTCGCCTTTGTAGCCCAAAAGCCGATGGATGGTCATTGCAGGCAAGCCCGTCGTCTCCGTCATCCGTTTGGCAGCGCGTCCGGTCGGGGCCACGAGCAGGATCGGGAACGGATTTTCTTCGTTGTATTTTTTCAGGTCGAGCGACAGTCCGTGCAACTGCGAAAAGACGCGGCAAATCCCGCGAATCACCGTCGTTTTGCCCGTACCCGGTCCACCTGTGAGTAGCATCAGCCCGGATGTAATCGCCTGTTCAATCGCATCCCGCTGCGTCTGGGCATAGCTGATTCCAAGCTCGTCCTCCACGGCTCCCAGGGCCCGGTAAAATTCGGAGGCCGGAAACGATCCGAACGAATCGCGCCGGGCGAAGTGCCGCAGCCTTTTCGCCAAGCCCAGCTCCGCAAAAAACAGGGAAGGCAAATAGACGCGCTCGTCCTCCCAGGCAACTTTGCTCGCGACAAACAAAGCCTCGACAGCGCGCGTAATGTCTTCGCCGGAAAAAGCGTGCCCGCCGCACTCCGTCAACAGGCGGAGCGTCTTTTCACACAGCTCATCCACGGGCAAATAGACGTGGCCCTCGGAATAGGACGCCTCCTGCAGCACGAACAAGGCCGCCGCTTTTACGCGCTCTTCCGATGAGGCCGCTATGCCTGTCGCGCGGGCGATATCGTCTGCCCTCTTGAACCCGATTCCGGTAATATCCTCAATCAGCCGGTACGGCTCTTCCTTGAGCACCGTCATCGTCTCCAGCTTGTACGTCTGGTAAATCCTGAGCGCCATGTTCACGCCAATCCCGAAGTCGTACAGAAAGACCATCGCGCTCTCCAGCGAGCGATGCTCCAGGACGGACTCGTAAATGAGCTTGGCGCGCGATTCGGAAATGCCCTGGATTTCGGCAAGCCGCTCCGGATGATCTGCAATAATCGTCAACGCATCTACCCCAAGGTGCTCCACGATGCGCTTCGCCATCTTTTTGCCGATGCCTTGAAACAGCCCGCTGGCCAAATAGCGCTCCACGCCTGCCAACGTCTTCGGCGTTTCCCGCTCGTAGCGCTTGGCTACGTACTGCTGTCCAAAGCGCGCATGGGTCTTCCACTCGCCGTAGAACGTGTACAGCTCGTCCGGGTGAGGACGAGGGAAGTTGCCGACAATGATGACGTCCGATTCCTTGATCGCTTCCGTCGTCTCTTCTATTTTTAGACGAATCACGCCGTACCACGTTTCTTCGTTGTAAAAAATTTCTTGTGTCATATAGCCGCGAATAAAAGTTTCCGCAAACAGGGAGATTGATTGCTGCTCCTCCATCTCACCCTCTCCTCTCTTGCCTGCTCAAAGACGAGCAAAATGGCACGAACAGAAAAATCCACTTTTCCTGTTAAAGTGGATTTTTCTCGTAGTCATACGTTTTAAATTGTAAAGCGTTTTACTTGCTCTGACAACTGCTCCGCCATCTGGGCCAATGTTTCGGACGCTGCCGTCATTTCCTCGGTCGTCGCAGTCTGCTGTTCGGAAGCGGCCGCTACCTCCTGCGTATCCTTCGCGGCCGTATCCGCCAGCTCAGCGATTTTTTCGGAGTGTTCGACGAGCCGGAGCGTATCGCGGTGAATGGCCTGCGCGGCCTCGTTCATGCGGTACACTTGCTGGCTGACGTCCTGGACGGCGACCAAAATTTGCTGGAAGCCCTCGCCTGCGACGGCTACGCCGCCTCGTCCTTTCTGAACCGCTTCTGTCGTCGTCCCCATCGCCTGGACGGCCGCCAAAATATCGGTGTGAATCGTATGAATCAGGGAGGCAATCTCTTCTGCAGCATGCCCTGACTGCTCCGCGAGCTTTCGCACCTCCTGCGCGACTACAGCGAAACTTTTCCCTTGTTCGCCTGCGCGTGCCGCTTCAATCGCAGCATTCAATGCCAGCAGGTTCGTTTGATCGGAAATTTGCCGGATGATCGTGATGATCCCGATGATTTTTTCCGATTGCATGCCCAGCTCGCGGATGACCTGCTCGGTATTGCGGGCGTGGGTCGTAATCTCGTCCATCTCTTGCACAAGCCCTTTCAGCTTGCCCTCGCCATCCTGCGCCAAGCGGAACGCCTGTGTCGCATCGGTATTGACCCGCTCTGTGGCGGTCGCGATTTGCTGGATGTCGCCGCCGATCCGCGTCAAAAACCGCGTCGTATCGGCTACCGTCTGTTTTTGCGCCTCAGAGCCAGACGCGATCTCTGTGGAGGCGAGCGAGATTTGCTCCGCGGCGCGAGCGCTTTCTGCGGCACTGGCCGTCATTTCCTCGGAGGCGGCCGCCACCTGCTGGGACACGCGCTGCACCTCGCTCAACATGTTGCAGAACACTTCCATCATCTCGTTGTACATCGCAGACAGCTCGCCAAGCTCGTCCCGCGAGCGGACAGTCGCCCGCTTGGTCAGATCGCCTGCCTCGGCTATCTTCATCGCCGCTACCAGCTCCTTCAACGGACGAACGAGCCTGTTGACGATAAAAATTCCGGTAGCGAGCGCCACGATTGCGCTGATTAGATTCAACAAAAACATCACCGGACGGCTGCTCTCGATCGGCGCGAGCAAGTCGTCCTGATAGCTGCCGATGGCGAGAATCCATCCGTTCGGCAAAGCCTCGTACACGGCCAGCTTCGTCGCTCCCTGGAACTCGTATTCCAGCCAGCCGTTCTTCTTGCTCAGCATCTCCTGCATGAACGCCTCGCCCGCAAGCGACGTATTTTGCACGCTCGGGTCAGGGTGGAAGATCGGCACCCCTGTTTCATCGACAATATAGGCGTAGCCGACCATGCCATTCGGCTTGTAGTAGCTGTCGGCTACCTCGCGAATGATTTCATCAATTTTCTGTCTATTTCCGTCATTGAGCGTCGTCGCCTGGACGTAAGGGGCCAGTTCCCGCGCTTTCATTTTGGTTATGTATTGCAAGTCGGAAACAGTCAACCGATAGACTGCACTCCGAGCATTTTCAAACTGGATATACCCGACTACCATCAGCGGAAGCATGGTCAGGAAGAGAATGGTAAGCACCAGTTTGTAGCGAATCGAGAAACGTCTGGCCATCATGATTTTCCTCTCCTTTAAGATGCCGAAAGATTTGGTTCTTCCGACATAGTTCTACAGAATCATTTTATCATTGTCATCCACAATTAACCACAAGTGCCACATAATTAGAAAAATTGGTTAGAAAAACAAAAGCAGATTGCAAACTATGCTTGCAATCTGCTTTTTCTTTACGTCACGGTCGTCGTCGTCGCTGTCAGGACAATTTTCAGGCTTCAACAGCTTTTGCTGCCTGATCGCCTCCGCCTCCCTGAACAGCGGAGCCTCGATTTTTCTCGCTTGCAGCTCGGAAGCTTTGTTCGTAAACATGTATGCTCACCTTGGAAAACCGACGTCAGTAGTAACGTATGCTTGGCAGGTACGGTTGGAAGCCGTTCGATCAACCATTTTTTTCCACGAGACAAAAACCAATAAAACTTGGCTGTGCCAGGCGATTGGCGAAGCTTTGGTTGCACAAAAAAACCGCTCGGAGGCACTTTCCTGCTTCCGGGCGGTTTTCGCTGGTTTGTCGTGTGTTCCATTACTTGCTACGCACGAGACGATTGACGATTTGCGCCACTGTCTGCGCGGCTTGTCTTGCTTCCTCGACGGTGTTCGTAATGCCGAAGCTGAAGCGGATCGCGGACCGGGCGATTTCGTCTTCCAGTTGCATCGCCACGAGCACGTGCGACAGCTCCAGGGAGCCTGACGTGCACGCCGAGCCGCTGGCGGCTGCGATTCGCGCCAAATCGAGATTCATCAGCATCGTTTCCGTGTGTACGCCCGGGAAGCTGACATTGAGAATGTGCGGCAGCACGTTTGTCGGGTGTCCATTGACGTGGAAAGCGATTCCCGCCTCTTCCCAAACCGCGCGCATGGCAGCCTTCATTTGCTCGTATTTGGCAACGCGGTCTGCCATCTCCTCCGTCGCTACTTTTGTCGCTTCGGCAAATCCGACGATTCCCGCCAGATTTTCCGTGCCTGCCCTGCGCTTGCGTTCCTGCGACCCGCCGTGCAAGATCGGCGAAACCGGCACCTTGCGCCCGAGGTACAGGGCGCCTACGCCTTTGGGACCGTTGATTTTGTGCGCGGACACGGAGAGCATGTCCACAGGAAGCTGTCTTGCGCGAATCGGCAGCACGCCGAATGCCTGAACGGCATCCGTATGAAAAATAATGCCTTTTTCCTGCAGGAAAACGCCGATTTCTTCAATCGGCTGAATCGTTCCAACCTCGTTGTTGCCGTACATGATCGAGACGAGCACGGTATCCGGTCGGACAGCCTGCTTCACATCTTCCAGCCGGACAGAGCCTGTCTTATCTACAGGCAAATACGTCACTTCAAACCCTGCCTGCTCCAAATATTCGCAAGCGTGCAGGACGGCGTGGTGCTCGATTTGCGTCGTAATGACGTGACGGCCTCGTTCGCGCTGCGCCATCGCCCCGCCAATGACCGCCATATTGTCGGCTTCCGTCCCGCCGCTGGTAAAGATGAGCGATTGCGGATCGGCATCCATAAAGCTTGCGATCGCATCCCGTGCTTGCTCCAGTGCCTTGCGCGCCTCGCGTCCGGCAGCGTGGACACTGGACGGGTTGCCAAATACTTGCGTCAAGTACGGAGTCATCGCCGCGAGTACGCGGGGATGCACCGGAGTCGTAGCAGCGTGGTCAAAATACAACATGTCAGACACTGTGTCACCTTCTACTGGCTTGGTAGCCGTGCTTAAATGTAAAACATATAGTTATCGGTATGCCCGTCGTCTTCATAGCTAATCAAATCTTGCAGCGAGGTGGCATCGAGCACCGCCGAAATGCTGTCGCGAATGCGCAGCCACAAATGGCGCTTCGCCGGGTCCTCTTCCTCCGCAAACTCAACTGGGCTGATCGGCCCTTCCAGTACGCGAATGACATCCCCTGCGGAGATTTCATCCGGTTGTTTTGCCAAAACGTAGCCGCCGTAGGCTCCGCGAATACTTTTTACCAATCCTGCGTTGCGCAAAGGCGCAATCAACTGCTCCAAGTAATGCTCGGACAATTCGTGCTTCTGGGCAATGCTGCGCAAGGAGGTCGGTCCCTCTCCTACACGGTTGGCCAACTCCATCATGATTGTCAGTCCGTAGCGTCCTTTCGTAGAAATCTTCACGTAGCAACTCTCCTCTTATTCTTGTGTTTACCCACTCCCTTAGCCTACATGACTTGGGCGTCCTGGGACACACTAGCATCTTGGGGGGTGAAATTAAAATGGCAACGAACAAACGCTCGGAACGAGGACGCAACCACCCGTCCGACACCTTGTACGACCAGCCTGCGGGCACCATTGCCCACAAAGCCCGCTACGGGGCAAGCGAACAGAGCAAACAGCCGAATGAAAATGGCGATTTGCCGAACAAACCCGGCGGAGACGTCCGCACCTGATGTTTGGCTCCCCCTCTTACTCGGGGGAGTTTTTCTTCGGCAATCCGCGAGCATCCAGCTTTTGCCGCTCTTCCTGAAAGCGCCGGATATGCCGCTCATAGCCAAAATCCTTTGGCTGATAAAACGAATAATTCACACCGTCAGGCAGATACTGTTGGGGCACATATCCATACGGGTAATCGTGCGGGTACAAATATCCCTGACCGTGTCCCAGCTTGGCTGCGCCCTTGTACGCCGAATCTCGCAAATGAATCGGAACCTGCTTGTGGCCGTCCGTCCGAATCCGGGCCAGCGCCGAGTTGATTCCGTTGTAGGCAGCATTGCTTTTCGGAGCCGTAGCCAAATACGTCGTTGCCTGGGCCAGAGGGATTCGTCCCTCGGGCATCCCCACCAATTCTACCGCCTGAAAGCAGGCCACCGCAACCGAGATCGCCTGCGGGTCCGCATTTCCAATGTCCTCGGAAGCCGAAATCACCAGTCGGCGCGAAATGAAACGGGGATCTTCTCCCGCATCAATCATCCTCGCCAGCCAATATAACGCGGCATCCGGGTCAGAGCCGCGGATGGATTTGATAAAAGCCGAAATCGTATCGTAATGATTGTCGCCGCTCTTGTCGTAGCGAACAGCGCGCCGCTGGATGGACTCGACGGCCACGTCCAGGGTCACCGTCACGCCGCCGTCCGGACCAGGAGGCGTCGTCGTCACCGCCAGCTCCAAGGCGTTCAACAGCCGTCTGGCGTCTCCTTCCGCGTACTGGATCAAGTGTTCGGCCGCTTCCTTCGTCACGGTGACAGACAGTTCTGCCAATCCGTTTTCTTCATCGTTCAGCGCCCGCTCCATCACCTGCTGCAGCTCCTCATGCGACAGCGACTGCAGGGCAAACACTTGCGAGCGCGACAGCAAGGCCGGATTGACCTCGAAATACGGATTTTCCGTCGTGGCGCCAATCAAAATGATCGTTCCTTCCTCCACGTAAGGAAGAAGCGCGTCCTGCTGGGACTTGTTGAAGCGGTGAATCTCGTCGACGAACAGCGTCGTCCGCTGGTTGTCCATCACGAGCCGCTCTTTCGCTGCGTCCACGACTTTGCGGATGTCCGCCACCCCTGCCGTGACCGCGTTCAGCTCGGAAAAATGCGTCCGGGTGGTGCGGGCAATCACTTTGGCCAGCGTCGTCTTTCCCGTGCCGGGCGGACCGTAAAAAATGAGCGACGACACTTGATCGGCTTCAATCGCCCGGCGCAGCAGCTTGCCCGGCGCCAAAATGTGCGATTGGCCGATCACTTCCTGAATCGTCTTGGGCCGCATGCGCGCAGCGAGCGGCTTTTGCTTGCGGCCCCCTTCTTGGTCATAGGCATACGAAAACAGATCGTTCATGCTATCCTATCCTTTTACGGGCTGCCAGTCCAACAGGTCACGCACGACGACGCTGGCCAGAATCAGGCCAGCTACGGATGGAACAAAAGCGTTGCTCGCTGGAGGCTGCCGCACTTTGCTGATCGGGGAGTTCGGGTTGGACACGATTTTTTCCCGCACATCTGTGCGAACGGTCACCGGAATCTCTCTGGAGTAAACCACCTTGACGCCTTTGTAAATGCCTTTTTTGCGCAGTTCGCGGCGAATGACCTTGGCAATCGGGTCATAGCTCGTCTGGGAAATATCCGCGACCTCAAAACGGGTCGGGTCCATCTTGTTGGCGGCCCCCATGCTGGAGATGATGGGAATATGGCGGCGCTTCGCTTCCTGGATCAGATGCAGCTTGGCCGACATCGTATCCATGGCGTCCACGATGTAGTCGAACTCGTGGGCAAACAGTTGCTCGGCCGTCTCTTCGTTGTAAAACATGTTGAGCGTCACGACTTCGCATTCCGGATTGATCGCGGCGATCCGCTCTTTCATCAGCTCTGCCTTTTTCTGTCCGATCGTGTGGAGCGTCGCGTGAATTTGACGGTTGATGTTGGTGATGTCAACCACATCCTTGTCCACGAGCACAAGCTTGCCGACACCTGTACGGGCCAGCGCTTCCACTGTGAAGGAGCCGACGCCGCCGACACCGAGAACGGCGACGCGGCTGTTTTTCATTTTTTCCAAACCTTCGGGACCGAAGGCCAATTCGCAACGGGAAAATTGATGAAGCATCGTAGGTTTCACCTTTCATTCGCAAGTAAAATGATAGTCAATCGGAAAAGTAGGAATCACAAAGAAAAAAGGAGCCCCATTATGCCGTGTAGCTCCTTAGTTTTGAACCTGCTAATCGCAGGTGGGTGTCTTGCCCAACTGTTGCAGACGTCCACTCGACGGAGGCATGCCTTTACAATTGCGGACGAAAAACTCCCGAGACAAACTTTGTGGCTCAAAACTATCGGATGTCACGAACATCGCAGGGCTTGTAGCTAGTATTACCAATGTATCAAAGAGCAATGCAGTTGCGCAAGTCGATTACGCTTCTACCTTTTCTTCTTCTTTTGCCAGCGTGGCGATAGACAGCTCTGTCAGTTGCTTTGGCGCTACCACATCTGGCGCATTGACCATCAGGTCGCTTGCGCTTGCCGTTTTCGGGAACGCGATGACTTCGCGCAGGTTGGTGCGGCCAGCCAGCAGCATAATCAGACGGTCCAGGCCGAGCGCGATACCGCCGTGCGGAGGCGTGCCGTACTCGAATGCATCCAGGAGGAAGCCGAATTGTTCATGCGCTTCTTCTTGTGTGAAGCCGAGTGCCTTGAACATTTTTTCCTGCACGTCGCGTTTGAAAATCCGCATGGAACCGCCGCCCAGCTCGTAGCCGTTCAGTACCATGTCGTACGCTTGCGCACGGATTTGGCCCGGATCGGTGTCGAACAGGTGCAGGTCTTCGTCTTTTGGACGAGTGAACGGATGGTGCAGCGCCACGTAGCGTTTTGCTTCCTCATCCCACTCGACCAGCGGGAAGTCGACGACCCACAGGAACGCGAACTTGCTCTGGTCGATCAGGCCGAGTTCCGCACCGAGCTTGGAGCGCAAGGCGCCCAATGCGTCCGCGACGACTTTTGGCTTGTCGGCGACGAACAAAAGCAGGTCGCCTTCTTCGACTTCGAGGCGTTTTTTCAGTTCGTTGATCTCTTCTTCTTTAAAGAACTTGGCGATCGGGCCTTTTACTTCGCCGTCCTTGAAGCCCATGTACGCAAGACCTTTCGCGCCGTAGCGGGCCGCGAATTTTTGCAGGTCATCCGCTTCTTTGCGGGAGTAGTGGCCGCAGCCTTTGGCGTTGATCGCTTTTACTTGTCCGCCGCCAGCGACAACGCTTGCGAAAACTTTGAAGTCGCTTGTCGCAACCAGGTCGGATACGTCTGTCAGTTCCATGCCGAAGCGCACGTCCGGTTTGTCGGAGCCGTAGCGCGCCATCGCTTCCGCGTAAGTCAGGCGCGGGAACGGCGTCGGAACGTCCACGCCGATCGTTTGCTTGAACACGTGCGCGACCATTTTTTCCATCATCGGCAAAATTTCTTCCATCGACAGGAAGGACGTCTCGATGTCCACCTGGGTGAACTCAGGCTGGCGGTCAGCGCGCAAGTCTTCGTCGCGGAAGCAGCGCACGATCTGGTAATAGCGCTCCAGACCGGATACCATCAGAAGCTGCTTGAACAACTGTGGCGATTGCGGCAGCGCGTAAAACTCGCCTGGATGCACGCGGGATGGCACGAGGTAGTCGCGCGCGCCCTCTGGCGTGCTCTTGGTCAGCATCGGCGTCTCCACTTCCACGAAGCCGTTCTCGTCGAGGTAGTCGCGGAATGCTTTTGCCGCTTTGCTGCGCAGAATCAAGGAACGCTGCATTTCCGGACGGCGCAGGTCGAGGTAGCGGTATTTCAGGCGAACCTGTTCATCGACGTCGATGTCGTCCTCGATTTGGAACGGAGGCGTTTTGGCGTCGTTCAAAATTTGGATTTCGGAGATGTGAACTTCGACTTCACCCGTTTTCAGCTTCGGATTGACGGCTTCCGGCGCGCGGTTCACGACGTTTCCTTTTACCACCAGCACGTACTCGCTGCGCACTTTGTCAGCGGCTTCCCACGCTGCCTTGTTGTGCTCCGGATTGAAGACGATTTGCACGATCCCTGTGCGGTCGCGGAAGTCGATGAAAATGACCCCGCCGAGGTCGCGGCGCTTTTGCACCCAGCCGTTCAGTACGATTTCCTGCCCTACATGTGCTGTTGTCACTTCACCGCAATGTACGGTGCGATATTGCCAAGACATGATGATTTCCCCCACTTTTGGTTTGTTGGTTTTGTTAGTTTGCTTGTTGTACTTTTGCCGCCAGGACAGAGACAAATTCGTCCTGCTTGATCTCCTGCTGCTCGCCTGTTGCCATTTCCTTCAGGACAACCGTGCCGCTTGCCAGCTCGGACTCTCCGATGATCGCGGTGAAACGGGCAGACAGCCGATCCGCTTGCTTGAGCTGCGCCTTCATTTTCCGGTCGAGATAGTCCAGCTCAGCGGCCACGCCCGCCTGACGCAGTTGGTCGACGAGAATAAACGCGCCTTTTTTCGCTTCCGGCGTCTGCACGACGACGAAGCAGTCGATCCCGCCGGTAATCGGCAACTGCACGCCCTGCTTTTCCAGGGCCAGCAGCAAGCGCTCGATACTCAGCGCGAAGCCGATTCCCGGCATGTCGTCGCCGCCCAGCTCCGCGACCAGACCGTTGTAGCGTCCGCCGCCGCAAAGCGTTTCCACCGCGCCGATTTCCGCCATCTTGATTTCAAAAGCGGTCAGCGTGTAGTAGTCCAGTCCGCGAACCAGACGCGGGTTGACATGGTACGGAATGTCGAGCGCAGTCAGGTAGTCTTTCACGGCTTCGAAGTGAGCCGCCGACTCTTCGCTCAAGTAATCCAGAATGGATGGAGCGTCTTTGGTTAATGTTTTGCACTTTTCGTTTTTGCAGTCGAGCACGCGCAGCGGATTGCGGTCAATCCGGGATTGGCAATCCTCGCACAGCTCGGAGCGCACGCCGTTCAGATGCGCCAGCAGATGCTCGCGGTGGCGCGCCCGGTCTTCTACCGTCCCGACGCTGTTCAACTCGACGGACAGCCCTGTCAGTCCCAGCTCCTGGTACAGACGAATGGCAAGCCCGATCACCTCGGCGTCAATCGCCGGATCGCTCGAACCGATCGCTTCGGCCCCGAATTGCACGAATTGGCGGTAGCGCCCTGCCTGCGGACGCTCGTGCCGGAACATCGGCCCCAGGTAGTACAGCTTGGTCGGCTGATTTGGCGAACCGTACAGCTTGTTTTCCACGTAGGAGCGAACGACGCCCGCCGTCCCTTCCGGACGCAGCGTGAGCGCATCGTTGCTGCGCGGGTTGGCCACGCTGTACATTTCTTTTTCCACGATGTCCGTAGTCTCGCCTACGCCCCGCTGAAACAGCTCCGTGCTCTCGAACAGCGGCGTGCGAATCTCCGCGTAGTTAAAGCGGCGGCACAGCTCGCGGGCTTTTGCTTCTACGTAGTGCCACAGCTCTACGGTACCTGGCATAATATCCTGCGTACCGCGGGGAATCTGGATTCTCGTCATTCCTCTCGAACCTCCATGTCTTTTGAAAAACTCGGGCTACGCCAAACCTCCAGGATGAGACAACTTTTTTCGCTGACAAATAAAAAAGTCCCTCGCCTCCTGACATTCAGCAATTCGCCACATGTCAGGGACGAGAGACTGGTTATACTCCCGTGGTGCCACCCTGTTTGAACAGCCTTATGTAAAAAGGCTATCCCACTTATTAGCCGTTAACGCCGGCGGACGCCTGCCAGTTACTGAGGAGTCGAGGCCGATGCCTCGCCCGTTCACTGCGGTCTTCGGGGATGTCATTCACCAAGTCGTGATACGAAAGCACTCTCAGCCACGGCGCTTCCTCTCTGGTTATCCGTTTCATTGGATACTTGTTCCCGTCATCAGATCGTTGTATCAAAAAGCTTATTGTGAATCATAGCAAACCAGTCAGCGGGCGTCAACAGGCGCTCCATAAAACTTTTTTTACTACGCTATGCGGCAAGACGCCCTATGCGTGCGCCTCTTTTTCTCTACCTGTCGCCCCGGCGTAAATTTCGTCAAGGTCGCGCAGCTTGTTGTCCACCAGCGTCTTGTACGTGTCGTTGTACGTCTTCGGGTCTTTCGGATTCGGAAACCGCTTCAGCTTGCCGCTGCCCGGCGCCATCAGCTTGGAGACGGCGCCGCAGCCAAGGCCGAGAATCGTCTGCACCTCTTCCATAATCATGATGTTGTAGATGCTTTCCTGACCGGGCTTGGCATAGCCGACATTCTCTAGGTTACCCAAAATGTTTTTTTGGCGATACAGATAATACGGATTGTAGCCGTTCGCGGCTGTCCAGGCGGAAGCCATCTCCATCATCCTGCTGATCTCGTCGCGGCTGGCTACCTTGTAGCGCTCCTTGTTCTGGGTCATCTCGGAAGCTCGTTTAAACGACAAGGTATGCACAGTCAGCGAGGCCGGCATCAGCTTCTCCACTTGTTCGAGGCTGTGCACAAGCTCGGCCACGCCCTCGTTGGGCAGCCCGATAATCAGGTCCATGTTGATATTGGTCAGGCCCATTTCCATAGCGAGATGGTACTTTTCAATCGTCTCCTCGACGGTGTGGTGGCGGCCGATCGCGCGGAGCGTCTCTTGCGTGAACGACTGGGGATTGATGCTGATCCGGTCCACCTCCCAGCGCTTCATCACGCTGAGCTTTTCGGCGGTAATCGTATCCGGCCTGCCCGCTTCGACGGTCAGCTCGCGCACCCCGTCCATATGCGGAAAGCTGCGGTGCATCGTCTCAAACAACTGGTTCATGTCCTCTGCCGTAATGCTCGTCGGCGTGCCGCCCCCAAAGTAGATGGAGGTGATGCGCTGGTCGTTTTTCGTCAGCCACTCGCCCATTTTCTCGATCTCATAGTGCAGCCCTTCGAGGAACGGATTGACCGAAGCCGTATGGCTGCGAATCGCATAGGCAGGAAACGTACAGTACGCGCATTTCGTCGGACAGAAAGGAATGCCGATGTACACGGACAGCTCGCGGTCGATCTGGTACAGGTCGGGTACCACCTGAAGCTGCTTGTCGACGATCGCTTGCAAGAGCTTCAGCTTGTACGGGCGCAAAATCACATCCTGCTGGAGCTTCCGGTGCGCTTCCTCGCGTCCGACACCTGCCACGTTCAACTGGTGCAGCAGCTTGGTCGGGCGAATGCCTGTGAGGATGCCCCAGCCTTGCTCGATCCCGGTATATTCTTCCAGCATCAGCAACAGGGCGTAGCAGAGCGCCTGCTTGGCCGTTTTGCGCATCGCTTTTTCATCGCGCGAGACGTAATTGCGCTTGACTTGATGGGCGAGTTGCCTGTTTCCGGCGAAAAGCTCGCCCGAAGCTACAACTCCCTCTTCCTGTACAGCAAGTGCCAGCTTTATTCGCATATCGGCGTCGCCTTCCCACGAAGAGACGAAGGCGAGCGCGGGGTCTTCGTAAAACAAGGCGAGAATCAAGGAGAGTTCGCGCTCAAAGGCGTGTCCCTCGCACTTTATTTGAATCATCGTTCGTTCACCTGCTTTTTTAAAATGCCACTCCTCATCATAGCTGACGGAGTTCCCCCCGGTCAACAAAAGCAAGGAGCGGCACTTCAGGCGATTACTTCCTTTTTTGACGCGGCTGCTGCAGGTCGCGCATGCCGACAAAAAAATCTTGGGACATTTCTACATTTGGCCGTGACGATTCTTTGGCCAAATCGTCATGAAAGTCGACGGAAAAAAATTGTCGATTCAAGCCTTGCGCAAATGTTTCCTTGTTGGACTGCCTCACAATCTACTCCTCCTGCGTGCAATAGTGCTCTTTTGTCCTAGTATGGCCTATTGCGAGACATTGCAGTCGGCGGAAGGACTTGCAAAGCTTTGTCGCTTCTTGCAGGAAAAAGCCGAAGCAGGCGCGAAGTGATTGTGTTGGCAAAAACATGAAAGAAACGTCCCTTGACGACTCTAGCATTTCAATTATTGGGAAAGGATGTCTACCGTGTCTGTACGTCAAAAAATCGTGAGGTCGCTACTGACTATCGTCTGCGCCATCTCCCTCCCCGTTTCGTCAGCCTGGGCTGCCGGTTCTGTTCAGGTCACCGTGGACAAGCTCAATGTCCGCTCCGGCCCGAGCCTTCAGGACGCCGTCGTCACCACACTGCCGAACAAGACGGTGCTGCCTGTCATCTCCACCAAAAACGACTGGGTGCAGGTCAAGCTGCCCAATGGGCAAAGCGGCTGGGTAGCCAACTGGCTCGTCTCGGCACAGCAGCAGCCCGCGCCCGCTGCGGCAAAGACTGTCGAGAGCACGACGACCAACCTCAACGTGCGCTCCGGTCCCAGCCAGACTCATCCGGTCATCCAGACGATCAACCCCGGGACGCGCTACCCGATCGTGCAAAAAAACGGCGATTGGATCATGATTCAGCTCAGCGGCGGCAAAACAGGCTGGGTAGCCGCCTGGCTCGTCAAAGACAGCTCGTCTGCCTCGACAGGCTCCACGTCAGGCGCTGGAACAGCCGGAACGCCGCCAACCGGACAGGCAGGCGGCAATCCGCCGAGCACTGCCGGAGGCGCTGTCACACCGAAGCCGTCCGCCGTTCAGGGGGCCAGCCTGACGCTGGAGTTCGCCCCTTATGTGTACCCTACACCGGATGCGAGCACGCCGGCGATCGGACAACTGCACGCGGGCGAGACGATTACCGTGCTGACGCAGCAAAACGGCTGGATTCAGTTCCCCTACGACGGGGTGAACGCCTGGATTTCCACGAACAGCAACGCACCTGCCCAAGACACCACCACGGCGCCAAGCACAGATACAGGTGGTGCAGGCAATACGAGCACGCCCGCTCAGCCGAGCACGCCTGCCACACCCGCTGAGCAGACAGCGACGGTGCAAACAGACGGGCTGAATTTGCGCAGCGAGTCCAATACGTCCAGCGCGATTCTCGCCACGCTGCCCATCGGCAGCAAGCTGAAGGTGCTGGAAAAGCAAGGCGATTGGTACCGCGTGCAAACTTCTGCCGGAAAAACGGGCTGGGTAGCAGGCTGGCTCGTCACCGTCTCGGGAGCAAACACGCCTACGCCAAGCGGCCCATACGTCACGATCATCAATGCCAATACGAATGTCCGCTCCGGTCCCGGCACCGAACATAGCGTGCTGCGGCAAGTACAGACAGGCGAGAAATACAGCATCGAAAACAGAGAGGGCGACTGGTTCAAAGTCACGCTCAGCGATGGCACGACAGGCTATGTGGCCGGCTGGCTCGTAGCGGCGAGCGGAGCGCCTGCTGTCATTCGCAGCCAGGCGCTCGCCGGAAAACTGATCGTCGTCGACCCCGGACACGGCGGAAACGACAACGGCGCGACCGGCTCCAGCTTTTCCACCCTGGAGAAAACCGTCAACCTGCAAGTCTCCTTGCTCCTGCGCAACAAGCTGGAAGCGGCCGGAGCCAAAGTCATCATGACGCGGGCGGACGACCGCAAACTCACCTTGCAGCAGCGCGTGGACGTGGCCGTGCAGAACAAAGCCGACATTTTTGTCAGCATTCACCACAATACGCATCCAAACACGGCGACCAACGGCTCCATCGTGTTTTTCTACCATCAAGGCAATTCCAGCAAGCTCGCTTCGCTGGTGCAAAACGAGCTGGTGAAGGCGACGAACTACAAAGACTTGCAGTCCCGCTTCGGCGACTACTTCGTCCTGCGGGAAAATTCCGTTCCCTCCATCCTGGCCGAGATCGGGTTCCTCTCCAACTACAACGACGAGATTCGCGTCCGCTCGGAGAAGCAGCAGGATCTGGCGGCAGAGGGCCTGTTCAAAGGGATTGTCCAATATTTCAACTCGTTGCACCCGCAGGGCGGTTGATCTTTGGGGAATCGCCCTTCGCGCAAACAAAAAAACGGTTGCCTCGGCAGCCGTTTTTTGTTTGGATCTTGCACCTGTTCGCTTGTTCAGTAGGTTGGGCGCCTCTCCCACGGCTCGACCTGGCCGACGATCGTCTGCGCTGCTTTTTCCCCGATTGCCCGGATGACGCCATTGGCAATTTCCGCGTTGGTCAGCCAGCGCGCCTCTTCTCCTTCGCACACGAAGCCGAGAATGACACGCTGGTACGCGCACGTCGTCGGCACATGGACAGCCGGAGGATTTTTCCAGGCGCGACTGCCGCAGACGTGGTACAGCCGAAACGGCTGCTTGGGGCGGGACAGCTCTGCCAATACGGTCGCAAGCGCATCTGGCGCCGTTTGATGAATCCAGGCCACGACCAGCTCCATCGGCCCTCGGCTCGCCACCAGCTCTGCCATGGCGGCGCGCAGCGTCTCCGTCTGCCCGTAATCGAGCGCGAGCAGATGAACAGAGCCAGGGTTCAAAGCCCCGTTTCTTACCTGTTCGAGCTTTTGGCGATCTCGTCCCACCACCGTTACTTGCCAGCCTTCTTTTGCGAGCCAGCGCGCCACCTCTGCCAGCATCCCGCTCGCTCCGATTACCAATGCTTCCCGCGCCATTTGCCCGCCCCCACGTCGTTTCTGTGTTACGCTTCCACAATCAAGGTGACAGGCCCGTCGTTCTGCAGACGCACGTCCATCATCGCGCCAAAGCGCCCCGTCTCCACGACCAGACCTTTTTCCCGCAGCTTGGCATTGAACAGCTCGTACAGCGGTTCTGCCTGCTCCGGGCGAGCCGCCGCCATGAAGTTTGGCCGCCTTCCCTTGCGACAGTCCCCGTACAGCGTAAACTGGGACACGGACAAAATCTGCCCGCCCGTCTCCAGCACGGAAACGTTCATTTTGCCTTCTTCGTCTTCGAAAATGCGCAAATGGGCGATTTTGTCCGCGACGAACTCCACCTCTTTTTCGCTGTCCTCATGGGTGATGCCTACCAACAACAGCAGCCCGTGCTCGATTTGCCCGACCACCTCGCCGGCAACGGTCACACTCGCTTCCTTCGTTCTCTGCACAACTACTCTCACGTCGATCCATTCCTTTCGTTTCGTGTCTTGCCCTGCTGATTGCAGCCGCTCGCCGACAAACAAGAACACCCGATCCACGAAGGATCAGGTGCTCAAAATGCGGCGAACCGAATAAATATCTTTAATGCGCTTGATTCGTTCCACAACCTTCAAGAGATGATCCACATTGCTGATCGAGATGGTCATATGAATCGTCGCCACCCGATTTTTATCTGCTTTGCCGCTGACCGCGGCAATATTCGTCTTCGTCTCGGCTACGACTTGCAGCACGTCGTTCAAAAGGCCGCTGCGGTCGTTGCCCGTGATCTCGATTTCCACGTTGAAGTTGTGCTTCTGGTCCGTGTCCCATTCGACGTCGATCAAACGCTCCGAGCACTCGTCTGCCAGCACGTTCGGACAGTCCTTCCTGTGCACAGACACCCCGCGTCCCCGGGTAATAAAGCCGATGATCTGGTCGCCTGGAACCGGCGTGCAACAGCGCGAGATGCGCACCAGCAGGTTGTCTACGCCGCGCACCTTGACGCCGGATTCGCTCTTTTGCGCACGGTGGGCCGGATTTTGCTTGATTTCCGGGATGACCGGATTTTGCTCTTCCCGCTCGCGGCGGAGCTTGTCGAGCAGCCTTGTGGCAATCTGCGAGGCGGTAATGCCGCCGTAGCCGACTGCCGCAAACATGTCCTCGGCCCCCTGAAAATTAAAGCGCGCCGCCGCTTCCTTCAGGTTCGTCTCCGTCATCGCTTCCTTGACGTCGAAGTTGCGCGACTTGATCTCGGCTTCCACCATTTGCTGGCCTTTGGCGACGTTTTCTTCCCGCTTTTCTTTTTTGAACCACTGCTTGATCTTGTTGCGCGCATGGGCGGACTTGGCCATTTTCAGCCAGTCCTGGCTCGGCCCGTACGAATGCTTGGAGGTGAGAATCTCGACGATATCGCCCGTTTTCATGGCGTAGTCGAGCGGGACAATCTTGCCGTTTACTTTCGCCCCAATCGTCCGGTTTCCAACCGCCGAGTGAATGCGATAGGAAAAGTCGAGCGGCACGGAGCCTTTTGGCAGCTCCACGACATCGCCTTTTGGCGTGAAGACAAAGACCGTATCCGAGAACAAGTCCTGCTTGAGACTTTCCATGAACTCCTGGGCGTTGGGCGCTTCCTCGGAGCCGCCTTCGATGATCTCGCGCAAGCTGCCCAGCTTCTCGGCAAACGAGCCTTGCACGACACTTTTGCCTTCCTTGTACGCCCAGTGCGCCGCGATCCCGATTTCTGCCGTCTGATGCATATCCCATGTGCGAATTTGCACTTCCAGCGGCTCGCCTTTTGGCCCGATCACCGTCGTGTGCAGCGATTGATACATGTTCGTCTTGGGCATCGCGATGTAGTCCTTGAAGCGGCCAGGCATCGGCTTCCACAAGGTGTGGACGATTCCCAATACCGCGTAGCAATCGCGAATGTCGTTCACGATAATGCGCAGCGCCAGCAGATCGTAAATTTCGTTGAACTGCTTGTTTTGCTTGGTCATCTTTTTAAAGATGCTGTATATGTGCTTGGGACGCCCCGATATTTCCGCCTCGATATTCAGCTCGCCCAGCTTCTCCCTGATCGTGTCCGACGCTTCGTTCAGGTAAGCCTCTCGCTCCACCCGCTTTTTTTGCATCAGGTTGACGATCCGGTAATACTGCTGCGGATTCAAATAGCGCAGCGCCGTGTCCTCCAGCTCCCATTTGACGGAGGCAATCCCCAGGCGATGGGCAAGCGGCGCGAAAATTTCCAGCGTTTCATCGGAAATTTCCCGCTGCTTTTCTTCGGACATGTGCCGCAGCGTCCGCATGTTGTGCAGCCGGTCTGCCAGCTTAATCATGATGACACGGATGTCCTGGGCCATGGCGACCAGCATCTTGCGGTGATTTTCGGCAAGCTGCTCTTCCTTGGACTTGTATTTGATTTTTTCCAGCTTGGTTACCCCATCTACCAGCAGAGCCACATCAGGCCCGAACTGTTCCCGGAGATCGTCAAGCGTAACGTCGGTGTCTTCCACCACATCATGCAAAAACCCGGCCGCAATCGTCACGGCGTCCATGTGCAGGTTTGCGAGAATCCCTGCCACGGCAATCGGGTGCATGATGTACGGAACGCCTGATTTTCTGATCTGCCCCTCATGGGCTTTTTCAGCCAACTGATAGGCGCGAGTAATCAGGTCCAGATCCGATTGTGATAAATAGGTGCTTGCTTTTTTTACTACCTCATCAATGCCGGTAATCATAGTTCCCTTCCCTTATCCTCTCATTGGAAAACTTGGCTTTGCCAAGCCTTATGTCACAGGCGAAGGCTTCGTTGCGGATAAAAAAAAGCCTTTAAAGGTTGAAGTTGTTGCGTAGAAGCAGGCTCGAATAATCCGATCGTTTGTCTGGATGAAAAAAAACGTCATGTCTATTTCATACTATTATCTTTTATGTCGTTCGTATTGTAAAGCTGTTTCCCCTGTAAAGTATGAACAGGGCGCGGAAAAAAGAAAAAAACGGGCATATAGCCCGTTTTTCGTTGATGGTTCAATTAATATTGCACCAAAGATTTGATCGGCACGTCGCCGATTTTTTTGCGGCCTTCCAGGTAGGACAGCTCGATGAAGAAAGCAGCGCCTACCACTTTTCCGCCCAACTGTTCAATCAGGTTGATCGTCGTTTCGATCGTTCCCCCGGTTGCCAACAGGTCGTCTGCAATCAGAACGCGTTGCCCAGGCGTAACCGCATCTACGTGTACCGCGAGCGCGTCTTTGCCGTACTCAAGGTCGTAGTCCGCTTTGATCGACTCGTAAGGCAGCTTGCCGGATTTGCGGATCGGCACAAAGCCGATTCCGAGCTCGTAAGACAGAGGAGCCCCCACAACAAACCCGCGTGCTTCCGGACCTGCGATGACGTCTGCCTGCACTTCGCGGGCGAATTCAGCGAGATCCTGAATCGCAGCGCGGTAGGCGGAGCCGTCTTTCAGCAGCGTGGTGATATCTTTGAAGCGAATCCCCGGTTGCGGGAAGTCCGGAATGACGCGAATGTATTGTTTGTAATCCATGAAAAATTCCTCCTATACGGTGACAGGTGTCACCAACTGTTGAAACGTTTGAATCAATGATTCCGAAGAAGAAAGCAGCAAATCCGTGGCAAGCTGTGCCTCTTCCTTCCACTCCGAATAAATAACCGAGCTTTCCAGCGGCCTTTTCTCTACCGTCTGCTGCAAGCGGTACTGTTCTGCGTCCTCGCTGACAAACTGCAGCTCGACAAAAATGGCGAGCATCCCGTCCAGCAAGTTCCTTTTCCATTGCAGCTTGCGGGCCAGCGCGTCGAGATGAATGCGCTTGACAACTGGCACCTGCACAAAAAACTGGTACAATTGCTTGAAGTGCTCCCGGCTCGGACAGGAAAGCCGCTCCATCCCCAAATCCGGGTCGCCGAACAGGCAGTAGATGCGCTCGGCCTGTTGCAGCATGGTACTGATCGCATGCAAATCCGCCCGGCGCTTGGGCAGATCGTAGAGGATGATCGTCTGCTTCGGCCCTTCGTGTTCGAGCTTTGCGGATGGCCCGAGCAGCAGCGACGACAACTGCGCTTCTGCCGTCTTCTGCGCCAACTGCTCGTAGCTTTCCGTGCGAAATACGATCGTCACCGTTTCTGACTCCGCTGCAAGCTGCTGCCATTTTTCTACTTTATCACGACTTCCCCGCCAATCAAAAACTTGCTGGTGATTGACCGACAAATCGCGAATGGTCAACTGTGGCTTGCGGTTGCCGTTCCATTCATTGACCGACAGCTCGCCCAGCACCTGAAAGCGCGCTTTCGGGGTCACCTTTTTCGTCACGTGCGCCCAGTTGAAGCCGATGGCATCCAACGCTTGGCCTGACCTGACGAGCGTGCATTTCAAATGATTGTCGTCGCGCCCGATCGTGCGCATTCCCTGGGTTTCCACTTCCTCCAGCATGACGAGCGGAGTCGGGTTGCCCATTCCGTACGGAGCTAGCCGCTCCAACTGCTCCGCTGCCTCCAGGCTGATCTCTTCCATGCTCATCGCCACATCGACCTTGGTCAGCGGGATAAAGTCTTCTGCCGTCAGCCACTGGCCTGCCAGTTCGTTCAGCCTGTTGCGCAGCAGGTCGAGATTTTCCACAGGCAAGGTCATCCCTGCCGCCATGGTATGTCCGCCAAAATGCGGGAGCCATTCCTTGCACGCGGTCAGCCCTTCGTACATGTCAAAGCCGGCAATGCTTCGGGCCGAGCCTTTGGCCGTGCCTTTTTCCGGGTCGATGCCGAGCACGATGGTCGGACGGTAAAACAGCTCGACCAGCCGAGACGCCACAATTCCCACGACGCCGACGTTCCAGCCTTCCTTGGCCAGCACGAGGACGTTGTTTTCTTCCGGTGGGTACAGCTCTCTCACCATCTGTACGGCTTCTTCCGTCATCGCCGCCACCAGTTCCTGGCGCTCGCGATTCAGGTCGTCCAAAGCTTGCGCACACTGCTCGGCTTCGGCCTGATCCTCGGTCGTCAGCAGCTTGACGGCGGACTCTGCCGTCTCCAGCCGTCCGCTCGCATTCAGCCGCGGTCCGAGGGCAAATCCGACATGGCCTGCCGATAGCTCGCTGTCAGCCAGCCCGCACACGCGGATCAGCGCCTGCAAGCCGATATTGCGCGTCTGGTTCAGCCGCTTCAGTCCTACCCTGGCAAGAATCCGGTTTTCATCGACCAATGGCACCAAGTCGGCGATCGTCCCGAGTGCAGCCAGGTCGGCCAAGTGCAAAGGAGGCTCCTTCAGCAAGGCATGCCCCAGCTTGAAGGCCACCCCGACTCCCGCGAGCATGTCAAACGGGTACGTACACCCCGGCTTTTTCGGGTTAATCACAGCAAATGCCTCCGGGATGACAGCCGGAGGTTCGTGGTGGTCGGTTACAATGACGTCAAGACCTAACTGTGTGGCATACGCTACCTGCTCTACTGCACTGATTCCTGTGTCGACGGTAATAATCAGCTTGTAACCGCTTTTATGCAGATGCGCCAAGGCGTCTTTATGTAACCCATACCCTTCGGTAAAACGGTTGGGAATGTAGTAGTCAAAAACAGCGCCGAGTTGGCGCAGCAGATGTACCATTAACGATGTGGAACTGACCCCGTCCGCGTCATAGTCGCCGTAAATGCAGATCGGCTCTTGCCTCTCTATGGCTTGTTGAATGCGATGCACGCTCTGTTCCATTCCATCCAGCAAAAAAGGGTCATGAAACAATTCCGGGCCAGCTTGCAAAAAATCACGGGCCTTCTGCGCTGTGTCGATGCCGCGAATCACCAGCAGCTTGGACACGAGCGGAGTTAGCTGGCACTCCTCAGCTATACTGGCCGCAATCTGTTCATCGTAGGTGGCCAGTTTCCAGCGTGTTTTCGCTTTCAGCATAGGCTCTCCTCCAATCCTCATTCATTATAGAGGATGGAGCGGGAGACTGACAACTGCATAAAACATGGCGTTTTTACGGTTTTTGCCGGGGAGCGGGATCGTATGGGTTGACATGGACAAAAACGTCGCGGACTTCTGCGAATGTTTCCAGCAACGTATGCTTGACACGCTTGCTGATTTGATGCCCCGCAAGCACGGTAATCGACGGGTCTACGCTGATTTTTACATCGACAATCTGGTAGTGCCCGTGCTCTCTCGCTCGCAACGAATCAATCCGCAGCACGCCTTCGACCTGTTCGATCGCCTGGCGCAGCTTTTGCGTATCCTCTTCGTGCAAAACGTGGTCGAGCGTGCTGTGAATGGATTCCATCATGATGCTGTACGCCATCTTCAGCACGAGGGCAGAAACGAAAATGCCGGCAGCCGGGTCCAGGTACAGCATCCACGCTACTCCCAGCCACTCCCCGGCAATCGCGCCGCCGATTCCCACCAGCGCCGCAAAAGACGAATAGACGTCCGAACGATGCTCCCAGGCGTTGGCAATCAGCGACTGGCTGTTCAGCTTTTTGCCGAGCTTGTACTTGTAGCGGAACATCCACTCCTTGACGATCATCGAGCCGATGGCGGCCCAGACAGCCAGCAAGCCGGGAGCTTCCAGCGGAGCGAAAAACGCCTTGAGCGACGACATCGCAATTTCAAAGCCGACAATCGCCAGCAACACCGAGACGATAATCGCTGCGATCGACTCCGCTTTCCCGTGTCCATACGGATGATCGGCGTCAGGCGGACGCTCTGCCGCTCGCAGACCGATCAGAACAGCCACCGATCCGACGACATCGGACGCCGAGTGGACGGAGTCTGCGATCAGCGCCTGCGATTTTGCCGCAAGCCCGATCGCGAGCTTCACTCCTGCCAGCGCGAGATTGCCCACAATGCCTACCCACGCGCCAAACTGGGCTTTTGCCAGCCGATCATCACCCATCGCTATCTCTTCCTCCATCCGCACGCTTTTTTGTGTAAGAGTAGAAAACCGCAGGGAAAAATCCCTGCGGTCTACGTTGCGAAAGCTTTTGTTGAAGCAAATGGATTACGCTTCTTTTTTCTTTCTCATATTCCGCTCCTTCAAGTTTACCCAAACTTGAGCAGCAATAAAGATCGAGGAGTACGTACCGCTCACCAGACCGAACAAAAGCGCCAGCGAGAAGTTGCGAATGCTTTCGCTGCCGAGTACCGCGATAGCAAGAGCGGTAAAGAACACGGTCGCTACGGTGTAGACGGAACGGCGCATCGTTTGCCAGAGAGACACGTTCACCAGATGCTCCAAATCCGGAATCGTTTTGGACTTCATGGTGCGCAAGTTCTCCCGGATACGGTCAAAAATAACGATTTTGTCGTTGATCGAGTAACCGAGAATCGTCAACAGCGCGGCGATGAAGGTAATGTCTACCTCCAGATCGAACACGGAGAACAGCGCGATCGGGATAATCACGTCATGCAAAAGCCCGACGACGCAGGCAATCCCGAACAGCAACTGGAAGCGAATCGCGATGTAAACGACGATCCCGAGCGAGGCAATCGCTACCGCAATCGCTGCCTTTTTCACCATTTCCTGGGCGATACTCGGGTCAACGGACGATACTTGCTTCGTTACCTGATCGCCGAATTTTTTCTTCAACGCCTCTTCTACCTTCATCAGTGTGTCAGAGGAAATCGTTTGATCGAAGCGGGTGTACGCCTGATTCGTTCCGTACGGCGTCACCTTGGAAAAGGATACGTCCGGAATCTCCTGCTTCAACACCGCTTCGACGTCAGTCGGGTTGAACTCTTTTCCTACGTAAATGTCCAGACGGGTCCCCGCCTTGAAGTCAACGCCAAGGTGCAGCCCCTGGAACAGCATAAACAAAAAACCGATGACGATAATCGCGGAAGAGAAAATGAAAAACTTCCGGCGATTCTTTACGATGTCAAATCGAACGACAGTGTGTTCACGATCAAAGCTCACCGATCTCACTCTCCTTTACCCCGAACCAGAACGGCTTTTTAAACATGTTGGAACGGACCACCAGCCAGAGGAGGAAGCGAGACCCAAACACGTTGGTAATAACACTCACGATGATTGTCATTGCCAGTACGACAGCAAAACCTTGCACGGAGCTTGTCCCGAAGTAGAACAACACGCCTGTCGCAATCAACGTCGTCACGTGCGCGTCGATAATCGTAATCAAGGAACGGCGCTCACCGGCACGGAATGCCGACAAAATCGTTTTGCCCGAGCGAATTTCTTCTTGGATACGCTCATACGTAATGATGTTCGCATCGACCGCCATCCCTACTGCCAAAATAAAACCGGCGATACCAGGCAGCGTCAGGGTAGCATCCATCCAGTCGAGTACGACCATACAAAAATAAGTAAACCCGGCCAGCGTAATATTGGCAATCATCCCTGGCATGCGGTAGACGAGCAGCATGAACACGAAGATCAAGGCAGCCCCGATGTAGCCGGCATAGAGCGTTTTCTCCAGAGCCAGCGCACCGAGGGAAGCCCCTACCGATGTCACTTGTTTCTCTGTCAGCTTCGCAGGCATCGCACCGGAATTGAGCAGGTCAGCCAGTTCCTGTGCGGACTCCTGAGTATAGTCTCCGGTAATCCGTGCACTACCACCAGTAATTACATCCTGGATTGTTGGATTGGTTTGCAAATTTTCATCCAAATAGATGGCCATACGCTTATGCAAATTAGCACGCGTAACGTCCTCTAACTTTTTGGGATCTGAAAATTTTACGATGACCAAAGGTCTCTTTAATTCATCGTAATCAACAAATGCTCCATTTGGCGCCAGGTCGCTACCTTGCAGAATCGTCTTGCCCGACTCGTCGCGGAACGTCAGTACAGCCGGTTTGCCGATCAGCTCGCGCAGCTTGTCCTGATCGGCGGATTGCGAAGCGATTTGCACGCGAATCCGGTTTGGCAGCTCGGCAGAGATCACAGGCTCTGCCACGCCACCGATGTTAATCCGTTTCTCAATCATGTGTGCGGTTGATTTCAACAGCTCGATATCAACCTTGTGTCCAGCCTCAAGAGGCTCAACCTCGTACAAAATCTCAAACCCGCCCTGCAGGTCCAGACCGAGAGTGATGTTTCCTGCCACCTGTTTGGTCGTAGTTGACACAAGTGTCGCCAAAAGGCCGACAACAACCAGGAACAGGAGAAATCTTCCCCATTTTATCATCGTTGTGATACCCCTCTTTCATAAACAGGGTCCCGCGCCAAGGCGAGAAACCAATATGCCCATTATAGCGAAGTATGAAAAAACGTGTCAATTATTGCTGGAAGAGCGAACCATGGTAACCAACCCCTTATCTACAATGAGCATGCTACTTATACGAATGTAGAGACAGGAAGTTTCACTAAGAATTTTTATACATTTGAATCATGAGATAGTTCATGTATTTGTTCGGCTTGAGAGACAGAATATCGTTGACGAGACGGTGCATCGGGGGGAATTCCTTGTACCCGTTCGTGACGCATTCCCACACGTCCGTAGCCTCCACATTTTCATAACCCAGCATGGCAAATTCCTCGGCCTTGCTCTGGCAAAGACTTGCTACTCGCCCATACCATTCCTGTTTTTGCGCTTGGTCCATCTCCCGTTTCCCCCTCAAAGTAGTCATGCCGACAGCGGCACGTCCATATTCTTTACTGAGTGAATTTTTCGTTGCAAAGGAGCCTTCCATGAGACAGTCATTCTTTTACGGAACGGTTATCCTCATCATTGCTGGCGGCATCACCAAAGTGTTTGGCTTTGCTCACAGGATCGTGCTTTCACGCATCATCGGAGCGGAAGGAATGGGGCTGTATCAAATGGTCGTGCCCCTGTTGTACTTTCTGATTACGGTGACGACGTTCGGCCTGCCTGTTGCCATCGCCAAGCAAGTGGCAGAGACGGAAGCGGCGAACAATCCGCGGCTGACCCGGCGCTACCTGCTGTTGGCCTTGTCGGTGGCCGGCGGCATCAGCCTGTTCATCTGCACGCTGCTCCTGTTGTTTTCCCACTGGATTGCGGGTGCCCTGTTCACTGACCCTCGCGCCCATATCGTCATGCTCGCCGCCATCCCCGTTATTCCGATCTCCAGTATTTCCCTCGTGCTGCGCGGGTACTTCCAGGGCAAGCAAAACATGATTCCGACAGCCGTCTCCCAACTGCTGGAGCAAGTAGCCCGCATGGCGCTGGTCGTCGTCATGACGATGTCGTTTTTGGCGGCAGGGATCGAGTACGCCACGGCCGGTGCGGTCGCCAGCATTATTTTCGGGGAAGCCGCCGGACTCCTCTACATTCTCTGGCAATACCGAAAAGGAAGCAAAAAAGCGGCCGCCCAGCTTCTGGAAACGCCGTTTCGCAAAGCAGTTTCCAGAAGCAAGGCGAACTTGTCCCAACTGATCCACGTCGCCCTGCCCGTCACGCTGAGCCGCATCATCGGTTCCATCGCCTACGTCCTGGAGCCGATGCTCGTTCCGCTCGCACTCGTCATCGCAGGCTACACGACGGCAGCCGCAACCGGGCTGTACGGGCAATTTGCCGGGATGGCGGTCCCGCTGCTGCTTTTTCCCACTTTTTTAACCTATTCCTTGTCCGTTTCGCTCGTTCCTGCCGTCGCCGAGGCTGCCTATCAAAAAAATGCTCCTCTCGTGCATCGGCGCATCTACCAAGCGATGCGCATCACACTCGTAATCGGAGCACCTTGTACCGTCCTGCTAACTATTTTTGCCGAGCCGTTGTGCGTGCTGCTCTACGGCAGCGAATATCGCGAGGTCGGCGTGCTGTTGAAGGAGCTTGCTCCCTTTTCCGTCTTTCTGTTTTTCCAGGCGCCGCTGGCTGCTGCCTTGCAAGGTCTCGACTACGCCCAGGTCGTCTTTCGCAATACGCTGCTTAGCGCCATCATCAAGACAGGGGCTATGTTCATGTTTACCGCCCAGCCCGCTTTCGGCATCCACGGCGCGGTAATCGCCACCAACATCGGCATCACGTTGGGGACGCTGCTTCATTTTGCCAGTCTCATCAAAAAAATCGGCTTTGTCATCGACGTATGGGAGTTCGGAAAAATAGGGATCGCCATGCTGGCCATGGGTTACCTCGGCTCGTACATGGCGGATCACTGGTTCCTGCATTCCTCGACAGGCAAGCTGCTTCTCGCCAGCACCTGCATCAGCACCTTGCTGTACGTAGTGCTGCTCGTGGCGATGCGCGTCCTGGGCAAGCAGGACGTCCGCCTCATTCCGTGGATCGGCGAGCAGCTCGCCGTGTTCTTCCCCCGCCGCTAACACCTAGTGTAGCGGCTTGTCTTTTTTGTCGAGGTAGATGATGCCACGCTCGTCAATGCTGCAAAAGGACACTTCGCGAATGTCCTTGATCCCGTACTTGCGGATTTCCCGCTTCAGCCACAACTGATTTTGCCCGATTTTTTGCAAAGCCTCCTGCCTGATCTTGCCGTCGAGAATCAACGGAATCGGCAGACCTTTATAAGAAACAGGACTTACCGGCTTTTCGTCAGGCAGTCCCACATCTTCACGCGTAAGATGTTCTTTTTCCTGCTTCAAAAAGATGCTCATCTGCCCTGTCGGCTCTATCAGCGCAAACTCGACGTCTGCGATGTTTTTGATGTTTTTTTGCCGCAGGTGAACCAGCAGGTCATCCATATTCAGCCGATTTCGGCGCATCGCTTGCTCGCGAATTTCCCCGTTTTCGATAATCATATCGGCGGAGCCGTCGACAACATCGCGAAACTTTTTGCTTTTGAGTGAAAGGTACGCCATTCCGACTTCCATCAGAGCAATCAGCAGCATCGGCAAATAAAACCGAAGTCCGGGCTTTTCCACGTCTTCGATAGCCAGTGCCGCCATTTCCGCCAGCATGATAGAGATCACGACATCAAAAACGGACAACTTTCCCAGTTCTCGCTTGCCCATGACGCGGAGCAAGATCAGGAGGAAAAAATACGAGAAAAGGGTGCGCAATATGATTGTTGAAATATCTTCCACTTCCCGCTGCCCCCTAACGAACATTTGCTAGTAGTGTTCGGCAGGGGGCTTGCAACTATTAGCTCCAATTACAACCACTTTCGTTTGCGGAAGATGTGCAGCATGAAAAAGGTCATCGCCAGCATGATGACGAGTGCGACGATCAGCATGTAAGGCTCTGCCTGTTCGCCCAGCCAGCCGAACGTGTTCATCCCGAACAAGCCGGTAATGAATGTAAGCGGCAGGATGATCGTGGAAATAATTGTGAGAACACGCATCGTTTCCGTCGTCTTCGCGCTGATGATCGTGTAGTACGTGTCGAGTGCACCGTTCACCAGGTCGCGGAACGTCTCGGTTGAGTCCGAGATGCGCTCCAGGTGGTCGGTCAAGTCGCTGTAGAACGGAACGTTTTCCTCGGAAATGTCGAAAGAGAAGCGGCCATTCACGTTGGCGAAGATTCGTTTTTGCGGCATGATGACACGCCTAATCAAAATAATCGTCCGCTTCAGCGCCAGGAACTCTTCCGTAATTTCCTCCATCTGATGCTCGTAAATCTCGTCCTCCAGTTCGTCAATCCGCACGCTGATCCGGTCGATAATCGGGAAATACTCATCGGTAATCCCGTCTACGATCGCATAGAGCAAGTAATCAGGACCCCGGTTCAGATAGGAATTGTTGCGGTGACACATGGCAGCGATCCGGCCTATCGTGTTCATCGGCGATTTGTGAATCGTAACGATGTAGTTGGGGCCGAGAAAAACGTTCAGTTCTACCGTGGTAATCTCGTCGTCGCTTTCTTCATTGTAACGCAGGGCGTGAAAAACGAAGAAATAATAATCGTCGTACTTGTCTACCTTGGCCCGCGGACTGACGTGCAGGCAGTCCTCGATGGCCAGCGGGTGAAAGTCGAAGATTTTGGCAATATAGGGCAACTCGTTGTTCCCCACATCATACAGGTCGATCCAGAGCAAGTCCTCGGGAGATTTCAGCCATTGATCTTTTGTGGACAAATCAACATCGTGAAACATTTTCTGCTCTGAATGGTTGTAAAAGTACGTTTTAATCATTCTTCCTCACCCCCGTCTCGTTCCCCATCCATCATACGAAAATTCCTCCCAATGTTCAACGCGAAGATGAATACAGCGGCCAGGCCTTTCATATAGATGGTACAAACAGTGACCAGTGAGGGGGTAAATACCGTGCGGAGTGCGTCCACCTCTGTGCTGACAGGACTTTTGTACACGACAGGACTTGTCTTGTTTGGGGCATTGCTCGCTACCTTGCTTCTTAGCTTTACCAGCATGCGCGAAGGCTCTCTGCCTTATTTTACGTACATCATCAACGCGATTGCCTTGCTCGTCGGCGGTTTCGTCACCGGAAAGCGCTGCGGCGGCAAAGGCTGGTACTACGGAGGCTTGACCGGGTTCTCCTATTTTCTTCTGATTCTTTTGATCGGCTTTCTTGGCTTCGATGCCCCGATGCAGTGGGGAACGCTCCTCTTTTTGCTCGGCGCGTTCGGCATTGCCGCGCTGGGAGGGATTCTCGGAGTCAATTCGGCCAACTCCAGCAACAAGCCCAAAGGCTTCAAGCCGAGACGGTAAAAAGCTTGGCAGGCAAAAAGCAAAACAAAAGCAGGCGGGAACTCCCACCTGCTTTTGTTTTGCTTTATTTGGACTCTTCTTTTTCCGCTTCCGCTTTTGCCGGCTCGCTTTTCGCTGGCTCGTTGCTTGTAGAAACAACGCTGTTGATCGCGCCGCGATCAAACGTAACGTTGACGTTGTGCGCGATGCGCAGCGTCACCGAGTCGTCGTTCAATTCCTGAATCGTACCGTGCATGCCGCCGATGGTGACGATTTTGTCGCCCTTTTTCAGAGCTGCAAGCATGGCGTTGCGCTGTTTGGCTTTCTTCTGTTGCGGACGAATCAGCAAGAAGTAGAAAATCGCAAACATGATGATAATCGGTAAAAACTGAGTCAAGCCCTCCATGAAAATCCCCCTCGATTAAAAAGATCTATCTTCACTCAATCCATACTGAGCGAAAAACTGGTCCCGGAAATCTTGCAAGCGGTCTTCAGCAATCGCCTGGCGCACCTGCTCCATCAGCTTCACGAGGAAATGCAGATTGTGGTAGGTGGTCAAACGGATGCCAAAGGTCTCCTCCGCCTTGATGAGATGGCGGATGTAAGCGCGGGTGTAATTCTTGCACGTGTAGCAGTCGCAATTCGGGTCGAGCGGAGTAAAGTCGCGTGCGTATTTGGCATTGCGGATGACCAGTCGTCCCTGGCTTGTCATGCATGTCCCATTGCGAGCGATCCTCGTCGGCAAGACGCAGTCAAACATGTCAATGCCGCGGATTGCGCCGTCGATGAGAGCGTCTGGCGAGCCTACTCCCATCAGGTAGCGAGGCTTGCCTGCCGGAAGCAGCGGAACGGTATGCTCCAGCACTTCGTACATCAAGGAAAACGGTTCGCCCACACTCAGCCCGCCAATCGCATATCCCGGAAAATCCATGGAGATGAGGTCTTTGGCGCTTTGCTCGCGCAGGTCGTTGAACATTCCGCCCTGTACGATCCCGAACAGAGCCTGCTCGTTCGGCCGTGAGTGCGCCTTCAGGCAGCGCTCCGCCCATCGGGTCGTGCGCTCCATCGACTTTTTCACGTAGTCGTACTCCGCAGGATAGGGCGCGCACTCGTCAAACGCCATGAAAATATCGGCGCCGAGCGCGTTTTGAATCTGGGTGGCCTCCTCCGGGCCGATAAACAGCTTTTCCCCGTTCAGATGAGAGCGGAAGGAAACCCCTTCCTCTGTGATCTTGCGGAGGTTGCTCAGGCTGAACACCTGAAATCCGCCGGAGTCCGTCAGAATGGCGCGGTCCCAGTTCATGAAGCCGTGCAGCCCGCCTGCTTCGCGGACGATTTCATGCCCCGGACGCAAAAACAGATGGTAGGTATTACTGAGGATAATGCCCGCTCCGATCGCTTTCAGCTCCTCGGGACTCATCGTCTTGACCGTTGCCTGCGTGCCGACTGGCATGAAGACAGGAGTGTCAATCGTCCCATGGGGAGTGTGCAGCTTTCCGAGACGAGCGCCTGTTTGCTTGCATGTTTTGATTAATTCGTAGCGTACAGCCAAATTGTCGCACTCCTCAAGCTATGTATGTAAGTCTTTCCTATTATAAGAAAACTTGAGAGTGAAGTAAACCCACCCGACTTATAAGTATACACTTATACGGGTGGGATGTGTACCTTTTTTAAACGATCAGCATCGCGTCCCCAAAACTGAAGAAGCGATATTCCTCCTGGACGGCCGCTTTGTACGCATTCATGACATGCTCCTTGCCAGCCAGCGCGCTGACCAGCATCACGAGCGTCGACTTGGGCAGATGAAAATTCGTCAAAAGCCCGTCGAGAATCGAGAACGTGTATCCCGGGTAAATGAAGATGTCCGTCCAGCCCGACGTCGCCGCCAGCTTGCCGCCGTTCGCACGTCCGACCGTCTCCAGCGTCCGGCACGAGGTCGTTCCGACCGCAATGACTCTTCTCCCCTCCGCCTTCGCCTTGTTCACCAGCTCAGCGGTTTCTTCCGGAATCTCGTAATACTCGGCGTGCATGACGTGCTCCTCGACCGAGTCGGCAGAGACCGGCCTGAACGTGCCGAGTCCGACGTGCAGCGTCACGTACGCGAGCTGTACGCCTTTTGCAGCGATTTGCTCCAGGTAAGGCTTGGTGAAGTGCAGCCCGGCTGTCGGCGCCGCCGCTGAGCCTCGCTCGCGCGCATACACCGTCTGGTACCGTTCGCTGTCTTCAAGCTGCTCATGAATGTAAGGAGGCAGCGGCATCGAACCTAACTGGTCGAGAATCTCGTAAAAAATGCCCTCGTACAAAAAGCGTACGATCCGCCCGCCTGTCTCTGTCGCTTCTTCGCATACGCAGCGCAAAAGCCCGTTGCCAAAGACCACTTCCGTTCCCGGCTTCATCCGCTTGCCTGGCTTTACCAGCGTCTCCCAGCGATCGTCCCCGAGCGATTTGAGCAAAAGCACCTCGATCTTCGCTCCCGTCTCGGCCTTTTCGCCGATCAGCCTTGCGGGCAACACGCGGCTGTCGTTCATGACGAGCACGTCCCCCGGCTGCAAATGGTCGATCAAGTCGGTAAAGCGCTGATGGGAAATGGCGCCAGTCTGTTTGTTCAAAACGAGCAGCCGCGAAGCTGTCCGGTCTTTCAATGGATGCTGGGCAATCAGATGCTCCGGCAGTTCAAAATCAAATTGTTGCACGTCCACGAATCGTTAACTCCTTTAATGACAGTTCATGTGGCAAAAGCCTTACTTGTCAATTGTCACATCCTGGTAATAGTGTTGCAAAATCTGCAGGTAGTCATACCCTTTCTCCGCCATTGCGCGAGCGCCGTATTGCGACACCCCGAGGCCGTGTCCAAAGCCGTAGCCGCGGAACAGGAACTGCGGTCCTCCCTGCTTGCCGCCCTGGATCACTTCGACATCAAACTTCGTGCTGCGCAGCGGGCTTCCCCCTTGCTGGAAAAGCGAGCGGAAGGCATCCGGGGAAGGAACGGCAATCTGAACCCCGTTCGCCTCCATCGCGATCACGCGCCCGGACGGTCCTCGCTTCGTCACTTTCAGACTGGTGACGTTCCCCTGAATGCGCGGTGCCTTGTTTTTGTCCTGGTTCGCATTGAGCAAGGCCGTCAGTTCAGCGGAAGTAAACGGGCCACGCGTCCACGCATAAGCATTTTCCTCGGCCTCTTCGGAAAGAATCGTCACCTCAGCGCCGCTTGGCAAGGTAGACAAAACCCGATGCGTCGTCGTGCTCGGACCCGTGCGCAAGTTCGTGTTTTCCGTTGTGATGACGGCTATTCTGGCGCCATTGGCCTCTGTGCCTGTCAGCCGCACCAGGTCGCTGCGCACATATCCGATCGTCCCGTCCGCGAGCTTTACCCGATACCACAGGCTCGCCGCTTCCAGCGGATACGTATCGTCGCTCTCGACGGGCCGCAAATACGGAACGGGATTTCCCCACACTTCTGTGCCATCGGCGGTCATTCCGCCTGCGTTCGAGTAGAACAGGGACTCGACGAGCTTGCCCTGGTAGTAGATGACTTCCCCTGCCGTCTCATCCACCGCCTCGCGGACGTCCTCCGACTCTTTTCCATAGCCGTAATACGCCTGCTCCGTCACCGTATCCGACACGTTGGCAATCCCGTACTTGTTTCCTTGCCACAAAGCTCTCGTTCTCGACAGGACCGCCTGCGTTTTCAACGCTTCCAGCGGCCAGCCCGGAGCCATTTCCGAGCCGACAACCCCGTACAGATACTCCTCCAGCGGCAGTTCATTTACAACCGTCAGGTGACCGTTGTATTCCGACAGCTCCATCTCGCCGCGGTACGTCCGCTGCTCGCGTTCCACGACGCCGATCAACGCTTCCGGCTCCGCCTTTTTCGCCTCGACCGTCAGCTTCGCTTGCGGCGAGAATACGTACTTCCAGATCGGCTCATCCGGAGAGCCGTAAACATCTTGCTTCAGTACGACATACGACTGGCTGTCAGGCGCCTTGTAGGAAAAGTTCGGAAAAGCGCTGCTCGCTTTGCGCGCCAATGCAGCGAGCGCTTCCTGGCTGACCTCGTCGCCGATCCAGACCGCGTATTTGACTTTTTCGCCGTTTGACAACAGCACAGGATACGCCGGGATGCCTTTTTGCTCAAACGACTCCTGCCATTTCTGGGCTTCGCTCAAGCTTTTGAACTGCCCCGCTTCCAGCCGGAGCGGGCCTTGGACAACCGGCTTTTGCCCCGTCGCCTGGGCCACGGCCGCCACTTGATTGGCCGCTGCCTGATACGTGTCGTATGTACCGCTGACAACCTGGTAAACGGTTTGTCCGCCTCGTTTCGCCACCTGAATCGAGCCTTCATATTTGCGCTGGCTCAAAAGCTGAGCGATTTGCTGCGCTTGGTTCCAGTCTGGCGTCTGCGCCACGATCAGATGATATTCATCCACCCGGTAACGGGCAGCTTCCCCTTTTAATTCTGGCAACTCGATCTTGCCTTCCGGGCCTGCTAACGTCACTTCCATTCCTTTTTCAGCAGTCAGCGTAACGGAAGGAACAACTCCCCTGTAGCCTTTGCCCGTATCCACAAAGAGCGCCACCCGGATATGTTCAGAAGCCGCCTCGGCCGGCGCTGGTCCTCCCATGAGAGCAACTGTCATCAGGCTCACCGAAAGGACTTTCCCCATCCACTTCTTCTTCATGTCGTCCAACGTCCTTCCTTTCTCCTGATCTCATCTCGTCGAAAATTGGCATGTACTCCCATCTTTTTCGACAATCACAGGCGATTTTCCTGCCCTCGCCCGCAAAATGGGACTAGGCGACGCAAACAAAAAGCCACCGGACGAAACAGCTCCGATGGCGTACAAACAGGCTATGTGTGCAAGGCAAATGCCCTCATTTGAAAAGCCGAAACAAATACATCCCAAGAGACAGCACGATGCTGATGACGATGCACGTCACGACCGGAAAGTAAAATTTGACGTTTTCCTTTTCCACCACAATATCCCCAGGCAGGCGTCCCAGCGGCAAAAAGCGGCCGCCCACCTGCCACAGCAAGCCGATGACGATCAGCACGGCTCCGCCGATAATGAGAAGCTTGGCTATTGGATTCACGATTTCATCTCCCGCCCAAAGTGCTGGTACGCGCTCGGGGTCAGCACGCGGCCCCGCGGCGTCCGCTGCATGAAGCCGATCTGCATCAAATACGGCTCGCACACGTCTTCAACGGTTTGCGCCTCTTCGCCAATCGTGGCGGCAATCGTATCGAGCCCGACCGGACCGCCGTCAAAGCGGTCGATGATGGCGAGAAGCAGCTTGTGGTCGATATGGTCCAGTCCGCAGGCGTCTACCTGCAGCCGCTCCAGCGCTTCTTTGGCAATCTCCGTCGTGATGACGCCCTCGCCTTTTACCTGGGCGAAGTCGCGCACCCGCTTTAACAGACGGTTCGCCACGCGCGGAGTTCCCCGCGAGCGACGCGCGATTTCTTCCGCGCCGCCTTCGCGAATAATCACCTGAAGAATATCCGCTGCCCGAGAGACGATAAAGGTCAGCTCGGGAACGGTGTAAAACTCCAGGCGGTTCACCACCCCGAAGCGGTCGCGCAGCGGCGCAGAGAGCATCCCTGCCCGCGTCGTCGCGCCCACAAGCGTAAACGGCGGCAAATCGAGGCGCACACTGCGCGCGCTCGGCCCTTTGCCGATGATGATGTCGAGCGCAAAGTCTTCCATGGCCGGATAGAGCACTTCCTCGACGCTCCGGTTCAGCCTGTGAATCTCGTCGATAAACAGCACGTCGCCTTCCTGCAGGTTGGTCAAAATCGCCGCCAGATCGCCTGGCCGCTCGATCGCCGGTCCGGACGTCGTGCGGATGTTCACCCCAAGTTCGTTGGCGATAATTTGCGACAGCGTCGTCTTGCCCAGTCCCGGCGGTCCGTACAGCAGGACGTGGTCCAGCGATTCCTTGCGCATTTTCGCCGCTTCAATAAAAATTTTCAAGTTTTCCTTGACGTGCTGCTGTCCGATATACTCATTCAAATAACGAGGACGGAGGCTCAACTCCGCCGCATCTTCTTCCCAGTTCATATGCGTCGTGATGATTCGCTGATCCAAAATCCTACCCCCTCATGAGCAGGGCAAGCCCTTGTTTGATGAGCTTTTCCACACTATCGCCCTCTTTTGATTTCTCCGACAGCGCATTTCTGATTTTTTGCAGCTCGCCGTCCGAGTAGCCGAGCGCCGTCAAGGCGTCGAGCGCCTCGTTCAACGCGGAAACCGCCTGCTCGCCTGCTGTCAGATCGCCTGCCGCGACGGTCAGGATCGCCGATGGCGTGTATCCGACCAGTTTGTCCTTGAGATCGAGAATGATTCGTTGCGCGGTCTTTTTGCCGATTCCAGGAAACTTCGTCAAGTAGGTCACATTTTCCTGTTGCACCGCCATGACCAACTGCTCGGGAGTCGCCGCCGCGAGAATCGCCAGGCCGCCCTTTGGCCCGATACCGTTCACGTCGAGCAGCTTGCGAAACAGGTCGCGCTCGTCACGGGTGGCAAAACCGTAGAGCAATATCGCGTCTTCGCGGACGTGATGGTGCGTGTACAGCTTGGTTTTGCTGCCTTCGTAGCGCACAAACTGGTACGGATTGGGACAAAACAGGCGATACCCGATCCCTCCGGCTTCTACCACTATGTATTCTGAATCGAGGTAACAGAGTGTCCCTTCCACAAAATCAATCATTTTTGAACTCCTTCCGAGATGGAGATGAACGCCCGAAACTGTGCGTGCGTAATCGCAATGCCCAATGCATCCGCCACGTCGTCAGGCTTCGGCACTTCTTTCAGCCGCAGCAACAGCTTGGTCATTTCCTGTATTTGCTTTTTCTCTGCCCCGCCGTAGCCGGTCACCGCCTGCTTGACTTGCATCGGCGTGTATTCATACACAGGCACTCCGGCCAGCTCCGCCGCCAGCAGGATGACGCCGCGCGCTTGCCCCACCGTGAAGGCCGTCGTCACGTTTTTATTGAAAAACAGTTTTTCTACTGACATTTGATCCGGTCGATACGTTTCCAGGAGGCTTTGCATCGCTTCAAAAATCTGCTTCAAGCGAAGCGGAACGGGCAAGCCTGCCTCTGTCTGAATGCTGCCATACTGGACGGGACGCAATTGGCTACCCTGTTTATCCAGAACCCCAAACCCAACGATCGCAATGCCAGGGTCGATTCCTAAAATGCGCATGGTCCACTCTCTCTCCGTGTGCAAAGTTTCTACTCTCTACTGTATCACAAAGCGCTCGAAAAGCGAACGTGTATTTCCATGCAAAAACCCGCTCCTTCCAAAAGGAACGGGTCATACGGCGTCGCTTTTAGTGTTTGTTCATTCCAAGTGAGTCCGACACATCGTGCTGCATGTGCGCGTATTCATCTACGCCGCTCTGCATCTGCTCCTGGATCCGGTTGATCTGCTGGTAATTGAGCTTGTTGTGTCCTTGGTTCAATTGAACGTACAAACGCTGGTGGAACTGGTCCTTGTAGCTACCTCTGGGCATGGTAGACATAAGAAAAGATTCCTCCTTCGATCGCCGTATGAGTACAGTATGGCGTCCCGCCTCCGGCCTTATGATGCCAAGATTTACAGCTCATTTCCGCCGTTTCGTCTTGAAACCATATAGGGTGGAGGTGCTGATTCGGTGCGACGTTTACTAGCCGCTTTCTTACTCGTCACGCTTCTCTTCTCTGTCTGCTGCGCAAAGCAGCCCGCCCAGGCGAAAGGCAAAGAACCGATTACCGTTTCTGTCTCTGTATCGCCGACTTCGCCTTTTCACTCTACGCTCAATGTTCGCGCCCAGCATTCGTTCGTCAAACGGCTGTTTGCCGCAAAAAAGGTTCCGGCTTTCGTGAATCCCCACTGGGTTCGCGCCACCTTGACCGTCAAAAAGCGCCAGTTTGTGTACGACCACGACGGGAATTTGTTTGAAAGCAACAAGCCGCTGCAATACCTTTTGCCGACGGATGTTCACCAGCGAATCGAGGAGCTTGTCGCGCAGGTGGAACGCGTGCATTATGCCAAAGCGACGCCGTGGGAGCAGGTCAAACACACCTTCGGCCGCATGGAGTACGCCACCGTCATCGACCTGGAGACTGGCGAGCGGTTCCACGTCCAGCGCCGTGCGGGCAGCAGGCATGCCGATGTGCAGCCGCTGACGCGCATAGATACGCAGACGATGAAAAAGATTTACCAGGGCAAATGGAGCTGGAAGCGCAGAGCGATTCTCGTCGAGGTCAACGGCGTTTATTTTGCCGCCTCCATGCACGGCATGCCGCACGGTGCAGGGGCGATCGCGGGCAATGATTTTCCCGGCCATTTTTGCATCCACTTTTTCGGAAGCTCGACCCACAAGCGCAAGGAGCCCGATCCCAGCCACAGCCTGATGATCGAAAAAGCGTCCGGCTCGCTTGCGACGACGATCACAGGCGCTACTGCCGAGGAGCTGGTGGGGTATTTCCTCACTGCCCTGCACGAACAGGACAACCACGTCCTGCAAATGACGACAGACGGCTTCCCGCTGCCTGCCCGGCTGTCTGACGTAGCCTCCGTCCGCAAGACCGAAATCGTCATTCCTTCTGACGAGCGGGGGCCGTTGCTCTCGGAGGTCCACGTCCACCTGACTTACTTCACGCTTGACAACCATGAACGGAACGAAGAGTGGACGTTTCTGCTGCGCCGCTCCACGCCGTGGGACAAGTGGCGGATTATCGCTGTAGACTTGTAACGAAATGCAGCACAACAGTACGGCAGCACGAAAAAAGCCGACCATTCCCCCTGCGGGATCGCCGGCTTTTTCCTCTGCTCGCTTTAGTCGCCATCCAGTTGAAACTCCCCGTACGTCGACAGGACGCTGTTATACTCTGCCAGATTGCGAATGCGGATGCCCCGCTTCAAACTCTCCAGCTCTTCTTTTGGCAGGCTCGCTTCCATTTTTGCCGTGTTGATGCGGTAAAACGTCTGGATGACGTCCTGCTCGGCGGGAACCCCGTGAAACAGCGTCAGCATTCCGTCCGCCGACAAGCCGAAATGGCCGTTCTCCTTGCATGCGGGAGAAATGTCCTGTTCCCTTCTCATTAAAATCATTTTGCTCGGATCGGCTGTCACGATCTCCCAGCCTTTGTAATCCCCCATCGCTTCCGGCAAATGGCCTGCGGCGATCGGTTGACGCTCTTCATCCCGGACGCCGCACAAGTAGCTGCGGGTCAACACCAGTTCATACGGCTTTCCTGCCACCGTTGCCGTCTTGCCGATGTCTGTATGCAGCAGTTGAAGCAGTCCGTTCTCTCTGCCTCCGCTGCCTGCCAGCAGGATGCCCAATACGACACCGGTGAGAAGCGCAGCGCCCCACGATGCGTACACCATCCATTTTTTTCGCATGATTTGATGAACCCCTTCTTATACCTTTTTTCCTAGTTTTGCCATGTTTGAAGGGGGACATACGTGAATCTCTCAAGGATTCGTAATTGGCGAGAAATTTATCGCGGGCAAACGGCAAATTGAGCAATCATTATATCTTTTTTGTCAATAGACAAAATTTAATAATCTTAACCTGCAATTATCTACCAATCTACAGATTGTAGTGATAAACTATTTTTGCTTGGCACTTATTGTGAACTTATTGGAGGTCAACCAAAAAATGAAAAAGACAAACAAACAAATGCTGACCGCTTTTCTCCTCAGCACTTCTTTAGTTGTCAGCGCTCTCACGTTCCCTGTTACCCCTGTGAGCGCCGAAACTGGCTCCACCCTGAAGCTCCGCCTGCTTGAAACTACCGATATCCATACCAACATCGTAAACTACGACTATTACCAAGACAAAGCCACGGACGAGTTCGGCTTCGCCAAAACCGCTACGCTGATTAAAAAAGCGAGAGACGAAGCGAAAAACAGCATCCTCATCGACAACGGCGATCTGCTGCAAGGAAACCCGCTGGGCGACTACGTAGCGAAAATCGATCCGCTGCAAGACGGAGAAACTCACCCGGTTTACAAAGCGATGAACCTGTTGAACTACGACCTTGGCAACATCGGGAACCACGAGTTCAACTTCGGTCTGGAACATCTGGATCGCAGCCTGAAGGGCGCGAAATTCCCTTACATCAACTCCAACGTCTACATCGACGACAAGGATAACAACCCGAACAACGACAAAAACATGTTCACTCCTTATCAAATCCTCGAGCGCAAGTTCAAGGACGAGAGCGGTAAAGAAGTAACCTTGAAAGTCGGTGTCATCGGCTTCGTTCCGCCGCAAATCATGCAGTGGGACAAAGCGAACCTGGAAGGCAAAGTGATCGCCAAAGACATTGTGGAAAGCGCCAAAAAGTTCATCCCTGAGATGAAGCAAAAAGGTGCCGACATCATCGTAGCGGTTCCGCACTCCGGCATCGGCCCGGTTGAACCGGCAGCGAACCTGGAAAACGCGAGCTACCAACTGAGCAAGGTCGAAGGCATTGACGCGATCCTGTTCGGCCACTCCCACCTCATCTTCCCGGGACCTGGCTTTGAAAACATCCCTGGCGTTGACGGCGAAAAAGGCACTATCAACGGCAAACCGGCTGTCATGCCTGGCTACTGGGGCAACAACCTCGGCGTGATCGACCTGACGCTGAAGCAAGAAAACGGCAAATGGAAAGTGGCTGAGTCGGTTACCAAAACGATTCCGATCTACGACAAAACAAACAAAGCTTCCTTGGCAGATGCAGATCAGGCCGTTCTCGATGCCGTCAAAGAAGACCACGACCACACCGTGGAATGGGTGCGCTCCGCTGTAGGGAAAACGTCTTCCCCTATCTTCAGCTACTTCGCGCTGGTACAGGATGACCCATCCATCCAGATCGTGACGAATGCACAAAAATGGTTCGTAGAGAAAAACATTAAAGGCACAGAATACGACGGCATTCCGGTTCTGTCCGCAGGAGCTCCATTCAAGGCAGGCGGCCGCAACGGCGCATCCTACTACACCAACATCCCTGCAGGCACGATCGCCATCAAAAACGTATCTGACCTGTACATCTATCCAAACACATTGAAGGCTGTGCTGATTAACGGCTCCCAACTGCAAGAATGGCTGGAGCGCTCCGCAGGCCAGTTCAACCAGATTGATGTGAAGAAAACAGAAGAGCAGCCGCTCATAAACGAAGCGTTCCCTACTTACAACTACGACGTAATTGATGGCGTAACCTACCAAATCGACGTGACACAGCCATCCAAATACGCGATTGACGGCAAGCTGGAAAACAAAGATGCGAACCGCATCAAAAACCTGTCCTACAACGGCAAACCAGTCAAACCGGAAGACAAGTTCATCGTCGTCACCAACAACTACCGCGCAGGCGGCGGCGGCAACTTCCCTGGCCTGGACGGCAAAAACATCGTCATCGATTCTCCGGATGAAAACCGCCAAGTAGTGATCGACTACATCCTGAGCCAAAAAGACATCAACCCGGCAGCAGACAACAACTGGACGTTTGCGCCAATCAAAGAAAAAGTGAACGTAACCTTCACTTCTTCTCCAGACGCGAAGCCTTTTGCCGAAAAAATGCCCAACCTGAAATTCATCGGCCAACTGGAATCCGGCTTTGCCAAGTTCGCTATCGACCTGTCCAAGCCAGCTTCCAAGTAAGCTTAGCGTCTCCAAGACAAACATCCCTCTTTTGCAAGAGGGATGTTTTTTTCGTATCGTCCAATCCGAGCGGACAAAAGAGCAATTTACCCGACAAAATGATATTCTCCCCACGGCGAACGCTGGAAGATGCGCTCCCCGTCATTCAAAAACTTTTGCCGGTTTTGGGCAAGTTTTCCCTCTAGCATGACAAGCTGCAGGACGCCGCGCATATGGTAGCCTGGTCGCCTGCTGTACAGCCCTGTCACCTCGCGCAAAAAATTGTCCGGGTAACGGAGCAGTTGATGAACGGTCCAAATTTGCGTGTCGCTCAAATAGTTAATGTTGCTGTATGCCTCCATCGCTTCCACGAACGATTCCATCCGATAGTCCTGCATCAGCAGCATGCGCGACATCAACTGGACGAGGTCGACGAGCTGAATGTCGTGGCCGACCGTATCCAGGTCGATGAGATAGCAGTTGCCCCGCTGGGTGAGCAAAAAGTTGTGGCTGGCAACGTCCCGATGCGCGAGCGTACCTCTCTCCATGGCCAGGAACATTTCCGGCGTCAACGGCAGCTTGTAGGCAGACTGCAGCAACTGCTGGCCGTCGCGCAGCACTTCATCAGCCGAGTGGGCGATGATTTGCTCCAGCTTGTTTTGCGGGCCGTTTTGCTCAATCATCCAGGTGAGCCGCTCGAAGTATTCCAGGCGGCTTTCCCATTTATCCAGCAAGTTCGGCTTTCCTTCGTACGCATACGAATGGGAGACGGGAAAGCCTTGCGCCGCGACATGGAAGCGCGCCAACGTCTCCGCTGTCTTTTTCACGTCATAGAGCGACGCGTTGTCGGCTTCCTCGCCGTCGATCAGCTTCATGATCGTGTAATAACGATCCTCGTAAGGAAAAATTTTGGCGCCCTCCGCATCGGAGACGTAGTGCACCGTGTGAACAAAGCCCTTTTGCCTCAAGGCATCGGCTAACTCCGTGACCCATACTGCTTTTTCCAACTGCTTATACCCTTTGATGATCCAGTGTCCCCGGTCTGTTTTGAGCAGATTGACGTTCCTCTTAGGCTTAACCCCGTGCACCTCACAACGAAAAGCTTTTTCGATCGCTGGTATGAGTCCTTTGTTCATAACCGTCCCTCTCAGTACGAAGAGGATTCATCGAGCCCGTCTCCCCAGTTTGGCCATGCGCCTTGCTCTGGCATGGAGGCGACGCACTGGGTAGGCGGGAACATCATGTTGTTGTGAAACGGCTGCGGGCCACGGCTGCTTCTCACGCGTCTGCGCTTTCTGTACTCCGGGCTGGCCGAGGAACACTCACATGATGACGATGACTCCACTGGTTCTGGGCAAACAGGCAGCTTCGCGCGAGGCTGTCTAGGCGGAGACGGTGGATATGGCATAGGCATGGGCGGATGCATCGGTTGCAGCGGATACAGCGGCATTGGAAGCGGCATCGGACGTATCGGCGGCATTCCGAACGGGATCATCCCCGGGAATGGCGGCATCATCTGCCACGGGCTGACAAACGGCCTGTAGGGAAACATCGGCTGTCCCGGGCCTGGACCTGGGAACGGCCTTTGCCATGGCCCTGGCCCCATCTGCTCCGGACTGACCAGTTGTCTTCCCGGCTGCTGCGGCATAGGCATTCTCGGAGCCGCGCACGGCGGGCAAGGTCGCACAGGCGGGCATGGCCGAAGCTTTGGCGCAGGCGGCAGCGGGTGCACTTGCTGCTGCGGCGGTCTCGGTGGCATCGGCATCGGGCGTACCTGCTGTGGCGGCATTGGCTGCAGAGGGCGCACCTGTGTCGGAGGCATCGGCGAAAACGGCCTCACCTGGCCTGGTGGGATGTTTGGCTGAGTCTGAACAGGCGGGCATGGCGGACACTGGATCGCAGGCGGTGTCTGCGGCTGAAGCGGCCTGATCTGTGTAGGCGGCAGCGGCGGTACGTTCGGCATCGCGATGTTCGGCGGGCTGGGAGGCTGGTAAATATACGGGCTTACTTGCGTTGGCTGCACGGGCGGAACGACAGGCCGGGCTGGCGTCGTCGGCACTGGCGGCCTCTGCGGCTCTAGGTTGATGTTCGGTCCGGGTGGCTTTGGCGGAACGACCCTCTCCGGCAGCGGTGCAGGCGTTGGCGTTGGCCGGATCGTCTCTGGCGACACAGACGGGGTTGGCGAAGCCGGTGGCCTTTCCTTCGCTGGCGGCGTAAACGGAATCTCCGGACTCACTCTTGGCTTGGATTCCGATTCAATCCGCACCTCTTCCTCTTGTTCTTCCGGCTCGATCGGACGCCGCTCAATCTGCAGCGGAACTTCCTCCGACTCAGGCTCGGTAATCGGCCGTTCTTTTACATATGGAGCCGCCTCGCTCATCGGGTGAGGCGTTGTTCGTGGCTGTGGTCTGACAGGAACGCGCTTTGCCGGAATTTTGATTCTCGCTCCGGGATAGAGCGTGTCGGGAGTTTTGATCTGGCTGTTTAAGCGCAGCAGTTCCTTGTAATCGACGCCGTATTTTTTGGCGATCTTCCACATGCTCTCGCCTTTTTGTACGATGTGAATCCTCAATGTTTCTCCTCCCTTGCGTAAAAACTCCCTACCATGGTATGCACCCATGGGCGTTTTGCTCCTTTACGCCTTGGCTTTCTTGACCGGGGGAGAAAAAAGAAAAAAAGCCAATTTCTAAAAATTGGCTTTTTGCATATAAAACGGATACGTTCCAAGCTGGCGCACCTGACAGCCGATCGCTTCAATCTCGGCAAAGGCTCCCGGCAGCAGGACATCATCCATTTTTTGCTCGATATCAATGACAAAATAGTAGCTTCCCAATGCTTTTTTCGTCGGGCGGGATTCAATCCGCGACAAGTTGACTTTTCTCCAGGCAAACGCCGCCAGCACCTGGTACAGCGCCCCCGGGAAATCTTCCGGCAGCGTGACGAGAATCGTCGTCTTTTCGCGCGCAGACGCCGGCAGCGCAAGCGGTTCCTGGCCGACGAGCACAAAGCGGGTGTAGTTATTCGAATAATCTTGAATTTGCTCGCGTGCGAATTCCAGCGGATAAATCTCCACATTCAGCCTGGTGCCGACAGCAGCCCACGGCTCTTCGGGATGCTCGCTCACGGTTTTCGCTGCCAGCGCCGTGCTGTTCACGTACTCGATCTGGGCGTGCGGCAAGTTTTCGCGCAAAAAGTTGTGGCTTTGCGCGATCGCCTGCGGATGCGACAAAACTTTCGTAATCGCAGACAAAGGCAGCGGCTGCTCCCTTTTTGCCACCAGCAAGTTTTGCGTAATCGGCAGCGCCAGCTCGGCCATAATCGGCAAGTCGACTTCGTGAATGAGCCAATCCAGGGTGGAGTTGACGGTTCCTTCGATGGAATTTTCCATCGGCACAACCCCGAATGCCACTTCCTTGTTGGAAACGGCGTTCAGCACATCAATAATGCTCGGGTACGGAACGAGCGAGATCGGCTGGTCTTGCGTCAAAGACCGGGCCGCCTCTTCCGTGAACGTTCCGCGAGGTCCGAGAAAAGCGAGTTTCTTCTCCATGGCGTTCTCCTATCCAACTATGCTCTATCTCTGATGGATTTCTACTTGTACGCCATTTTCGTCCGGCTGCAAAATCATGACACGGTAAGTAATGCCGTGCCCTTTCATCACGCTGTCCACGAATGCGCGCAGTCGTCCCTCCTCTTCTGCGGTAGAAAAGAAGCAAAGAATCGTCGGACCCGCGCCGCTCAAGGCAGCGCCTACGGCACCGTGCTCAGTCGCTTTGTCCAGGATTTCGTTCAAGCCAGGTACAAGTTTAGCGCGATACGGCTGGTGCAGCCGATCTGACATAGCCCGTCCCATCAGGTCGAGTCTGCCTTGTGCCAATGCGGCAACGAGCAAACTGCTATGTCCCACATTATATACAACATCTTCCTTGCTGTACACCTGCGGCAAAACGTTGCGCGCCTTTTGCGTCTCCAGCATGAAATCCGGGATGACGACGAGCGTTTGCAACCCGGCGGGAGGGGCGAAGCGAACATACGGGACGGGCTCCCCCGCTTTTTCCGGCATGGTCGCCACGATGATGCCGCCAAACATCGAGGCTCCCACATTGTCGGGGTGTCCCTCCATCGCTGTTGCCCGTGCGAACAGCTCTTCGCGGGTAAATGGCTCCCCGGCAAGCTGATTCGCCGCCACCAGCGCGCCGACAATCGCCGCGGCACTGCTGCCCAGCCCGCGCGTCAAGGGAGCGTCGCTCGAAGCCCGTATCGCCAGCTCCGGAACTGCCAGCCCGGCTTCTGCAAACAAGCCCGCGGCTACTTGATACAACAGATTGCTTTTGTCTGCCGGCGTCCCTTCCAGCTCTTTTCCAACCAGCTCGACGGTTGTCCGCTCGCTTACTTCCATTTCCACTACCGAATACAGTTGAAAAGCCATTCCCAAAGCATCGAAGCCCGGCCCCAGATTGGCTGTGCTTGCGGGAATCGCTACTTTTACGCGCTGCTCGCTCATGACACGACTTCGCTTTCGCTCTGGCGAACCAGTTGCATGACGGCTTCATGTGTCGCAGGCACCGAGCGCGGCTCCTCGCCTACGAGCTTCAGGGCGATGTTCGGGTCTTTCAGGCCATTTCCGGTCAAAACGCAAGCAACCTTGACGCCCTGTGGAAGCTTTCCGGCCTGATGCAGCTTGATGATGCCCGCCAGCGATGCGGCAGATGCCGGTTCGCAGAAGACGCCTTCGTTTTTCGCCAAAAGCTGGTACGCCTGCATGATCTCTTCGTCCGTCACGCTGTCGACGAGTCCGTTCGATTCGGCGATCGCGTTCAGAGCGCCATCCTTGCTCGCAGGGTTGCCGATGCGGATTGCTGTTGCGATCGTCTCCGGATTGGGTACAGGCTGTCCGAGCACGAGAGGCGCCGCTCCCGCTGCCTGGAAGCCGTACATGTGCGGCAAGCGGCTGGATTTGCCCGCTTTCTTGTACTCTTTGAAGCCTTTCCAGTAGGCGGTGATGTTTCCGGCGTTGCCCACGGGAATCGCCAAAATGTCCGGTGCGTCAGCCAAGGCGTCGCACACTTCGAACGCTCCTGTCTTTTGCCCTTCGATCCGGTACGGGTTGACGGAATTGACGAGCGTAATCGGCTCTTTCGCCGTAATTTCGCGCACGATGTTCAGCGCCTCGTCGAAGTTGCCGTCGATGGCGATCACTTCCGCGCCATACGCGATCGCTTGCGCCAGCTTGCCGAGGGCGATGTTGCCGCTCGGAATCAACACGATGCAGCGCAAGCCGGAGCGCGCGGCGTAAGCAGCGGCAGCAGCCGACGTGTTGCCGGTGGAAGCGCACATGATCGTTTTGCTGCCTTCCTCTACTGCCTTGGCGACAGCCATCACCATGCCCCTGTCCTTGAACGAGCCTGTCGGGTTCAGCCCCTCGTACTTCACGTACAGCTCGACGCCGAGCTGTTTGGACAGGTTTGGCGCGTGAATCAACGGTGTATTTCCTTCGTGCAGGCTGATGAGCGGTGTCTTGTCCGTAACCGGAAGAAACTCCCGATAGCGTGCGATGATGCCAGATTGTCGATCCGAACTCATTATTTGTCTCCCCCTTCTACCCGGTAGCAGCTTTCAATCTTGGACACGATGTCCATTTGTTCCATGTAGGCAATGACTCCGTCCATGTCGCTTTTCGAGGACAGGTGCGTCACCATGATGATTTCCGCCTCGCCGCCATTGTTGTACGGCTGCTGGATGACTTGCTCCAGGGAAATGTTTTTGTCAGCCAAAAGCTGGGTGATCTGCGCCAAAACGCCGCGCTTGTCTGTCACTACGATCCGCAGGAAGTATTTGGACAGCTTTTCGCTGTCGTCCTTGAGAATTTTTTCTTTGTACGGAGCGACCATTCCGCGTCCGTTTACCCCGAGCTTTCTGTTTTTCACAACGGTAACGAGGTCGGACACGACTGCGGTCGCAGTCGGAAGCTCGCCCGCGCCCGGCCCATAGAACATCGTCTCGCCAACCGCTTCGCCGTGAACGTACACTGCGTTGAACACGCCGTTGACGGAAGCCAGCGGATGCGATTTTGGCACCATTGTCGGCTGCACGCTCACCTCGATCGCTTCCCCATCGCGTCTCGCCAGGCCCAGCAGCTTGATCTCATAGCCCAGTTGCTTGCCGTAGGCGATGTCCTCTTTGCTCACTTTGCTGATTCCTTTGACGTCCACGTCTTCGAGCTTCATCGGTACGCGGAAGCCGAGCGTCGCCAGAATCGCCATTTTGCGGGCCGCGTCGAAGCCTTCCACGTCAGAGGTAGGATTCGCCTCCGCATATCCCAACGCTTGCGCCTCCTTCAAAACGTCGCTGTAGTCTGCCCCCTCCTGGCTCATTTTGGTCAAAATGTAGTTGGTCGTCCCGTTGACGATGCCCATCATTTTGGTGATGCGGTCAGAGGAGAAGCCTTCCACCAGCGCGCGCAAGATCGGAATGCCGCCTGCCACGCTCGCTTCGTAAAACACGTCGCAGCCTTTTTCCTGCGCCTTGTTCAAAATTTCAGCGCCGTGCAGCGCCATCAAGTCTTTGTTGGCTGTCACCACATGCTTGCCGCGCTCCAGTGCTGCGAGAATGTACTCCTTCGCCGGATGGATGCCACCGATGACCTCGACGATCACCTCAATGTCCGGATCATCCAGAAGCTCAGCAGGTTCTGTCGTCAGCAGATTATCCATGGAACTGATATTGCGGGATTTCTCGGCGTCCTGCACGAGAATTTTCGTAATCTCAATCCCCAGTCCCGTCTGCTTTTGCAAGTCGTCCTGATGCGCCTGGATGATGCGGACAACCCCTGTCCCTACTGTGCCAAACCCCATTAACCCCAGCTTGATGCTTTGCTTCTCCATTGTTTCTCTCCTCCTACCCTTCTTTTACCCTCTGCCGACGATCATCGCTTTGCGAACGCCGGGGATTTCTTGCAAGCTTTCCAGAAATTCCGTGCTGGATACGCGCAGGTTGGCCATATCGACAGACATGGAAATGTTGGCAATCCCTTGCAGCGGAATCGTCTGGTTGATCGTCAGCACGTTCCCGCCTTGTTCTGCTACGTACGTGAGCACCTTGGACAAATAACCGGACATGTGCTCCAGCGAAAACGTGATCGTCATGATCTTTTCGCTCATCATGGCATTGAAGGGAAAGATACCGTCCTTGTATTTGTAAAAAGCACTTCGGCTCAGTCCCACCCGCTCCACTGCCTCATTCACGGTGTCCACTTCGCCGGATTCCAGCATCTTTTTCGCTTCGATCGTCTTCACGATAGATTCTGGTAAGATGTCAGATCGTATCAAGTAGAACTTCTCTTCCCGTTTCACCGTCGTGTCCTCCTGAGAAAAACAGTTGTTTCTTCATAGAGGACATTATAACGGATACCGTCCGCTGTGACAATCCTTGAACGCCAATTTTTTTCACCCAACCTGATTCGGTTCACTCGGGTTACATGAGCTTGGCGCGCTTCGCGCAAACTAAAAGCGGTTGAGGAAGAGGAGGTGAAAGACAGATGGCAGGACGCGGAAAGTCGGACAAATCAGAGCGCCGCAACAATCACCCGGCCGGGAAGCCGAGCAGCCTGGATCAGTTTGGCGCTGATCTGCGCGGCAAAAAAATGGCGCAATCCCCGAACATCGTCGAAGATCCGAGCGGCAACAAATAAGTCCGCCAGAGTGATCTGCACCTTTGCTCGCTGAAATAGGAAAAACCCGGGATGCCAGATCCCGGGTTTTGTGCGTGTTACTCGTATGAATTAGTAGGCCAGCGAGGACAGGCCGTTGATATGAGTCAGGTAGCGCACGTTGCTCGCTTCCTTCATCAAGGTAGCTGGCAAGCCTTTCAGCTTCAGTTGGCTTGCGCCGATGGTGCCGATGGCGTCTTTGCGGCCCAGGCTGCCCAGCGTACCGGAGAATACCGGCTTGAACGTGTCCATTTTGGAGCCGTTGAAGTGCGCGAACAGGTTGTAGCCCACCACTTCGCCCATTTGCCATGCCAGTTGCGCAGTCGGCGGGTATGGACGGCCTTCTGGTCCCATCACGACCGCGCTGTCGCCTGCGAGGAATACTTCTGGGTGAGAAGTGGATTGCAAGTATTCGGTAACGGTTGCACGGCCGCGATTTACTTCAATGCCGCACTCCGCCACTACGCGATTGCCTTGCACGCCGCCTGTCCAAACCATTGTTTTGGTTTCGATGGTGTTGCCGTCTTTTAAGCATACCGTCGTTTCTTTCATTTCAGTTACCGGAACGCCCGTCAGGAACTGAACGCCGCGTTTTTCCAGGCTTGTTTTCGCACGCTCTACCAGGTCAGGGGCAAAGCCTGCGAGGATGGATGGTCCTGCTTCTACACAGTAGATGGACAGGTCTGCAAAATCTACGCCGTATTTGCGGCACAGGTTCGGCAGCATGTCGGCGAACTCGCCAACCAGCTCGATCCCGGTCAGGCCGCCACCGCCAACCACGAAGGTGGCATCTGCCTTGTTTTTGCTCTTGCTGTACTCTGCTACGCGCTCTTCGAGGTGCGCGCGCAGACGGTTTGCTTCCTCTACCGATTTCAGCGTGAAGCTGTACTCTTGCAGGCCAGGAATGCCGAAGAATGCCGTCTCGCTGCCCAGCGCGATTACCAGTGCATCGTATTTGATAGACTCGCCGCTCGCCAGCGTCACACGCTGCGATTCGAGGCCGATTTTTTCCACAGTATCAATCACGAGGTTGATATCTTTGCCGCGCAGCAGTCTTTCCAGTGGCAGCGCCACGTTTTGCTCAGACAGGTTTCCTACTGCCAAGCGGTGCAGCTCCGTGATGATTTGGTGCGTAGGGAAACGGTTCACAACCGTGATCGTCGCTTCTTCAGCCGTCATGTGTTTACGTGCAGTCAAAGCGGACAGCAATCCGCCGTAGCCGCCGCCCAAAATGAGAATATGCTTCGCCATGCCCAATCCTCCGTCCTTGTCTCTCGTAGGTTATCGTAATTAGCGTTTTTGCTGCTGGCGCTCTGCCAAAACTTCCAGGAATGCCTGGGCGAAACGCAATGTTTTTTGTACTTGCGGGTCTTTCAGCATTTTGAGCATGCCAAACAAACCGATAGTGGATTCCTCCGCGTGCGCGCGGTCGTTTGCTTCGATCGCCGCTTGTGCGATGCCTTTTGCCTTGTCAGAGATCGGCTTGACGAACTCTTCCACGCCGCCCTTGATGTCTTCGATGAGCACTTGGTCGTTGGCTACGGTTTGTACCAGGTCGTACGTTTTGGTGAGGATGGTTGTCATCTCGGCCAGCTTCGGCAAGTTTGCCACCAACACATTCAGGGATTCTTGAATTTCTGGCTTCATCAACTGATCGAGTACATCCATTTGCTGCTCAGGTGCCAGGGTAGCGGTGCTTGCTACTTCCGCCTGAGCTTGTTGCGTGGTTGTTTGAGACATAGAAAAACGTCCTCCTTTGCTTTGGAATAGAGGCCTTCTTTCTCGATGCCTGTTCATACGAGTAACGGCCGCCATTCTCCCAAAATACCGAAAAGCCTATGTGCTTGTAATATTTTTCACAAACTGAAGCAACACAACAGCGTAGAATAATCAAAAGTGCAAGATTTCACAAAGTGATATTCAGGAAAGCGTACAAAACAAATCCACCAGGTGAACAGGCTCGATTCAGAACTCTATGTACTCTACTATATACCTTCTTCGCGGGAACAGCAAAGGAAAAAAAACCGCTTCCTCAGGAAGAAGCGGCAGACGTGAGTTTTTTATAGTAATCTTTGATGAGTTGGTGATGCTTTTCATTGATATCCGTAAAAATCAACTCGATCACGGTTTGCTTGTCGTCGAAAGTTTTCTCCACGATTTTTGCCATCATGACGATTTCCTGGCCAGTCGACGGAACTGTGAACGAGAGGTGGAGAAACTCTCCCTTTGCCACGTAGCCTTCTGTGCCGAGAATAAGCCGTGTGGGGGAAAGCTTCAGCAGCACAGCCTCTCCTTTTTCCTCGATCGGCCTTGCCCCCATCACCTTGTACGGGACGCGGATGTCGATTCCCGGGGAGATGGGCTCCTGCTTGCGGCCTGCCACAATCTCGACGCCGACGCTGACCGGAACCATCGCCAACAGCTTGATTGGCCAGACCGTTTCTTCTGAAATGACTTCCAGATCAATCGTGTTAATAGCCGCATCCGATTCCCACCGAACACGTACCGTTGATCCGAGCAGTTCGGTCCTTGCTTCGGCCTTCATCTCAAGAGAGACAACGAGATAACTGCTTTTGACATGCTCTACCATTACTTGAATGGGCGCTTTGACCTGTCTTGAGATCATCATCGGCAAAGAAGCACCGCGTTGGAGGCGTTTGTCCGCCATGAAAGGGGTAAGGGATGGGATATCAATCATTTTTGTTTGTCACTCCACAAAGTCAAACTCTAATTTGCCAATCCGAACGGTATCCCCGTCTTTTGCGCCGTGCTTGCGCAATGCCTCGTCCACGCCCATGCTGCGCATCTGTCTTGCGAAGCGCTGAGCGGCGTCATAGCTGTTGAGGTTCGTCATGCGCACCAGCTTCTCGATTTTCTCGCCGCTGACCACGAACACATCGTTGTCGCGGGTAATCTCGAATGGCTCCGGCTCTTTTTCCGCCCGGAACACCACGCGCTCTTCCACTTCTACAACTTCCTCGACCGTCGGCTTGTCCGGAATCGTCGAGAGCATGTCGCCTATCGCGTACATCAATTCCTGGACGCCTTGTCTGGTCGCTGCCGAAATCTCAAACACGTTGACATCCGGCACTTTTTCCTTGAAGCGTCGCAAGTTTTCCGCCGCTTCCGGCACGTCCATCTTGTTGGCCGCGATAATTTGCGGACGCTCCTCAAGCTTCAGGTTGTAGAGCTTCAGCTCGCGGTTAATCTGCAAGTAATCTTCGTAAGGATCGCGTCCATCCACCCCTGCCATGTCGATGACGTGAACAATCAGGCGGGTGCGCTCCACGTGGCGCAGGAATTGGTGGCCAAGCCCCACACCTTCGTGCGCGCCTTCAATCAGCCCCGGCAAGTCCGCCATGACAAAGCTCTGCTCGCCCAAATCCACGACACCCAGATTCGGCGTCAACGTCGTAAAATGGTACGCTGCGATCTTTGGCTTCGCCGCAGTCACACTGGAGAGCAGTGTCGATTTTCCGACGCTCGGATAGCCAACCAGACCGACATCCGCAATCAGCTTCAGCTCCATGACGATGTAGCGCTCCTGGCCCGGTTCTCCGTTCTCCGAAATATGTGGGGCGGGATTGGACGAATTGGCAAAACGGATATTCCCCCGTCCGCCACGTCCGCCTTTGGCGATCAAAGCGCGCTGGCCGTGCTCCACCAGATCGGCAATGACTTCTTTTGTGTCGTCATCAATGACGGTCGTGCCCGGTGGTACGCGGACGATCATATCCTCCGCTCCGGCTCCGTGCTGCGACTTGTTGCGTCCGTGCTCTCCGCGCGGCGCCTTGAAATGTCTTTGGTAGCGGAAGTCTACGAGCGTGCGCAGTCCTTCATCGACTTCAAACACGACATCGCCGCCTTTACCGCCATCGCCGCCTGCCGGTCCGCCAAGCGGCACGTACTTCTCCCGGCGAAAAGAAACGGCTCCGTTCCCACCGTCTCCGCCTTTTACATAAACTTTTACCTGATCGACAAACATGGTGTCACCTCTTTCATTGCGCGAATGGAATCAGCAAGTCCAACACCCATTCGCCTTCCGTCTGTATCCACTCGGTGACCTCCACCGTACTTTGCTCGCTATTCCGTATCAGCTTTTCCAATTTTTCCATTCCGGATGCATTCAGCTCTCCGGCCAGGTCAAAACGAAAATGAACGCCTCGTTGATCCGCCTGCAAGCTTACGTGCATACTGGCTGGCTCGTAGCCATTTTGGTCTACATGATCGTTCACTGTGCATAATATCTCCGACACCAACTGAAACAAGTGCTGCTCGTCCAATGCTATTCGCGTGAGATCCACATCATTGCACACGTCTACTTCCAAAAGCATTTCCTTGTTCAGCGCATTGAATGTCAAGAAGAAGACGGACAACAGGGAGTTGTTCAAACGCGCGACCATTGATTCCTGCATCGCCATCTGCGCGATGCGCTTCAAGTGCGCCTCTCCCTGCTCAGTACGGTTCATATGCAAATAGCCGAGCAGAACCTGAACGTGGTTCAACCAGTCATGCCGCTGCCGATTCAGTACGGCCAGCAACTGGTCTGTCTGATGCGTAAGCAGTCTCCGCTCGTCCCCCATCACATTCACCCAAGTCGATAAGAATTTCTTTCCTAACTATTGTACCATAAAAGAAGCCGGGACAATGAGAAAACTTGGCTGCGCCCAACTATTTTGGCGCAAACTGTTCCGCTTTGTTCCGTTTGCCCGAAAAGCAAAAGAAAACCCAGCAACGATGCTGGGTTTTCCTGGAACAAATATTTACGCTTCGGAAGCAACTGGTTCGATCACAACTTGCTTGCGATCGCGGCCCAGACGCTTGAAACGAACAACGCCATCTGCAGTTGCAAACAGAGTGTCGTCTCCGCCTTTCATTACGTTCGCACCTGGGTAAATCTTCGTTCCGCGTTGGCGAACGAGGATGTTTCCGGCAGTAACGAATTGACCGTCACCGCGTTTCACGCCCAGACGTTTGGAAATGGAATCACGTCCGTTTTTAGTGGAACCTACCCCTTTTTTCGATGCGAAAAACTGAAGGTCCAAATTAAACAGCATGTTCATATCAGACACCTCCCTGCCATTTATGGTCATTCACTTTTACGTATTTCCCGTACTGCGCCGCAACTGATAACAGGGCGATCACCATGCTCTCAGCCAAAAGCTGCTGCTTTTCTAGTATGTCCGCCGCTTCCGAGGAAGCGAGCGTCCACTTCAGAAAGCCGCCGCCTTCTTGGGCGACTGAAACTTGCGGTGTCAGTCCCGTCAGCGGCTGCACGCTGTTTAATATACCAAAGCTGATGCCTGATACGGCGGAACAAACGATGTCCGCCCCATAAGCACCCGCATTGGCATGTCCGGAAATACTAATTTCATGGATACCGTGCTGCGCACGGCTCACGATCACTTCGATCATATCAGGTCACCAAAATTAAGCGTTGATCTTTTCGATCACAACTTTGGTGAACGGTTGACGGTGACCTTGTTTGCGACGGTAGTTTTTCTTGGCTTTGTATTTGTACACGATGATTTTTGCAGCTTTACCGTGTTTTTCTACTTTACCAGTTACCGTTGCACCAGCTACTGTAGGAGCTCCTGCAGTAACTTTGCCGTCTTTGCTTACGAAGAGAACTTTGTCAAAAGTAACAACTTCTCCTTCATTGCCAGCCAATTTCTCGATGAAGAGAACGGAACCCTCTTCAACTTTGTATTGCTTTCCACCGGTTTCGATAATTGCGTACACTGTGTGCACCTCCTATACTCAGACTCGCCTCTACAGGTGCGCCGACTGGCGGCGACTTATGTACCCGATTCGTGCGGTTACAGTATGCACAAGACATAGCTGCATGACAAACATTAGGTTATCATAGCAGCAAGCGCCCAGTCAAGTCATTTTGCGATTGTTTTCGGACAAACGCTCTGCCTCCGCCGCATTTCCCGCGTAGGTAATCCGGTAGCCGTCCGGGGCAAGCCGCGGTTGCTCGCGCTTATAGATGTGCAGAGGCCAGTTGGTGGCAGCGGCTGTTCCCCCGTCCCCGGCGTCCACGAGCGGGAAAAGTCTGGTGGAAAGCTCCACGACCGCCGCCTCCGCCTGCTGCGAACGGGCCAGTCCGGCGAGCTCGTCTTGCAGACGCCGGAGGCACTCGTCAGCACGCAAAACTCGCCCGCGTCCCTCGCACGCCGCACAAGGCTCGGTCAGCCGCTCCACCAGGCTCGCTCTCACCCGTTTTCGCGTCAGCTCGACCAGTCCAAGCGCCGTCATTCCAAGCACAGTCGCTGGAACTGCATCCCGGGCCAGCTCTTTTTTCAGCGTCGCCAGCACCCTTTCTTTGTTGGCAGGCTCCTTCATGTCAATAAAGTCAATGATGACGATGCCCCCGATGTCGCGCAACCGAAGCTGTCTGGCGATTTCCTTTGCCGCCTCCAGGTTGGTTGCGGTGACAGCCTGCTCTCGCTGCTGGCCGCCTCCTCCGGTAAACGAGCCGGTGTTCACGTCGATGACGGTCATCGCCTCCGTCCTGTCAAACACGAGAAAGCCGCCGTTGCCAAGCGGTACCTCGCGCTGGAGAGCCCGCTCCAGCTTGGCCTGCACGCCCAGTTCGTCAAACAGCGGCGCTTTGCCCGTATGTTTTCGCAGCAGGCTTTGCGCATCCGCTGCAAAGGCGGCAAGCGCTGCCTTTACCTGCTGAAACGTAGCGCCATCCTCCACCACCACTTCATCGAGCCCTTCCGCCAGCGCCTCTCGCAGCGCCGCTTCGACCGCGTCCAGATCGCTGCCGATTCGCCCGGGCGACTTGCGCGCAGCAGCCTGCCGGCACACGCCCTCCCACCGCTTGCGCAAATAGGCGAGCTCGCTCGTCAACTGCTCGCTGTCCACTTCAGCCGCCTCCGTCCGCACGATGACTCCTTCTTTGCTTCCGAGCAGCGGCGCGATCATCTGCTCCAGCCGCTGCCGTTCCTCTGGCGCGCTAATTTTTCGCGAAAGAGACAATCCTTCCTCTACGGGCAAATACACGAGGTAGCGCCCTTGCAGGCTGATTTTCAGCGAAATTTTCGGAGCCTTGAGCTCTGAGCCTTCCTTGATGACCTGGCAGATGACATACTGACCCGCTTGCACACGCTCGGAAATGCTCGGCTTGCCCTTTTCGCCAGACGCGGCTGGAAGCGTGTCATCGACATACAAGTAAGCGTTTTGCCCGCACCCAATGTCAACAAAAGCGGATTGGATTCCTGGCTTTACGTCCGCGATCCGTCCGTAGTAAACATCCCCTGCGCTGACGTGCTCGCCTGTCTCCTGCGTCCGCCATTCGCTCAGTTGCCCATCCGTAAGAAATGCGATCCGCACGCCGCCCCTGCCGCTTATTGCCAATTGTCTCACTGCACTCACACTCCGTATTCCCGTCCTTTTCCGGCAGCCCAGCAGGATTGCCGGACTCACAGGAAGTAATCTAACATAGGCATTCGGAAAAAGAAAGGCGCGATTTCCCCCGTCCCGCTCGACGCTTCAGCCAAAGAGCAGTACGGCTACGCCAAAAGAAAAAGCTTCCCCGCCCCGAATGGCACGAAGGAAGCTTGCGCGATTGCCTGCTGCTGGAATGGCGTCCGCCAGCATCCGTTGAGCGTTAACCGTTACAGGAGCTTGCCCACCGCAGCATCGTGCTTTTGTTCGAATAACAGGGCGTGCAGCAGTTGCTCTTCTGCCAAAAGTCCCGCCCCCTGCACGTAGAACAGGTGGGAGCGGCCCCGGCGCAGCTTATGCGACACCGCCAGCACCGTCTCCTCCGGGCGGACGCGGATGGCCTGCACGGCCGCTTCTTCCTGCCTGCGCCCGTACTTTTCCACCAGAAAGCGAAAAAATTGATACGGAAAGCGCAAAAACGACTGAATGTTCATCGCGAGCAAGTACAGGCCGATGATGAGCAGGTTGAGCTTCAGATCGAGGCCGGACACCCCGACGAGAATGCCCGCGAGCAAGGTGCTGCCCGCCAGCGAAACGAGTGCTGCCTGGCGGTAGGACATGAACCAGCAAAGCATCGCCAGCACGATCCGCCCGCCGTCCAGCGGCCAGATCGGCAACAGATTGAACAACGCGATCGTAGCGTTGCTGACGAGAAAAAACCGGGACCATTCTTCCGTCCAGACGCCTGTGTACCAAAACAGGTACGAGGCTGCCATCATCACCATGTTCATAAACGGCCCGGCAAGCGCCACAGCAATCTCATCCAGCGGGTCTGTGGCGTAGCTGTTTTCCACCGTCGCCACCCCGCCAAAAGGGAGCAACTGGACCTCCTGCACTCGCCAGCCCAGCTCGCGAGCCATCGCCACGTGTCCCAGCTCGTGAATGAGGACGATCACAAACAGCGTAATCACTTCCAAAAAGTGGCCTGTAAGCACAGACACACCGATTACTGCCCAAAAGAGCAGGTGAATGCGAAAACGTATGTCCAGCCATCCGCCATTATTCAAACGGGATCACTTCCAGCGGATCGACAAACTGCTCATCTGTTTTCGCTGCGAAGTACAAATGGCGCTCTGTTCCGTTCACCACCCGTGCCGTTCCAATCACCTGTCCGGGCGACAACACCTCGTCTTTTGCCACGCCGACACTGTCCAGATTGCCGAGCCATACTTCCCGTCCTTTGGTCAGCCGGACAATGACAGTCGTCCCGAAGCCAGGCTGCTCCCCGACGTAGGAAACCCATCCCGCCTCCCCGATTTTCACCTGCTCGCCGACTCCCGTATCCAGCACAACCTTCGTATCTGGCGCTTCATAAGCTTTCACGACTTTCCAGCTCGCAGGCAGCTTCCAGACAGCCACATCCTTGGCTGTACTTGTCGCCGGAACCGCGCTTGGCCCCGGAACCTGAGGCAGCAGCGTTGGAATCGGGCCGAACCGGGCTTCGTACCAATCTGCCACGCCCGCGAAGTTAAAATCCCGCGTCATGACCTCGCGCGCGGAATCTTTCCAGTTGGCCGGGATCAGCGACGTTTGGAACAACAAGTACGCCATCCCCAGCAAAAGGACGGATGCAAAAATTTGCAGCCCCCATTTTTCATGAGAAGGCGGCGGCGTCCCTTCGTCGTTTTCCTTCAAGGAAAACCCGAACGGATCAGTCTCTACTTCGATTGGGTCCTTCCAGTCGTCCACGTAAGGAGAGAAACTGTCTCGTGATTGTGTACGGATTCGCTCCAGCCGCTCCCGCCGTCTTTCTTTTACACGATTTGCTCCACCGAACATGTCCATCCCTCCGCAGGCCAAGCCTTTGTTCCAGTTTATGACTTGTCTGCCGGCTTTATGCCGCCCGCTCCCAGGACTTCCTCCGCTTGCCCTCTTGCCAAAACCGCTCCCATACGCAAAAAAGACAGTCTCCCCATTGAGAGACTGCCTTTGAATCTGTCGAAGTTTACAGTTTGGTTACGCTAGCAGCTTGTGGTCCACGGCTACCTTGAACGATTTCGAACTCAACTTTTTGACCTTCGTCCAGAGATTTGAAACCTTCAGACTGGATCGCGCTGTAGTGTACGAATACATCGTCTCCGCCTTCCACTTGGATGAACCCGTACCCTTTTTCCGCGTTAAACCATTTTACGATACCTTGTTGCATGAAACAAAACCTCCCTGAACATTTCGCCCCATGAGGCGAAAAAGTGTAGCGTTAACCCCTTTTTTACAGATAAGCCTTTTGCGTCAAGGAAAAAAGCCGTACCAATGCGATTGACAATGGTGACGTCTCTCACAACGGTACGACTCCATAACCAATCATCCAAACCACTATAACTTGTAAAAATGGTTAACTTAGGATGATTTTATCACACGATTTCCGATTTGTCACGCATTTAGTCAAATCGTAATTTGTCTTTGCGCATGCCGATATTGAGGACGACGCCGATGATTAAAAAGTTGGTAATCAGCGAGCTGCCCCCGTAGCTGATGAACGGCAACGGAATCCCCGTAATCGGCATCAACTGGATCGTCATGCCGATGTTCTCAAAAATTTGGAAGGTGAGCATCCCGACCACGCCGGCTACGACGTAGGAGCCAAACGGATCTTTGGCTTCCATCGCGATGCGGATCATGCGGTAAATCAAGGCGAAGAACAGGATCATCAACAGACCGGCCCCGACAAAGCCGAGCTTTTCCGCAATTACCGTGAAAATAAAATCGCTTTCCCCGACAGGCACCCAGCCAAAGCTCGCCTGTGTAGGTGTGTCGATGCCTTTTCCGAAAAGCTGGCCCGAGCCAATCGAAATCAATGCCTGCTTCAACTGGAAGCCTCGCCCCATCGGTTCCAGATCAGGGTCCATCCAGAAGACGACGCGATCCCACTGGTACGGCTTGATGATCTTGAAAAAAATCTCCTGCTTGTACTCGTACAATAGCGTCATCGCGGCAAAAAAGCTGCCGATAATGCCCACCAAGTACAAGACGTGCTTCATGCGGATTCCGCCGACGATCAGCAGAGTGGCGAGCATCCCCGTAAAGACCATCGCCGTCCCCAGGTCAGGCTGAACCAAAATAAGCAGCAGCGGGACGCCTACGAGCGCCGCTACCGGAATCAGCTTGTAAAAATAGTAGAAGCGGTCGGGGTCCTCCGCCCTTTTCGCCATGAAGCGGGCGACCGTCAAAATCGTAAACAGCTTCATCGGCTCCGAGGGCTGAAACAGGACTGGCCCGAGATCGTACCAGCTCGTCGTATTGTTGATCGGCTTTGTCTGGAAGACCCCGATCAGCAAAATCAGACCGAGTACATACAGGACGTAGGCGAGGTTGTGAAACAGCCGATAGTCAAACAGCAGCGTGACGCCGAGCACGATAAACCCGATCACATACCACATCACCTGCTGATGGGCCTTGTCCACCCCGGCAGCCGACCCGGAGATCCCCAGATAGCTGAACACACCCAGTCCTGCCAAAATCAAAATAATCGTCCAGTCAATTGATTTTAAGTGACGTTTTTCCAGGTCCATGTTTTCCTCCTAGAAAACGTGACTCCCCTCTGTAAAAGAAGGGGAGCCATGCATAGCCTATTTTAGCCCAAAAAATTTACGCATTTTATGGAACACGCCTGCCTTTTCCTCCAGCGGCTGCAGCGGAACCGCTTCACCGAGCAAGCGGCGCGCGACATTGCGATAGGCGAGCGCTGCCCGCGATTCATGATTCATGACAGCAGGCTCGCCCTGGTTGGCAGACTTGATAACGTAATCATCATCAGGCACGACACCGATCAAGTCAATGGCAAGCAAATCCAAAATATCTTCCACATCGAGCATGTCGCCATTTTTCACCATATGAGAGCGCACGCGGTTGATGACGAGCTTGGGCATCCCGACTTTTTCCCGCTCCAAAAGGCCGATGATGCGATCGGCATCGCGCACGGCCGCCTTTTCTGGCGTCGTCACGACGATAGCCTGATCCGCTCCTGCTACGGCATTGCGGAACCCTTGCTCGATCCCGGCCGGGCAGTCGATAATGACGTAATCAAACTCGCGCTTCAACTGCGTGACGATTTCCTCCATTTGTTCAGGAGAGACTGCCGATTTGTCTTTTGTTTGCGCCGCTGGCAAAAGCGACAAGTTTTCGAATCGCTTGTCCTTAATCAGCGCTTGCGGCAGGCGGCAAGCACCCTCGGCCACGTCGACCAGATCGTAAATGATCCGGTTCTCAAGTCCCATGACGACATCGAGATTGCGCAAGCCGATATCAGTATCTACCATGCACACCTTTTGGCCCAGCAATGCAAGCGCAGTTCCCAAATTGGCGGATGTGGTCGTCTTGCCCACGCCGCCTTTTCCTGAAGTTACGACTATTCCAATACCCACGTCCGTTCCTCCTCTTCCCTTCAACCCTCACGCTTTTTCGCGCCAAGATCCGGGCGTATTCGCGACAGGTAGTTCATTTTTGCTACGAGCATGGTCTCATTTTCCAGATAGGCAAATTCTGTGCCTCCGGAATTATTCGTCCATTCCTCCCCTGGCTTGCTGATTACCTCGGCAATCCGTAGCTGGGTCGGGCTCATTACAGCAGCAGCAATAATGACTTGCGTATCACCGGAAATACCTGCATGGGCGTACCCGCGCAGATGTCCCATCACGTATATGCTTCCTGTACTGCGAACAGTTCCCCCTGGATTGACATCACCCAATAAGAGCAAATCTCCGTCAAACTCCAACACTTGACCGGAGCGTACGGTGTTTACCTGTATAGAAAAATGGGTTTTTAAGCGTTCAGCAAAAGCTTCCTCCCGCGTGATTACATCTGCTTCGATCGTGTGAATCACGAGGTTTCCCTTTTGCCGGATAATTTGTGTCAACTGCTCCTGTTGTTCAGGCGAGCAGTAACGTTTTCCTAATTTGATAGATACCCGTATGAGTGGCCCTGACAATATCTGTTGGTGACTGTGCTCTATTTTTTCACGCACATCTTCCAGCAGCTCGTCGAAGGAACAGGCATCATCCATAAAGAAGACGAGACCCTCTTTAGTCCCTTTGATTGTGACCTTGCTTTTCACAGTCGTCACCCGGTTTCACCTCGACCGTTACCATTCGCCATACAGAAAGATTTCTCCTGCTCTGCATGAAAAAATTGCCGAAACGGGTCAGATGCTGCCACGAGAGGGGCTCGCTCCCTTATTTATGAGAGGAGGGCGGATTGGGAATCGGGACTCCGTTTGTGAGAACTCCCGGATTCAATTCGTTGTAAGCTTCCAGCAGGCGACGCGCAATCGGGCCCGTCGCATCGGAACTGGAGGTTCCGTCCCGCAAGCTGTTTGGCGCGATCACGACGAACACCACTTGCGGATTTTCGTAAGGGGCAAAGCCTACAACCAGGGCGTTTTCCGCGCTTCTGCCTGTCTGCGCTGTACCGGATTTCGCGGCAACGGTAAACGGCAAGCCGTTGAAACGCTGCACAGTACCGCCTGGCTGCGTAACCATGCGCATCCCTTCTTTGACGACCTGGATGTACTTCGGATCAATGTTGACCCGGTTCAACACTTGCGGCTCGATTTGCGCAAGCGTCTGGCCCTTCTGCTTCGGATCGGTTGTACCTTTGCGTATTTCCTTGACAAGATGCGGACGAATCCGGTATCCGCCATTGGCAATCGCAGAGACGTACTGGCCGATCTGCATCGGGGTAAACAGGTCGTACTGGCCGATCATCGCGTCAGCCAAGTTCCCGTAGTACAAGTTCGGGTTTTCCCATCCGGTCTTCTCGCCTGGCAGGTCCACCCCTGTTTTGACGCCAAGCCCGAACTGGGCATTGTAGTAATCCAGCACGGAAAATTGTTGTTCCCAGCCTTCTTTGCCTTTTCTCGCCAAGCGGATCGCCATTTCGTACATATACGTGTTGTTCGAAACTTGCAGCGCACGGCGCGCGTTGACGATCCCGTGTCCGCCAGGCTTCCAGTTGCGCTTGTAGGACGTACCGACATTCAGGCCGCCGCGGTCATTAATCGTTTCGTTTGGCGTTGTCAGCCCTTCTTGCAGGGCAATCATGACAGACAACGGCTTGTAGGTGGAGGCCGGCGGGTACGGCGTGTAAATGAACCGGTTAGACTCGTTCGGCAAAATGAGCGAGGTGTAGTTTTGGTTGAACGCCTTGCGATCGTAGTACAGGTTCAAATCGTAATCCGGGTAGCTGGCCATCGCCAAAATCTCGCCCGTATTCGGATTCATGACCAAGACGTGCGCATCCTTGAACTCTTTTGGCGTCGTAGGCCGTTTTTTAAACGCTTCTACTTCTTCCTTCAAAATCGCTTCCACTTTGCTCTGATAGCGCCAGTCCATCGCCAGCACGAGGTCGTTGCCTGGCTCCGGTTCCCTGCCCGGGCGCATTTCTTTTTTGATCGTCTCGGAATTTTTGTTCACGTAGACGTCCATGATCCCGTCTTTGCCGCGCAAGTATCTTTCGTAGGAGCTTTCCAGTCCGGTGACGCCAACGCGGTCAATCGCATTGTAGCCTTGTGCCTGGTACTCTTTCAGGCTCTCAGGGCGAATGGCGTTGATATAGCCGAGAAAATGAGTCCCGAAGGCAGAGCCGTCAGGGTCTTTGAAAATTTGCCGGACAGGCTCAAGCACGACGCTAATCCCGGGAAGCTCCGTGCGCCGCTCCTCGATTTGGAACATTTCTTCGTCGCTGATGTTCACCTTCACCCGGCGCGGAATGTAGCTCGGCATCTGCGGAGAGCGCATTTCCTGCAACAGCGAAAGCTTGTGCCACTGGAATTGCCGTTGCTCCGCGGTGAGCGGCAGATTGACATCCAGCTCGAACAAGGAAGCGTAGCGCAACAAATCCATGTCCGATTTGTCCGATAACTCGTTCGGAGCCGGAAGCTTGCGAATTTGTGCCTTCACTTCTTTTATCAAGGCGTCGCGGTCTTCCTTGTCCAGCGTGAGCACGAGCTTCATGTTTGCGCTGATCGCCATTTTGAGCAGTTCCAGATCGGAGGTGTTGTCTTCCGTCAGAACGGTCCCTGCTCCTTTTGCGTTGGCATTGAGCTTTTTGATAACGTCTTTGCGCTGGTTGTCATCAAAAGGCGAGCGCACGCGCAAGCCGACATACAATGCCGTTTTGACCAGCTCGAAGTCTGACATGCTGTCGACAGCTTCCTGCTTGGGAACGGCTTGCAGCTTGGCTGCCACCCTGTTTTTCAGCGCGTTCGTTTCCTCGTTGTTGAAAGCGATCGGCAATGTGGAGCGCAGCTCGATCGTCTTTTTGAGCAGCTCTTTGTCTGTGCCGATTTTTTCCCCGTCAGGCAGCAAAATTTTCGCCAGACGATCCGCCACTTTTTCTTCGTCGATGTCCTGCCCTTGCTCTTCTACGTATTGAACCGTGTAAACAGGTTTGTTGGAGACGAGCACTTCGCCATTTTTGTCCAAAATCCGGCCGCGCGGCGCAGGGATCGGCAACTCGCGGATACTGAACTTTTCCAGCTCGTGCCGATACTGCTCCCCTTCCACCAGTTGGACGAAGGCGAGCCGCAAAATGATGGCGGCAAAGAACAGAAAGACGATCAGAAACAATATGTTAAGCCGCACGGGTATGTGCGATTTCGGTTCTTTGGTCTCTTCCATGAGCGATCCTCTCCTTTCCGGGTAACATCCCCTGTCTCCTTGTTACTCCACGTGCATTTCCTTTTTGGCGAGCACCTTGTTGCAGCCGTTTTTGATCGGTATGTACACAATCAGGCCGAAGACGAGGTTCAGCAATACTGTGGGCAAAATTTGACGGGTGAGAATCCATTGCACATCATAGGGAGCGACCGAGAACAGACGGTACAAGGAGTACAAGAGCCATTCGTGCCCGAACAGGATCAAGAAGCTCGTCACAAAGACCATGCCGATCCCGCGCTGGAACAACAGCACGATCAAACCGGCAAAATAGCTGGCTACCATCATGGACATGGTGTAAATGCCGATCACCTGCCCGAACAGGACATCCTGCAAAAAGCCGAACGCAAGCCCGTAGTACAGCCCTTCCCGCCTCCCGAGATACATGGAAATGAAGATACAGCATACGAGCGCGAAGCGAGGGACTGTCATCCATGACAGTCCCCATAAATCAGGTGAGAGGACCTGCATGACTGTCCCTTCCAGAACAAACAAGACCACGACACCAAGCGTCAATAAAAAACGCGCCATCTATTGACCACCTCCGCCAGTAGTTGCGGAGGAAGTCCCCGTCGAATTGGGCGTTGCCGCTTTGCCTCCCGTCGCAGGCGGCTGCACTTGTCCAGCCGCCTGCTTTGGTATCAGCTCACCGTTAGGCGAAATGGTAAAGTCGCGCTCTACCACCATCACTTCGCTCAATTGCGAAAAGTCTGCGCTCGGCTGTATGTAAGCCGTTTGCGTCAACCCGTAGTCGTCCGGCACGACCCGGACAATGTAGCCGATCGGCAGATTTCGCGGAACCACTCCACCCCGGCCGGAGGTAATGACCTGTTGCTTCGGTTCAATTTTTTTGCCCCACGGGATTTTGCGCATGACGAGCAATCGCTCCTGCGGATCGTATTCCTCGATGACGCCGCTGATTGGCTCATAGACCGGCTTGCCGTCGACCATCTGCGTGGCCTGGATATCGGCGGAAATGTGGTCGCGCCGTTCATAGCTGGTCAACAATTCAACCGTAGCTGAAAAGTTGGCAACACTCTGTACACGCCCGATCATCCCTTTTGCCGTAATGACCGCCATATCTTTTTTAATTCCGCTCTTCAGCCCCAGATCGATGGTAATGACGTTGTTCCACGTATCGGGATTGCGCGCCACGACTTCCGCAAAACGGAGGCTGTACGACGACTTGAGCCTGTTTTTCGCATCCAGCTCTTTTCTCAGCCGCTCATTCTCTGCCTTGAGGTCGTGGAGTTCTGCCGTCAGCCGGGCATACTGGTCCAGCCCTGCCTTGAGGGCCTTGTTTTCTTCGTAGACGCTGTACGCGTCTTCTATTTCCCGAAAAAAGCCAGAAACAGCTTGGGCAGGGCGATAAAACAAGCCCTGCACCACGCTGAACGTATCTTTGAAAAACATTTCTGGCCAGGTCAGGTTAACCCGTTCACGGGAAGTGTAGCCCACGACGGAGATTAGCAGGACCAAGCCTACAAGTACGATAATAAGCCGCTTATTCCCGAAAAACGACATGCCCTACCCTCCGTTTATTTACCCCGTTTTTGTCGGGAAGAGGTGATGCCTTGTTTCGATTTGAACAGGTGGATATTCTCCAAAGCCCGGCCTGTCCCGATCGCTACGCAATCCAGCGCATTTTCCGCAACATGCACGGGCATACCTGTTTCCTTGCTGAGCAGACGGTCGATATTGCGCAGCAGCGCTCCCCCGCCTGTCAACACGATCCCGCGATCCATAATGTCTGCGGCAAGCTCCGGCGGACTCTTCTCCAAGGTCACCTTCACAGCTTCAATAATGGCAGCGACTGTTTCTGCCAATGCTTCTGCGATTTCCGTGCTGCTGACCGAGAGTGTTTTTGGCAAGCCAGTCACGAGGTCGCGGCCGCGAATATCCACGTTTTCCGGTTCCTCTGGCGCGATAGCAGAACCAATCTCCAGCTTCAACGTTTCCGCTGTCCGTTCCCCGATCATCAGATTGTAGCGGCGCTTGATGTACTGGATGATCGCTTCATCCATCTCATCCCCGGCCACGCGAATGGAACGGGAGGTAACAATCCCGCCCAAAGAAATGATCGCCACTTCTGTCGTACCGCCGCCGATGTCGACGACCATGCTTCCGGTCGGCTCCCATACAGGCAGATCGGCTCCGATCGCTGCTGCAAACGGCTCCTCAATCGTGTAAGCCTCGCGCGCGCCAGCCTGCTTCGTCGCGTCTTCAACAGCGCGCTTTTCGACAGCGGTAATTCCCGATGGCACACAGACCATCACGTTCGGGCGACGGCTGAACAGACCCTGGTTTTTCTGGGCCTGATTGATGAAATAGCGCATCATCGTTGCAGTCGTGTCAAAATCCGCAATAACCCCGTCCTTCATCGGACGAACGGCGACGATGTTGCCAGGCGTGCGGCCGATCATACTCTTTGCCGCATTCCCTACCGCTTCAATGGAATTGTTGTTGGTACGAATGGCTACTACAGAAGGTTCACGCACTACAATTCCTTTTCCCTTAACGAAAACAAGTGTATTGGCAGTGCCGAGGTCAATCCCCAAGTCACGTGTAAATCCACCAAACATAAAAAAACTCCTTCCAATAATATACAAATGACAAGCAATGTTACATCCTACAAGTACCCTTGCTCTTTCAAGCTGACGTACCTGCCATCCCCGATAATCACATGATCCAACAATGAAATCCCTACCAGTTCCCCCGCTTCACGCAGCGTATGCGTGATCGCGATATCTTCCCTGCTAGGTGTCGGATCCCCACTTGGATGGTTATGTAGGCAAATTACCGATGCACTGCTACGACGGATCGCTTCTTTAAAGACTTCTCTAGGGTGCACGATGGAAGCGTCCAGACTGCCTACAAAAATAGTCTGCTTGCCAATCACGTGGTTCTTGGTATTTAGAAAAAGGCAGACAAAGTGCTCCTGTGTCAAATGAGCAAGCTCAGGCGACATCAAGTCAGCCACATCGCGGGGCAGACGGATGGAGGTGCGGCTTTGCCGCGGTACGCCGACCATTCTGCGCCCGAGTTCAAAGGCGGCATGCAGTTCCACTGCTTTTACCGGGCCGATCCCTTTCAGTTCCCTCAGCTCAGCATGAGAGGCTTGCGCCAATCCACGCAGGTCGCCAAATTTGGCTAACAAGCGCTGAGCCAACTGATAGGCTGACTCCTGCTCACTGCCTGTCCTCAGTAAAATGGCAAGAAGCTCTGTATCAGACAGATGGACCGCTCCTTCGCGAAGCAGTCGTTCACGTGGACGGTCATAGTAAGGGACGTTTTTGCCGTCTGTTTTGTTACAGGTATTTACTGCCATTTTTCGCCGCCTCCCACCTATCTCATTATCGTCAACGGCTGACTAGAAGAAGGTCGTGAGGTGGTTGGCCGTTGTCACTTGCACACAAGCACAGCTTTCCTACAAAATCGGCATCCCGAAACGCGCGAGCAGCTTGGAGGTCAAGCAAAGCGGAAGCCCGACAACCGTAAAGTAATCTCCGGTTATCCCTTCCACGATCGTCGCTCCAATCCCTTGAATCGCATAAGAACCCGCTTTGTCCATCGGCTCTTTCGTTGCAATGTACGACTTGATCTCTGCTTCGCTCAACGGGCGAATTTTCACATCGGTGTGGCTGTGCGCCACTTCTGAGCGCCCAGTCGCTGCATCAATCAGGGCCACGCCGCTATAGACGGTATGCTCTCGCCCCTGGAGCATGGACAGCATGCGAAACGCGTCCGCTTCGTCTGCCGGCTTGCCCAAAATATGTCCATCCAGAACGACAATCGTGTCTGAACCGAGCACGACGCCTTCTGTCAGGCGGGCGACTACTTCCTTAGCCTTGCGCAAGGACAGCTCCTCTACCACTTGCGCAGGAGACAAGCCAGGCGCAGTCGTCTCGTCCACATCGCTGGTCATCACCGTAAACGGAATGCCCAGCGCCTGCAGCAGTTCTCTTCGGCGGGGCGATGATGAAGCAAGAATGAGCGTATCATGTTTTTCTGTCGTCATTTTTCAACCTACTTTATCCGTCGATGTATCCAAAACGCGAGGGCAAGCCCCCCGATACTGGCTAGATTTAGTTTTACCTGAAAGTTCAGGTCGTACTTCAAAATTTCTAAATCTGCCGCAGGTGACCATGTAATCGTTTTGCTTTCGGTCAGAAAAGGCACCCAGGGACCGAGAATTTCCCCGACGATGCTCCCGCACAAAAGGCCACTCACCAGTAGAAACACGAGTGTAAGCGTTTCTTTCCCCATTCCTTTTCCCAACTCCCTTTTACGAAGGGATTCTCTTTTTGCCAACCATAAGTTTAGCAAATGGAAGGGGGTGAAACAATCCCTGTTTGCTCTTGCTAGTTACTGTATAAAAAGAAAAGGCCTCCTGCAAGAAAACTTGCGGAAGCCTTATCAGCGCTCGCTTATTTGTCTTTAGCGCGCCAACTGCACCCAGCTCGCGTAGCTCTCCAAATATCCGAGCACGCCCGCCTGTACTTGCCACGCGTACGATTCGGCGCTTTCCCCTTTTTTTCCGGCGCTTGCTTCCGCCATCTTGTCGCGGGCGGCCAGCGCCTGATTGATCCCGTTGACCATCCCTTCGAACAGCGGCTTCCACGCATCCTGCACCTGAATCAAGCGGCTTTCCTCCAAAAATTGGCGATGCCATTCCTTCAGGTCGGCCGTCTCCTGCGCCGAGGCAGAAAGCTGTCCCGATGTGATAATCAGGCCGGATTGGGCAGAGAGCGCCTGCGCCAGCTTCACGCCATTGTCAAAAAACTGCTGCACGTTCGGCCCTTCCGTGGCGGCAGCCGGTTTGCTCACCGGAACCGCTCCCTGGAAGGCCGGGAAGGCAAACTCCTTGACGTACACGTCCATCCCCTTGTTTTTCAAGCTGGCGGCAAAGCCCAGCACGGCATCTCGCGTAGGCGCGGCAGCGGCAAACATATACTGCTTGCTGCCATCCTTGTACAAAAGGTGCGGGATTCCCGCTTTCGCCAGCGGCTCTACCGCAGACTGTGGAGACGCGTCCGGCTGAAACACGCCTGCCTGGGCGACGAACATGCTGATCTGCGGCACTTGCAGCGAGACGTTTTGCTGCTCGCCAGAAGCGGTATTGCCGGCTGCAGTTCCTGCTCCTGCCTCGGACGAACCGGGGCCAGCCAGCGCCTCCTGGCCTCCTGCCTGCCCGCCTTTTGCCTCTTGTGCCGTCAACGTCTGCACGGTCTCGCTTAAAACTGATCCATACGATTGCGAAAATTCCTCCTGCGTGAAAACCGACAGCACCAAAAAGCCGAACAACAACCCGATCGCTACTGCTCCCCCTGTCGTCAGCACGGTCCGCCAGATGGGAGTTTTCGGCCAAAAAGCGAGGAAGCGCTTTGCGGGATTTTTGCCGGAGCTGCTGTAAGCTCCCAGAAGTTCCTCCTGCTCTTGCGTCTCTTCCAGTTCGGGCGAATCATCGAGGATCGGCCCCGGCTCTCTGCTCGTCTCCCGCTGCGCGGCCCCTCTCAGTTGCATCATGCGTTCCCAGGCGTCGTTTTCCTTTTTCGGCGGAAGCGTGCCGTGAAAAGGGATAGGTGGCCCCTGAATTTTTACCCGTGGCGTGTCGTCTTTGGGGGTACGCTTCACACTCGCTTCTTGCTTGATGGTCTCGCGCTTTTCGTCCCAAAATCTGCCGTTCATCTTGACTGTTACATGATTTTTCTTTTCTCCGTTCACGCTCATGCCCTCCCAGCTTGCAGGCTCTTTGTACTAGCTTACGTCTGGGCGGGACGGGTTATGACTGCGATCTAGCAAATCTAGCAAATTCTCTAGCACAGCGGCGAAGCTTTTTCGCCAAAGCTTACGGCTGCCAGGTCAAAAGCAGCCCGGCGTGAACGAGTCCCCCGCCGAAGCCGTAGAGTAAAATTTTGTCCCCCGCCTTTACCTTGCCTTGCTCGATGCCCAGCCCGAGCGCAAGCGGGATCGTAGCGGCCGATGTGTTGCCGTAGTAGGCCAAGCTGTACAACGTCTTCTCAAGTGGAAAGCCGCTGCGCTCGCAAATCGACTCGATCATGCGCAAATTGGCGCTGTGCGGGATGAACCAATCCACCTCATCGAGCGCAATGCCTGCGCGGCTTGCGACCTCCTGCATGCCTGTCGGCACCGTCGTAACCGCCCACTTGTACACTTCTCTGCCGTTTTGCACGATGTAGCCATTCCCCGCAAGCTCTCTGCCATCCATGCTCGTCGACAGCCCCGAGCGGTAGACGTGAATGCCGCCGTCTCCCTTCGAGCCTAAATAGGCAGCGTGAAAACCGGGAGCGTCCGGGTCGGCTTCCACCAGCACTGCACCCGCTCCATCGCCAAACAGGATGCAGGTCGTGCGGTCGGTGTAGTCGGTCACCTTGGAAAGCGTTTCGGCTGCCACCACCAGCACTTTGCGGTGCAGCCCGGAGGCGATCATCGCGTTCGCGGTGTGCAGCGCGTACGTAAACCCGGCACATGTGGCGGAAAGATCCATGGCGCCCGCCTGCGCGATGCCGAAATGAGCCTGGATTTGGCTGGCGACGCTCGGAAACGGAAAATCCGGCGTGCTCGTGGCCACGAGGATCAAGTCGACGTCTGTGAGGTTTTTGCCATAGACAGCGGCCATGTTCTCTACGGCCGCAATCGCCAAATCGCTTGTAAACTCATCTTTTGCTGCAATGCGCCGCTCGTGGATGCCCGTTCGCTGCAAAATCCATTCGTCGGACGTCTCCACCATCTTTTCCAGATCGGCATTGCGAAGCACACCGCTTGGCACGTAGGTGCCGATCGCCGTTATTCGGGAAGGAATAGCATTTGCGTTCATCATATCGAATCATCACCTCTGCTTGTTTGTGACTACATTATAACACTAGATATTAATACCTGGTACTAATTTATGCTTTTGCGCATTAGAAAACTTGGCTGCGCCAAGCCTTTGGCGCAGCCTTAGTTGCACTTATACTGGATAAGAATCTTATAAATTCTTATCTGTATGAAAAAAGACTTGGCTCCGCTTCCGAACCAAGTCTTTCTTCTTTGCAGCACTCGTGCTGCTGTTATTTTTCCAGCTTTTCTGCCAGCCAATAGGCGGACTTCCAAATGTCTCCCGCGCCCATGGTCAGCACCAGGTCGCCAGCTTGCAATTCCTTGACCAACTGCTCCTGCATCTGCTCCTTCGTCGGGATGTACTGCGCCCGCGGGTGGCTGTTGGTGCGGATTTTTTGAACCAGCACCTCAGAGCTTACCCCTTCGATTTTGGCTTCGCCAGCCGGGGAGTAAATATCCGTAACGATGACTTCGTCGGCCTGTGAAAAAGCACGGCTGAACTCATCCATCAGGAAATACGTCCGCGTGTAGCGCTGCGGCTGGAAGACAGCGATGACCCGTCGGCCGGACGCCTTGGCTCCGTTCAACGTCGCAATGATCTCTGTCGGATGGTGGGCGTAATCGTCCACCACGAGAATGTCGCGCGCCTCTCCGATGATCTGGAATCTGCGCTTCGCTCCCCGAAACGAAGTCAGTGCCTCGGCAATCTGTTCAAACGACAGCCCTGCATCCAGGCAGACGATGATCGCCGCCAGCGCATTGGCAATATTGTGCTTGCCCGGAACCGTCAGCGCGAGCGTCCCGAGCAGTTTTTCTCCATGATACACCTGGCATGTGCTGCGCCGATCTCCGCACTCGATCGACACGGCGCGAAACTCGGCCTGCGACACAAAAGCCGGATCGATCGCATACGTTACTACCGTGCCTGCGACAGACGGCATCACTTCGCGAACGTGCGAGTCATCTATGCACAAAATCGCTTTGCCGCCCGGCTTCAGATGGCTCAAAAACTGGACGTACGCCTGTTTCAAATTGTTGAAATCGCCGTCGAAATGCTCCAGATGGTCCGGCTCGATGCTGGTCACGATTTCGTACATCGGTCTGTATTCCAAAAAGGAACCGTCGCTCTCGTCCGCTTCGGCAATGACAAAATCACTCGTCCCTGCCTTGGCGTTTGTCCCTGCATTCATCAGCTCTCCGCCAATGATGAAGGTCGGGTCTACCCCGCACTCCTCCAGTACGTGCGAAATCATGGAGGTCGTGGTCGTTTTGCCGTGTGCTCCGGCAACGGCTACACCTGTTCGTTCGTTCAAGATGCGGGCGAGCATTTGGGAACGGTGCATGACCGGGATTCCCTTCGCTTCTGCTGCGACTACCTCCGGATTGTCCTTGGGGATGCTGGTAGAGTAAACAATGATGTCTGCTCCCTCCACGTGGGCAGCATTATGGCCGATATGAACGACCGCCCCTCTCGCTTCCAGCTTCTTCGCCAATTCGTTCATGGCGACGTCGGAGCCGGTTACCTTGTATCCAAGGTCGATCAAGACGCGGGCAATGGCACTCATGCCATATCCGCCGATGCCCACAAAGTGGACGTGCCTAGCCTGATCCACCCTATTCACCTGCCTCTTCTACTGTAGTGGGAAAGAATGCGCGCACTTGGGCGATGAAGTAGAGCGAACCGCAGACGACCAACCAGTCATCCGCTTTCGCCGATTGCTTCTCCCGCATCCAAGAAAGGAGAAACGCTCGCCAGTCCGGGACGGCTTCGAGGTTTTCCTCCGCCCATCCGCCTTGCAAAAACGCATCGCGCAGCGTACTTGCCGCTGCTGCACGCGGAAAGTCAAATTCCGTCACGTTCAGCGACTTGATTTTCGCCTTTACGGGCGCCAGCGCTTTTGCCATCTCGGAAAGCGGCTTATCAGCCAAGCCGGAAAACAGCAGGTGCAGCCCTGCATCGTTCGGCAAAAGCCGCTCCAGGCTATTGGCGAGTGCTTCCATTCCCTCCTGGTTGTGTGCCCCGTCCAAGATCACAAGCGGTCTTGGCGAGACGACTTCTAGACGACCAGGCCAGCGTGTTTGTTGCAAACCACGGGATATTTCTTCTTCCTCCAGCAGGAAAGAGAAATAGTTGCGCAAGACATCAATGGTCATCAACGCGACCGCTGCATTTGCCGTTTGATGAATACCGTTCATGGTCAAGCGATAGGTAGCTTCATGGCGCCGATGGATGCTGCTGTAGCGAATCCGCTGCTGCCCCAGCTCTTCTTCTACCTGTTCGGCAAAGAAATGCTCCTGCAAGCTGTACACGGTGCTTTTCGTCTCAGCAGCCCGCTCCTTGAGCACGGCGAGTATTTCCGGTCGGGTCTCGCCCGTGACGACAGGTACGCCCGGCTTGATGATGCCAGCTTTTTCGCGGGCAATCTCCTCCAAGGTATCGCCCAACACCTGTGTATGGTCCATGCCAATATTTGTGATAACGGAGACAAGCGGCAGCACGACATTCGTCGAGTCCAGCCGTCCTCCCAGCCCCGTCTCCCAGACGACGACAGCCGGTCTCGCCACTCTCGAAAAATAAAGAATGGCGATCAGCGTGATGACTTCAAACTCTGTAGGCGAGCCAAATTCCGTCTCGCGCTCGCAGCGCTCGATCAAGACCTTGACTTCATTCACCAGCCGGAGCAGATCGGCTTCCTCAATCATGCTCCCGTTGTAGCGAATGCGCTCGCGAAAATCTACCAGATAAGGCGAGGTGAACGTGCCGACACTGTAGCCGGCCTCCATCAGCATTTGCGTCAGGAACGCGCACGTCGAGCCTTTTCCATTGGTGCCTGCCACATGGATGAACGGGATTCTCCGTTCCGGATGGTCCAGTTGCTCAAGTACCCACTGCATTCTCTCAAGCCCCGGCCGCTGACCGAAGCGAAGCAGTCCATGCAGCCAGTCGAGCGCTTCTTTGTATTCAACAAATTGTGCTTCAGCATGCATACCAAAATGCTCCATTCTCAAAAATATGCGTTGGTACGGCGGATCATTCGCCCTTCAGTTCGGCAAGGCGAGCGATGACCTTATCCCGTTTTTCCATGTAGTCAGCCATTTTCGCTTTTTCTTCTTCCACGACTTTTTCCGGTGCCTTGGCCATAAAGCCGGCGTTGTTCAGCTTTTTCTCGATCCGCTCCACTTCGCCGTGCAAAGTAGCCAGTTCTTTTTCCAGTCGCTTCAGCTCTTGCTCGATGTCGATCAGGCCAGCCAGCGGCAAGAACAGCTCCGCTCCTGTCACAACCGCAGACATCGCCTTTTCCGGGATCGCCAGCTCCGCGCTGATCGTGAGCGTCTCCGGATTGCAGAAACGGGCGATGTACTCTTCGCCGCGCGCCAGACGAGCCGCAGAGGTCGCATCGCTTGGCTTAATCAACAGCTCGATTTTTTTGGACATCGGCACGTTTACTTCCGCACGAATGTTGCGCACGCTGCGGATAATTTCCATCAGCATGGTCATCTCGCTCTCCGCCTCGGTGAAAATCCATTGTTCGTTCACCGTCGGCCAAGGTGCTACGGTAATGCTCTCGCCTTGGTGCGGCAGCGCCTGCCAAATTTCCTCGGTGATGAACGGCATAAACGGATGGAGCAGCTTGAGCGTTTGGTCGAGCACCGTCACGAGCACGGATTGCGTCGTCTTTTTCGCTGCTTCGTCACTGCCGTACAGCGGCAGCTTCGCCATCTCGATGTACCAGTCGCACAGGTCATCCCAAATGAAGTTGTACAGCACGCGGCCCGCTTCGCCAAACTCAAATGCGTCGGACAGGCGCGTCACGTCAGCGATGGTCGCTTGCAGACGGGAGAGAATCCACTTGTCTGGCGTCGACAGCTCGCCGCTAAGATCAATGTCGTCGTACGTAAATCCGCTCAGGTTCATCAGGGCAAAGCGGGAGGCGTTCCAAATCTTGTTGGCGAAGTTGCGGTTCGCCTCGACTTTTTCCCAGTAAAAGCGCTGGTCGTTCCCTGGCGAGTTGCCTGTCGCCAGCGTGAAGCGCAGGGCATCCGCGCCGTATTTTTCGATCACTTCCATCGGATCGACGCCGTTTCCGAGCGACTTGGACATTTTGCGGCCTTCGGAGTCGCGGATAATGCCGTGAATCAGCACGGATTCAAACGGGCTTTTTCCGGTGAACTCAAGACCGGAGAACATCATGCGCGCTACCCAGAAGAAAATGATGTCGTAGCCGGTTACGAGGACGTTGGTCGGATAGAAATACTTCATGTCCTCGGACTCTTCCGGCCAGCCGAGCGTGGAGAACGGCCACAGACCAGAGGAGAACCAGGTATCGAGCACGTCGTTGTCCTGCTCCAGCTTGTGGCTGTGGCAGCTCGGACATTCGGTGACATCTTCGCGGGATACGACGGTCTCGCCGCACTCCTGGCAGTACCAGGCGGGAATGCGGTGGCCCCACCAGAGCTGGCGGGAAATGCACCAGTCGCGAATGTTCTCGATCCAGCGCAGGTAGTTGGTCTTGAAGCGCTCCGGAACGAATTTGACGCTGTCTTCGCTGTTGGCGTTGGCAAGCGCGAGGTCAGCCAATGGCTGCATTTTCACGAACCACTGGGTGGACAAATACGGCTCTACAACGGCGTCGCTGCGCTCGCTGTGGCCTACCTGGTGGATGTGCTCCTCGATTTTGAACATGACGCCTTGCTCTGTCAGGTCTTTGATGATTTGCTTGCGGCAGGCAAAACGGTCCAGCCCTTTGTAGATGCCTGCCTGCTCGTTCATCGTGCCAGTCTCGTCCATGACGACGATTTGCGGCAGTTGGTGGCGCAGTCCCAGCTCGAAGTCGTTCGGATCGTGCGCAGGCGTGATTTTTACCGCGCCGGAGCCGAACTCTGGATCGACGTACGTATCCGCGACAATCGGGATTTCGCGACCGACAATCGGCAAAATGACGGTTTTTCCGATCAGGTGCTTGTAGCGCTCGTCTTCCGGATGGACAGCGACAGCCGTATCGCCCAGCATCGTTTCCGGACGGGTCGTCGCCACTTCGATGTAGCCTGTGCCGTCAGCGAGCGGATAGCGCATATGGTGCAGGGCGCCTTTTACTTCCTTGTAAATGACCTCGATATCAGACAGGGCGGTACGGGCAGCCGGGTCCCAGTTGATGATGCGGTTGCCGCGGTAAATCAGCCCTTTTTCGTACAGGCGGACGAATACTTCGCGCACAGCTTTGGACAAGCCTTCATCCATCGTAAAACGCTCGCGGGAGTAGTCCAGCGCAAGACCCAGCTTTTCCCACTGCTCGCGGATGTGCGAAGCGTAAATGTGCTTCCATTCCCATACTTTTTCGATGAACTTGTCGCGGCCGAGGTCGTGACGCGAGATGCCCTCTTCGCGCAGCGTCGCTTCTACGCGGGCTTGCGTAGCGATCCCGGCGTGGTCCATCCCAGGCAAAAACAGCGTGCTGTAGCCTTGCATCCGCTTTGCGCGGGTGATGATGTCTTGCAGCGTCGTATCGAGCGCATGGCCCAAGTGCAGCTTGCCCGTCACGTTCGGAGGCGGGATCACGATAGTGAACGGACGCTTCGCCGGGTCGCGTTCCGCCTTGAAAAACTGCTTTTCGATCCAGTACGGATACCATTTGCTTTCGGCTGCCTTCGGGTCGTAGTTCTTCGGCAGCAATTGGTCGATGTCGGTTGTTGGCTGAGTTGACATGGGTAGGCTTCCTCCTCTAGGAAAAATAAAAAAACCCTTCATCCAAAGGACGAAAGGATTATTTCGCGGTACCACCTTTGTTAACATACGGCAAGAAGAGTCCAGCGTATGTTCCCTCAAACAAGATAACGGCTGCGAACCGCTTTTGGCTAGACACATCGTGTTCACCAAAAACAACTCCCGGGCGACCTTCAGTCCATCTCTCCTTAGAGAATCTTCCAGCATCTGATTCTCCTCTCTGCAAAGGGCTCCTGACCTACTCTTCCCGATCATCGTTGATTCGATATGTAATTGTGGTATCGTTGCCTTTGCTTATTATATACAATCACGCTGTTTCGCGTCAAACCCGGTTTCGCCCACTTTTCCCACCGTAATGCCCAGCGCCTCGGTAAAGCCCAGTACGCTTAAAATATCCAAAATTTCTTCGCGGACATTGACAATCTCTACCTGTTTGCCAGAAGCAAGCAGTTCTTTCGTAGTAAAATACAGACTTCCAATACCGGAAGAATCTACAAAGGATACACCTTGAAAATCGACGGTAACGGAATGATTGCGCCCTCCGTACTGCTGGAGCAATTCACCCACTCGATCTCCCACAGCCATGTCCAGCTCTCCGGCGAAAAACAGCGTAGCCTGTCCGTTCGTCTCTGTTGCTCGGTAGTCCATGCTCAAACTCCTCTCAATAGGTATCGGTGTAGCTGATTTTGTTCTCTCTCACTCATGTTACCCGCTTCACCCGACTTGCAAACATTTGGTATTTTCTCCAATGTTCATCAGCTTGTCAGCGCACACTCCAAAATCAGCTTCGTTCCAGCCGCCGTGCTGCTCAAATAAATCCGGTCACAGTATTGCAACATGACGTGAAAGCCCGCTCCCAGCGAATTGCGCGTCGAGAATCCTTGCTGCAACGTCGCCCGCGGCAAATCTTCGAGCAAAATGCCCTGGCCCTGGTCGTGGATGACCACCCGGCACAAATCTTGATCGTGGGCGATATAGAGCGTGATCGTTCCTCCGCTGCCGTGCTTGAGCGTGTTCGAAGCCGCCTCGTTGACGGCGACGAGAAAGTGCAAAAAACGTTTGGCGACAAACCCCAGCGGCTCCAGCGTGCGCTTGAACGACCTTCTGAGCAGAGCCAAATCCTCCGGCGCCTGAATGTCCATCGCGAGCGATTTGTGCCCCTCGCGCAGCAGAAAAAACAGCTCCTCGTCGCTTAGCAACAGCAGCTTGCCTGCCGTGACCACGCCGAGAATGTCTCTGTATATTTCCCACTCGCGCCGTTTTCTTCTGCGTTCTTCCGCGATGGCAGCCGTCACGTCAATCAGGGCGATCCCACAGGTGCGATCCGGCAAAATCGACGCGTACATTTCAAACACTTTTTTCCCGTCGTGACTGACAATCTGTTCCCGCAACGAGTTGCCGTGGACGGTCGCCTCACCAATCAGGCGCTGCATTTCCCCCTCGACATCGGGGGCCGCACGGTTCGAGCCGAGCGGACGCACTTTGCCATCGTCAAGCAGATAGAGGAAAATCGTCTCGATCTGGCGCAGGATGGACAGCTTCTGCAGCTCCTGCTTGATGAGACGGCCTCGCTCGTCATCCCGATCTTTATAACTATGCAATACGTCTGTAGGATTCAGCTCGTTGCACATATGCCACGTATGAAATTCTTCCAGAAGCAACCGTTCCAGCACTTCTTCCTTGCGCAAAACCTTCTCGATATCAACGACATAGTAAGGAACACCGTTGATTCCCTGCAGCCCGCTGCCGATAATGCGAAAATCGAAAGCGAGCTCGACCTCCATGCGTCCATGCAACTTTTTGGTCGGACTAAGCAGGCCGATAGCTGTCCGGCTGACTGCTATCAATTGGGCTTGACTTGTTTCCATTGTCGCAAGCTCCGTCACCTTCACCTTGCGCGGCGGCAGCACTTTTTGGGCAGACCCGCCGGAACGGAGCTCAAGAAGACAGTTGCGACAAGCGGGATTGTCCGGACACTGTTCACACAGAATCACCGTTCATCCTCCTATTCACGGGCGCTTCAGCTCGGGTACTCCATCAGTGCAGGAGTTTCACTTCTTCGTTGTCCGGCATGAGAGCCGGATTGAAACTGCAAAATCAAAACGGAGATGTCGTCTGTTTGCTGGCCTTGGCGCGTCATCGCCCACAGGTACGATTCGACGCGTTCCATCGTCTCTTCTTTGCCTGGCTCGTCCAGCAGGGCGGCAAGATCTTCGAGCAGGCCGTGAGAGCTGCGCAGCACGTCTTTTCTTCCCGTATCCAACAATCCATCTGTGTATAGTAGCAATATACCTTCTTCTAATAAGGGTACTTCTTCCAGTTGATAGGTGCTATCGGACAAAAGCCCTAGTCCTACCCCGCCCCGGCAGCGCAAGACGTTTTTTTGCGTGCTGGACAAATAGATCGGCTGCGGATGGCCCGCCCTGGCAAGCAGCAACTCGTGGCGGGTCGCATCGTAGACCGCGACAAGCATCGTAATGTACGAGCGGGTTTTCGCCAGATCGGCATACAGTAGCTGGTTTAGCCGCTGCAAAATTTCATCGGGTGACCAGCTCGTCTGCAAAACGGCGCGAACCGCAATCCGAATCCCCGTCGCCCAGATGCTCGCGGGCAAGCCGTGTCCCGATACGTCTGCCACGATAAAACAGGTGTAGCGCTCATTGATGCGCACAAAATCAATGTAGTCTCCCCCGACGTAGGTGACGGGCACGTAGACCGTCCTGGCGCGCAGGCCGTTCACTTGCCATTCCTCTTTTGGAATCAGCATCGACTGGATTCGGCGGGCCAGGCCCATTCCCAGCTCCAGCTCCTTCAGCTCTGTCGACTGATGTTCGTGCAGACACCGCAAGATCAGTCCTCTCACGTTCACAAGCAGCAGTTGAAAAAAGGACTGCTCCAGCTCTTTTGTCTCCATATCGTGCTCGCCGATAGCGGTTTGCGCCACCAGCCTGACGTAGCGCGGCGTTTTGGCCGTGTCCCATTGCTCCGAGACGACGATGCGCTCCTCGATAAACTGGACCGCACCTCGATCGGCTCTTTTGCCGCGCTCGGTGTGAAAATAGACATCCCCCTGCTCGGACTCCCAGCTTATGCCCAAATAGACGAGCGTATGAATCTGGCCAAACCAGGCGTCGACAAGCTCGCTGGTCAACTGGTGAATGCTATCGTAATGGACGTCGCTCACGCTGATTTTGTTGCTGGCAATCAACAGTCCCTCATAGCTTTGCTTCAGTTTCCCGACGAGCGACAATTGCTGGTTCATCCATTCGGAATGCGCGAGCTGCTGGGTCAGCCTCGATTCGAGCGTGCTCACCGATGACAATGTCTCCGTCATCAAATAGTGATGGTCCCGATTGTTTAAGTATGCAAGAACACTCATGTAAGCTATGGCGACCGCCAGTCCCCCTTTAACATAAAGCGGCATCTCGGGCAGCGCGAGCAAAGACGCGGCTATGACCAGCAGAATGACCTGCACCATCCCCGAATGCTGCCGCGTGATCCTCTGCCAGTCCAGCAAAAGCTGCGACTCCACGTGTGCGCCTTCGCTCTCCGTCTTTTGGCGCAAGCGTCTGTGCGTCTGCAGCAAAAAGACAAGCGAGATGATCCCTGCGAGATACGTCCCTGTACAGACCGGCACCCCCAGCCCGTGGCCCCACCAGGCAAAAGACAGCACGAGCAAGCTGCCGATCCCCCAGGCCACCAGCCCGATGCCGTGCAGCAAAGACAGGTCAAACCCTCTCTGCGCTTGCCGTTGCAAGCCGTAGGATAAGCGAATCAAGTACACACCTGCACCTATTCCTGACAAGTAGAGTGCTATTTTCCAGATCATCTGCTCACCTTTACAAGTTCGTCCTGGCCTTCCTGCCCTATACGTTCCCGTTTCCTCCCATTCTCAAACCTGTGTCACAACTGGCGTAGAGAAAATACGCCTCGGGCGAAACCGGCCTTTGTCCGAGGAAATATAGGCACTGTCCCAGGAAGCCTCGCATATGTTGAAATGAGGTGATATGCCGATGATGAATTTTCGCTGGAAGTATAACCCTACCTACCTGCGAATCAAATACGGGTGCAAACAAGTGCTGATCCCTTTGATGATTTTTCAGTTCATCCGCACCGTCCTGTTTCCCACCTCGTTTGACGTGATTCTGCTCGGTCTGCTTGCCGTGCTGTACGTCGCCATCGTCCTGGAGTGGCTGTAAATGCAAAAAGCAACGCCCCACCTTGTGAGACGTTGCTCGTTAAAAGGCTTGCTGGACCCAGCGATGCAGACGCATCAGGCGGTCCATATCTTTTTCCAGGCGCTTCACCGCGTACAGCTCGCTCCACTCCCTGCGGTTGTGGTAGTAGATGTCGATGTCTCTCATGATCCGTTCCGGGTACGAGAGAAACGATGCCAACAGCTCGATTTCTTCCGGCCGCAACGGGAAGATGGCAGCGTAGCGATGATAAAGCTGGGAGGCGCCTGCTTCATCTCCCGCCAGTTGAAAATACGTCCGGTAAAACAGTGTGAGGTCGCGCACAGGCGTATCGAAGCTGGCCCGGTCAAAATTGAGCAGCTTTCCTTTGCCAAAGCGATCCGGCACGATATGCGCCGGATGCGGATAGCCGTGAATGAGCGACAAGCGAAAATGCGCATGCGTCTCGTGCCGCTCCTTCCAGTCCGTCAACAGCTCGGTCGCCGTCTGGCTCATCTCCGTAATAAACCCTTTGTTGGCCAAAAACACCAGGTCAAACGGCGACTGGTACTGCCGCCCTCCCGCTACCTCCGCCGCTTTTTCCATCTGGTTTTGCCAATACTGCCAACGGTTTAATAGCGAGTCGATCAGCGGCTCCACCTGCCGCGGGTCGTCAAAGCGGTAATTTTGCGTCAGATGGTGCAACTCCGCGAGCCGCTCGATCGCCGGGGTAGCCCAGGCCAGCGGCTGCTCGGTCCACTCCTCGTTCCCCGGCTGAAAGGGCGTCACGTAGTACAGCGAGTCCCCGAGCGCAACAAACGGATCGTCGAACTTCGTGTACGTGAACGGAACCGCCCCGTCCCAGCCGCGCTGCTGCAACTGGCGCAGCATGTCGCTTACGAAAACCAGCCGCTTGGCAGGCATATTGGACCGTTTGCAGACGTAGGAGCCATAGGGAGTCGCCGCCTTGTACACGTTCGGTTCCTTCAGCGGCTCGATGCTCTGCGCGTACATGTCGTACTCCTGGAACAACGGGTAGATCTCGTCATAGCGGCTCATGTACTCCCTCCCTCCTCGATTGCTCTGCCCGGTAGGCAATGTGCTGCAGCAGTTGGTCGACGGACTCCTGGATGCGCAGAGCCTGTTCAATCGCTTTGACAGAAGCCTCTTCCTTGCCTGCAACCCGCTTCGTATAAGCTTCGATGCTTCTGTACACCTCGCGCGGACGAGCCATGAAGGCGAGCAGCAAAATATAGTCTCCGTAACTGAGCGGCTTGACCTCCTCGTATCCGTCCAAAAAGGCGTCAATCTGGCCGATGTCTTTGTGCGTCAAGTAATGATCCCGCAAAAAGCTTGCCACATCGCGCTGCTGCACGGACAAAGCTGGCCGGAAAAAGCCCCGCAAGTACAGCTCGCCCTTCACCATGCCCCAATTGTCCCGCTGCAACTCCCGGTGCGACACGCTGACCGTATCCGGCGCTACGCTTTCATGCGAAAGCATGGCCGAGGAACGCTCCATGCGCTGCAGCATCGGCTGCATCAGCTCGGCTACCCACCTTTTTTCTCCCGGCTCGCGTCCGTGCTTGCTGCGGAACGCTTCGGCGAAAGCCTTGGTCCGCGTCCACTTTGCGTCGGCGGCGATCTGCTCCTGCTTCAAGTAATCCGCGCCGGAGAGAAGCGGACTCTCCTGCTGGGACAGATGCATCATCCCGATGACTCTGCCGCAGCTTCGGGCAAGTTCGGCGCGAGGCTCGCAGGCTTCGATGTGCCTGACGTGATCGGTCATCGTTACACCGCGCTTGCCCACAACCAGAAACGGCTTGGTGTCTCGCGTCCGTATAAACCTTTCCACTGCGCGAAACCCCTGACGAGCCAATCGCTCGCGCCAGGCAAACGACCAGCGCATCACATCCACACGCGGCCAGACGTGGAGTTCCTTGGGGCCCCGGTTAGTCTCCAGTAAATAGCAGTCATCGAGCGGCGTGATGCGGATCACGCGCGCTCGATAATGCTGGCACACTTCGGAGAGATCGATCTTATCCACGGTCCCCCACTCCTTTATTGTGGGATGTACAAAATTTGTCCCGCGACAACCTGCTCGGAAGCCAGCCTGTTCACTTCGACGATTTTGGAAACGGGCAGTTGGTATCTCTGGGAAATATGCTCCAGCGTTTCGTCGCGCTGGATGATGCACATTTTCAACTGGCTCGTGCTCTCCTCCTTGCGCCGCACAAAGGAAGTGAGATTTTGCATCGCCTCCACGGTCGCCGGGCTGGTGCTGACGGACGCGCTTTGCCGGGAGGAACTGGACGAGGATTCCGCCTCGATCGCCTGCGCTTCCTGCTTGGCGCGCGTAGCCTGCGAGAAAATCGACGTAATGTTGACGTTGCTCTGCTCTTCGCGGGATGCCTTGCCCGAGATGGCTACCTTGAGCTCTGTCTCCTCCACCGCTTCCGGCTGCGCGACTACCGGCTCTGCCGCTTCTTCCTCGCCGTCCGCATGCACTTCCTGCACCTGCTCCGCTTCGTAGAGAGACTCGGACTCGGCTGGATCGGTAGCGACCTGAGCGTAATCCACATCGTCCTGCTCGTGAATCGCCAAAGTCGGCTCTTCTTTTTCCGGCTGCCTTTTGACAGGCTCTGTCGTCTGAATATCGCGATAGGCAAGCGCATCGTACGCCGGGGAATCATACTGGGCCTCTGCCTGCGCATCTGAGCCGTAGGCGGCCGGATTTGCGATCCAAGGCTGCTGCGATTCGCTCCTGGACACCTCCTGCACCTCGCCGTACTGCTCCTGCACTTCCCCGTATTGCTGCTGGTACTCCTCCTGCTGGTTGTAGGCGATCGCAGGGGCGTCGAACACGGAAGGCGATTCAGCCGAATCATAGGACGCCGGCAATGCTTCCCGCTCCAGCTCCTCCTCCAAAGCGCTCAGCTTTTCCTCGATTTCGTCCAGGGAAGAAGGCGCAGCGTGCGCTTGCAGCGTCTCGTCCGCTACACGGGCATACTCCCAGGCCTGTGCCCCCTCCGCTGACTCCTGGTTGGCGGAAGCCGGCTGTGCCTGACTGTCGCCGAGCAGTATCCCCATGATCTTCAGGTCGGCGTCAATCAACATTTGATGCGGGGATTCCAGCTTGTAGTCAAAGCTGTCCACGATGGCATAAATGTCGCCGATTTCCGCGATCCGGTCCAACGGAATGGTGATGTTCAACGGTATGCGATGGCCGATCTGTTCCTCCCAGCCGTATAGCGCCTCCTCCGACACTTCCTGGCGAAATGGCGGAAAAGTGACGGCCTCAACCAGCGTTTCCGTCCCGCCGCTGTTCGCTTCTGCGGCTTCCCTGATCGGTTCGTATTTTCCTACCAATTGCAAGCAGCCCGTGATGGAGACGTAGGAGTCGTTTTCCAGAACCTCTACATCGGGTACCAATTCCAGCTCTTGCAATTCGCCGATTCCGGCTCTATCGGATGAGAGGAAAATGGTCTCCTTGATGGCAAACGAAAGCAGCCCATCCTGTAACGCCATTCGTGCTCCTCCTTTTTCGAAAACTTGGCTTCGCCAAGCTTTTTTTGGGCGACGCCTTGTTGCGCCAAGGTCGATACTCAAGGCAACCCGCCTTTTCTCGACCAAGTGCAGGACATTTCCCTATACTATATGGACAGGACGAGCCGTTTAGCACCGAAAAAAGGAAAAACCGGGGTTATTTCCCCGGTTGCACAGATGCGATCAATTCCGAAACGGCTTTTTTTCCTTGCGCGATACAATCAGGCACGCCCACTCCGTCGTAGGAGGCGCCTGCCACCAGTACCCCCGGCAAATTCGTTTGCAACTTCTGCTTCACATCTTTCACCCACGCCTGATGGCCGACTACGTACGGAATCGCATTTTGCAGGCGCGTCACGCTGTAAAACTCGGGCTGCTGGCGAATCGTCATGATCTTGCGCAAATCGCGCAGCACGACCTCCAAAATCTCCTCGTCGCTCATCTGCATGAACGATTGCTCTGTCGCTCTCCCGACAAAGCTGCGCAAGAGCGCTTTGTTTGGCGGCGCCATGTGCGGCCATTTGCGATGCGCCCACGTGCACGCCGTGATCGTCGCGCCCGAGTGCCGCGGCACGATGAAGCCTGTCCCTTCCATCCCCAGCTCGATCCCGCTCTCCGGAAATGCCATCGCAATCGTCGCCACCATGTGCGGCTTGGCGGTCGGCAGAGCAGGCACGCTGGCGTACGGCCTGAGCAGAGGCTCCGAAACCGCGTGCGGCACGGTGAACAAAACAGCGTCCGTCTCGATCACCTGGCCGTTTTTCAAAACGAGGGTGTACTTGCCGTTCGGCTGCTTTTCCAGCTTGGCTATCCCGCTGTTTTTTTGCAACACTTCACTAGGCAAGCTTTTTTCGATGCCTTCCACGAGCGACTGCAATCCGTTCGCGAGCGTCAGGAAAATGCCTTTTGGCTTGCCCTGCGCCTTCGCCTGCGGGCGGGAATGCTTCATCGCCAAAATCAGGCTGCGATGCTGCTTTTCCATTTGCGCGAACTGCGGGAAGCTCGCGAGCAAGCTGAGGTTGTCGAGATCGCCGGAGTAGACGCCGGACAAAAGCGGCTGAATCAGGTTGTCAATGACCTCGTCACCGAGCCTGCGCCGAAAAAACTCCCCTACGGAAATGTCTTCGTTGCCTTTGGAAGCGGGCAAAATCAGATCAAGCGCTGCGCGAATTTTGCCCGGCCAGGAGATCAGGTCGGTCGTCACAAAAGGCATCAGCCTGGTCGGCACGCCCATCACGGCCCCTTCCGGAATCGCCATCAGCCGATCCTTGTGCCAGATGTACGCCTGCCCCGTACTGTTGCGAACCAGCTCATCGGCAAGCCCGAGGTCAGCCGCCAGCTCGCCTGCGCTTGTTTTCCGCTCCAAAAAGGAATCCGGGCCCAGCTCGATGACGAACCCTTCGTGCCGCCACGTCTTGATTTTGCCGCCAAGACGGTCCTGTTCCTCGATCAGTTGAAAGCGGATCGGCAGGCGCTTCGCCTCGATCTCCCTTTGCAAGTAAAAAGCAGCGGTCAATCCAGTGATGCCGCCGCCCACAATCGTGACATGACAAGCTTTCTCGTTCATGTGCTTCATCCCCTAGTTCGCCAGCTTTTTCCCGACGGCATCAGCCAGACAGGAGATAAACGCAGGTCTGGCGTTAGGCATCGGCGGACGATGGTAATGAACACCCAGCTCTTCCGTTACTGCCTTGCACTCCATATCGTTGTCGTACAAAACTTCCAGATGCTCCGCTACGAAGCCGACCGGGCAGTAGACAAAGGAGCGGTAGCCATGCGCCTCGTACAGCTCTCGCGTCAAATCCTGGACGTCCGGGCCGAGCCACGGCTCCGGCGTATTGCCGGCGCTCTGCCAGCCGATGGCGTACCGGGCAATCCCTGCCTGCTCGGCGATCAGCTTGGCGGTATCCTCCAGTTGCTGCGGATACGGGTCCCCGGATTTCAAGATTTTTTCCGGCAGGCTGTGCGCGGAGAAGATGACTACGGCTTGTTCGCGTTCTTCGGCTGGCATCGAGGCAAACGTGTCCTCGATCGCTTTTGCCCAGTACTCAATGAAGCCCGGCTCCCTGTACCAACTGTCGATGCTCTTGATTGTCGGTCCGCCGATCGCTTGCGAATGCTCGCAAGCTCTGCCGTTGTATTCTTTGACGCTGTAGCTGGAGTAATGCGGAGCGAGCACCAGGCTGATCGCCTCGGTAATCCCGTCGCGCTTCATTTGCTCCACCGCATCCTCCACGAACGGCTCAATATGCTTCAGCCCCAGGTAGCCGACAAACTCCCGGTCCGGGTAGCGCTCGTTCATTTCCCGCTCCAGCGCGCGCACCTGCTCGTCCGTGATGTCCGCAAACCGATTCAGGCCGTCTACCGCCTCATAGCGCGCCCGCAGGTCGTCAAGCAGCTCCTGCGGCGGCTTGCGGCCACGGCGAATGTGCGTGTAGTACGGCTCAATTTCTTCTGGACTGCGCGGCGTTCCATACGCCATCAGCAAAAGCCCTGTTTTTGGCTTTGACATCTCATACCCCTCCTGGTCACACGTCCCTTTTGTAGCTATGGATGAATGCGGTCAGTTTTTGCAACGTTTCTACTTTGGCGTCAGGGAATACACCGTGCCCCAGATTGAAAATGAATCCCGGCTGCTTCGTGCCTTCGTCGAGAATTTCTTTTGCTTTGGCTTCGAGCTTCTCCCACGGAGCAAGCAACAGCGTCGGGTCGAGGTTGCCCTGCAACGTCTTGGTCACGCCCATGTTGCGCGCAGTCGTAATCGAGGTGCGCCAGTCCAGACCGACAACATCGACAGGCAAGCGGTTCCAATCCAGCAAAAGATGGCCTGCCCCGATTCCGAAGTAGATCGTCGGCACTCCGGTTTCTTTCAGCGCCTGGAAAATTCGCGTCATCACAGGCGTTATGTACTCGCGGTAATCTTCGTCGTTCAATGCGCCTACCCAGGAGTCAAACACCTGTACCGCTTGGGCGCCGGCCTTGATCTGTGCCTTCAGATAGGTGATCGTCATGTCGCCGAGCTTTTCCATCAATGCCTGCCACGCAGCAGGTTCGGTGTACATGAACGCCTTTGTCTTGTGGTAATGCTTGGAAGGACCGCCCTCGATCATGTAGCTGGCGAGCGTGAATGGCGCTCCCGCAAAGCCGATCAGCGGAACAGACAACTGCTCGCGCAACAGCTTGATCGATTCCAAAATATACGGCACGTGCGTTTCCGGCTCCAGATCAAGCAGACGCTCTACATCCGCCAACGATTCAATCGGATTGCCGATCACAGGCCCAATTCCCGACTCGATGTTCACGTCGACTCCAATCGGCTTTAGCGGCGTCATGATGTCGGCAAACAAAATCGCAGCATCCACGCCCAACTGCTCGACAGGCAGACGGGTCACTTCGGCGCATACTTCCGGTATGTAGTTCATCTCAAAAAAGCTATACTTCGCGCGGATGGCGCGGTATTCGGGCTGATAGCGTCCGGCTTGGCGCATGTACCAGACAGGGACACGCTCTGTCGCCTCTTTGCGGCATGCTTTCAAAAACGTATCGTTAAATGGTTTGGAAGTCATGAATAAACCTCTCTTTGCACAATAATCTACCCCACCAATATGATACCACTGGGCATTCGACAAGTAATGGCTCTTTTGTGTCAAAATCTTTTCGTTTCGCGCGTTTCCAATCCTATCCATCATTGTTGCCAAACTTCTTCTATTGAATGCGGATATCTCCCGTAGAAGTCTTCACGGACAGCTTTGGACCGCCAGTCCCTACGGAAGCCTTGATGTTTTGCTCTTCTCTTTTCGCATAGGAAAGGGTGGCCCATTTGACCTCGATGTCGCCCACGTCGGATGCCAGCTCCAACTGCGCTGCTTCCGGCTGCTTTTCCACCGCAATCCGCACATCGCCCGTATCCGTGCGCACGGTTACATCGCGCGTCAACTCGGGCAAGACGAGTTTGTCGATTTCGCCCGTGGAGCTGTCGATGTTCAGGCTGGCGCGAATACCGGCCAGCTTCAGATCGCCCGTATCTGTCCGCACGTCCAGGCGCTCTCCGGCATACCCGGTCAAATCGACATCACCTGTGCTGGACGACACTTCCCCCGTTTTCGCCGTGAGCGCTCCGCTTTTGATATCCCCCGTAGCCGTTTCCAGCCGGATGCTCTCGTACTCTTTTTCCGGCAGCATGATTTCCAGCTTCAACTCCCCGCTACCTAGATAAAACAGGCTGACGTGCAGCTTTTCCTGCACCTGGACGCGCAAGGTTCCGTCTTCCGTGACCTCGCTCGTCCATTGCAGCCGTTCCTTTTGCTGCTCCGAGATTTCCCCTGTCAGACGCACGGTCGCTTGTGCCGCTTTCGTAGGCGTGATGACGAGATCCGCTGTTCCCGTCTCTACGGCCACCGCCTTGAACGGCTGCTCGATGATGCGCTGCTCCTCTATTTTCTTTAAGGAAAACGCGAAGTGCTCCTGCTTGGCAAACAGCCAGACGAGCCCGCACACTCCCACGACAAACAGCAGCAAGCTTATGCCGAACAGCTTTTTTCCCCAATTCTTCATCTTATTTCCCCCTAATCATCTGCACGTTAAACTGCAGATACTTCAGAAACAGACGGTACAGCCACTTCGTCAGCCGCAGCAAGCCTACCGCCAGCATTCCCCCCAGCCCAAGCGAAACGAGACTTCCGAACAAAAGCAAAAGCCGTTCCTGAGACGGCGCGGGAAACCCGTATTCCATCAAAATGCCGAGCGGCGCCACCAAAAGCGACAAGGAGACGGCGTAGCAGGCGATCAGCACGCCGATCAGCGCGAAAAACGGCCCCAGGACGAACACGAGGTTGAAAAAGCCCAAACTGATCGTGGCAATGATCGCTCTGGACATGTTGCCCACGGACGCATTGGACTGCGCCTGATCGATCCGGTAGCCCGCAAGCAGCTCTCTCGCCAGCGCTTTGGGGCTGCCCAGGCTGTCGGCAATTTCGTGTTCGCTTTTCCCCTGCTTGATCCCGATCAAAAAATGTTCGGTATAATCAGCGAGAATGTCCAGACGCTCCTTGTCCGGCAAATCGCCAAGCAATGCCCCCAACTCGTCCATAAACTCACGCCTTGTCATAGCCCAGTCCCTCCTCTATCATTTCGTTGACGCCGCGATTGAATATTCGCCATTCCAGCACGAGATCGTTCATGTACTGTCTCCCCCGCTCCGTTAGCTGATAATATTTTCGCGGCGGCCCTTCTTGCGACTCTGCCAAATAGGTTATGAAAAAGCCTTCCTGGGTCAAGCGCCGCAGCAAAGGATACACCGTCCCTTCGGCGATATGAAACCGCTCCGAGATGCTCGCAACCAGTTCGTAGCCGTATCTGTCCTGCTTCGCTGTCAAAACGAGAACACACAGCTCCAGGACCCCTTTTTTAAACTGTACGTTCAATGCACATCACCCATGTCAAAGCTTACCAAAGAGGTACTGTATATTGCAAGGTACTTTATGATATAAGAGGACAGGGAGCCGGCTTTTCTCCCTGTCCTCTCTCACACGCATGTTTTCCCTGCCAGCTTATTTTACTTCGACGATGCGGCCTTCTACTTTCGGATTGACCACTTTGCGCTTCATCAGACCTTCTTCCACGATGCTGTACATGGACAAGCCTGTGTTGAAGAACGGCTTTTTGAACGATTCATAGCCGTCTCCACCTGCTGCCAAAAAGTCGATGGTCGCGACTTTGTACGTTTTGGTCAGATCAAGCGGCTTGTCGCCAACCTTCACTTCCAGAACACGCTCGCCTGCAGGCTTGGTCGGGTTGTACGTAAAGCTCATGCCGCTGATTTGCGGGAAGCGTCCTGCGCCTGTTCCCACCTGGCTCACGCCGTTCTCCAGCGCTTGCTTCAGCTCTGCCCCTGTCACTTCCACGATTGCCAGCGTGTTGTTTTCGAACGGAAGCAGCGTGTACAAGTCTTTTTTCGTGATGTCGCCTGCCGCAAGCTGCGTGCGGATACCGCCGCCATTTGCCAGCGCTACATCCGCTTCGTATCCTTTGATGGATTGCGTGCGCTCGAGCATGATGTCGGTAATCAGGTTGCCGACGTTCGTTTCCTTCGCCCGGACAAGCGTGCGGTCGCCATCGAGCGGAACCTCGGATTTCGCAATCACCACATTCATGACGGTATCAATTTTTTTCACAATTTCCTGAACCATTTTGTCAATTTCCGGGTCTGCCACGACGGATTCATCGTATTCTTTCAGACCGCCGCTGAACGCTACCAGCTCTTTGCCCAAATAGTACAGGTCAGCGCGTCCGAGCGATTTGCCGTACTCCCAGTCTTGGACGATGTAGGTGCCGTTTACCAGCTCAGGCGTTGTCAGCGGAGTATGGGAGTGGCCGCCGACGATCAGGTCGATGCCAGGCACGTTTTTCGCGATTTCGCGGTCTACGTCCACCCCGATGTGGGAAACGACGATGACGTGATCTACTTCTTTTTTCAGCTCAGGGACAACGACTTTCGCTACCTCGACCGGATTTTTGAAGGTCAGGCCCTTGACGTTGTCAGGGTGTGTCAGCACAGGCGTGTCTTCCGCGACAAAGCCGACGAACCCGAACTTTTTGCCGCCGATTTCCGCCTTGAAGGTCGGCAACAGCAGCTCTTTGCCATCCGCCTTGAACACGTTTGCGGAAATGACCGGATGCTCCAGCATGTCGCGCAGCTTAAGCAGTTGCTCGTAGCCGAAGTCAAACTCGTGGTTGCCCGCAGCCATCACGTTGTAATCGAGGCTGTTCAGGATCGGAACGACAGACTCTCCTTTGAACTGGTTCACGAAAATGGTGCCTTGGAACGTATCACCCGCGTCCAGCAAGAGGAAGTTGTCGTTTTCCGCGCGCCATTCCTTCAGCAAGGTCGCGATTTTGGCAAAGCCGTATTCCTTTTGCGTTTTGTCTTCCTGGATGTGTCCATGCGTATCGTTTGTATGCGCGATCGTGATGTGGGTCGTTGCCGCATCGCCCAACGCCTGGAAAAATTCGCCGCGCGTCACGGTCGCTTTATTGTCGAGCGCGATTTTGTAGCCGAGCTTTTCGGCCACTTGCGCCAGCTTCGCGGAGGTCAGCACTTGACCCGGATTTTTGAAGTCGTCCTGGCTTACCGCGCCCTGTCCTTTTGCCCAGTCCAGATAAGGAGTCGCCCAGTGCGCGCCTTTTGCTGCTGCCCCGATTTGTGCGCCTTTGAGCTTGGAGAAAACAACCGCTGCCTCCGCAAGCGTAACAGCGCGATCCAGAGCCAAATCGCCATTTTGTCCGGCGGTGACGATCGCTTTTTTCACCATCCAGTCCACGTGCTTGACCGGATGCAGCGGAGCCGCGAGTGCAGAGGTAGACAAGAGCGATGCAAATACGACAGATGCAAACGCTGTCATCATAATTCGACGTGCTTTTTTCATTCTCTAATTCCCCTCTCGTATATGGAAAAATAGATAGGATATCTTTTTTATTATAGCAAAATTTGCTAGGACAATGGTGCGCTTTTCCTGTTGTTTTCGACAAAGCCGCCGATCGCTTCGGCAAGCTGTTCCGGCGCTTCGAGCATTCCCATGTGCCCTGCATCCGGCAAAAGCGCTTCGACAACGTTGCTTTTTTGTACCGTAAACGTTTTGGCTACCGGAATGATCTGGTCCTCTGCGCCTGCGACCAACAGCACTGGGAGCGTCGTTTCCCGCAGGACGTGATTGTGGTCTTTTCGATCGCGCATGGCATACAACGTCTGAATCGCCCCGATCGGGCTGGTCGCGACGCCTATTTCTTTGGCAGCCTGGACTTCCGCTGTCATCGACGCGACATGCTGCGGGGCAAACAGTTTGGGGACGAGCGCCTTGATAAACGGCTCCATGCCGTGTTCGCGAATGCTGTCGGCTCCTTTGTTGCGATTGGCCTTGGCCGCCTCGTCGTCGGGATATGGCGTGGAATGAACCAGTCCGAAGCTGAGCAGCTTGTCCGCGTAGTTTTCGGCAAAAGCGAGCGTAATGTAGCCGCCGAGCGAGTGCCCGAACAGGTGGAACTTGTCCAGACCCGCTGCCGCTGCAAAAAGCGCAATGTCTTCGGCGAACCGTTCCATCGAATACGCTTCATCCGGCGCGGAGCTATGTCCGTGGCCGCGCAAATCGACGGCGATCACGCGATGCGAGCGGGCCAACAGCGGCACCAGCTTGTCCCAATAATGCAGGCTGCCGCAGAAGCCGTGCAGCAAGATGAGCGGCTCCCCTGCTCCTTCCTCCACATACGCGAGCTTGACGCCGTTTGTCAGTTGTGCTTCTTTTTTCATCTGAATCTGCTCCTTTCTGCTTTCGTTTCCGTCTTTTTTGCTTGCCAGCAGATTTTGCTGTCTGTATGATTGAAAAAAATGCCCACAACCGAATTTGGTAAAGAGAGGTGCTTGACTCGTTGATTCAGACAATAGCAGATTCCGTCGCCGGCCCAGATGGACAGAGCATTCCTTATACCTTGATCCAGGCGGGCGAGTCACCGTCCCGCGCACTTTGCTTTTTCTTTCCCGGCGCCAGCTATTCCTTCGACAAACCGTATTTGTACTATTCGACGATGCTTTTTTTGCGCAAGCAGGTAGATATCGTCCACGTACACTATTCGTTCGGACAAGACAACGCGGCCTTTTGGAACAGTCCATTCGCCGAAAAAAGCGCGTGGCTGCAAGCAGACGCAAAGCGGCTTGTCTCTCATGTGCTCGGCAAGCGGGCGTACGAACAAATTTTTTTCCTCGGAAAGTCTATCGGGACGATTCCGATTGCGTGCGGCCTGCTCCATGCCTCTGCGTTTTCCCGCACGTCAGCCGTTCTGTTGACGCCCTTGCTGACAGAGGAATCGCTCGTAGCCGATCTGCTCTCTGTCAAGCAGCAAGTACTGCTTGTCTCCGGCACGCAAGACCCTTACTACCAGCCAACTGCGCTTGAAAAAATAGCCTCCTCCAGGCCAAACGTTCGTCTTTATCTTCCTGACGGGGCCAAGCATTCCTTGGACGTGGGACTTGATGTTTCCCGTTCTCTGGCCGTATTGCAGTCGGTCATGGACGAACTGGACAGCTTTGTAGAACGGGAGCTGGACGCCCACGCCGGAAGCTGACAGCGACCGCCTGGCAGAGCGCGGTTCAGGCAAAATGCTTGGAAACTCGCTTCAACGCTTTTTTCAGGTGCTTGCGGCGGCAGAGCAGCACTTTTTGGATGAACTTTTTTTCTGCTTTGGTCAGCAACCCTTTCGGTACTCTTCTGATTGCCTTTTTCAGCTTTCCTTTAGGCATCGCCTGAATCTTTTTCACCATTTTCCCCAGTTGCTTGCGGTTGTCGCGCGTAAACCGCTTCAAGCCTCTCGGAATGCGCTGCTTTTTCTTGTCGCCGGAATGCAGGCAAAACTTGTAGGCTTTTTTGCAGGAAAACTTCTTCTTGGCCCGCCGGAGATTCCATTTAGTAGGATTACCAAACAAGGAAATCCCATGATCGATTCCGTACCACTTGTACTTCTTCCCCGACTTTTTCTTGTGGAGAATCAGGTTGCGGTCGGATCGGTCCGGATTGAGAATCCAGGCGTCAAAAGCGACCAGGCGGGCCAGCTTTTTGGCCTGCTTGACGTACTTGTGCGGCTTTTTCAGCAGCTTCTTTTTCGCCTTTTTCCACGGAATGACCTGGCCGCCCTTGGCCTGCATCGAAATGAGGCCGCGCTTGATCCGGCCGCGCGGTCCGCGCACATGGGCCTGAATGACTCGCGCCACAGGCAAGCCGAGACTTTTCGCCAGGTGGGCGGCAATGTACTCGTTGGCAACGAGAATGCGGTAATTTCTGCGAGGATACCGATGAACGGTCGACTTGAAAAAGCCTTTTCGCCCCTTGCGATTTTTCACCTTCCAGATCAGTCGGCCATACTTTTTACGCAGGCGCTTTCGATAGCGCCACTTCAGTCTCACCACTCGTACACCTCGTCCCTGCATTTTTTACATCATACGGACTTGGGTTCTGAATGGTGAAACCAAAAAGAACAAGACCTTTGGCCAAAAGGAAAAACAGGTGTTGATCCCTCATCTTTTAGCGGAGGGGAAGGAACCGTCGCTACTGTATTCTCAGACGCCCTGCCAATTCCTGCTAGATGACGGGTTTTTTTACAGAAAAAAAACACCTCCTGCCTTCCGACAGGAGGTGCTTGCTTATGTTTTTCGTACACGCTTTACGCTTCCAACGTTTTTTGCATAGCGCGGTAGCTCGCTTCGATCGTGCGTTCGATATCTTCCTCGGTATGCGCCAGCGAAACGAACATTCCCTCGAACTGGGACGGCGGGATCATGACGCCTTCGTCCAGCAAGTGGCTGAAGTAGGCGGAAAAGCGCTCCAGATCGGCCGTTTTCGCCGTTTCGTAGTTGATGACAGGCGTGTCGGTGAAGAACAGGCACACCATGGAGCCTACCCGGTTGAGCGTGTGCGGGATCCCCAGCTTGCGCGCATTTTCTGCGAGTCCTTCGCCGAGGCGCGCCGACAATTTTTCCAGATACTCATACGCACCCGGCCTGCTCAGCTCTTGCAGCGTGGTCAAGCCTGCCGCCATCGCCAGCGGGTTGCCGGAAAGAGTTCCCGCCTGGTAGATCGGTCCTGCCGGAGCAATCTGCTGCATGATCTCCCGCTTACCGCCGTAGGCCCCGACCGGAAGACCGCCGCCGATGACTTTGCCCATCGTCGTCAGGTCAGGCGTGATGCCGTACAACTGCTGGGCGCCGCCAAGCGCTACGCGGAAGCCCGTCATGACTTCATCGAAAATGAGCAGCGTGCCGTATTTCGCGGTAATTTCGCGCAGCCCTTCCAAAAAGCCGGGCTGTGGCGGAACGACACCCATGTTGCCGCCAATTGGCTCAACGATGACAGCCGCCAGGTCGTCGCCGAACGTTTCGAAGGCGAGCTTCACGCTGTCCAGGTCGTTGTACGGCACCGTGATCGTATTCAACGCCGTTCCTTCTGGCACGCCCGGGCTGTCCGGCAGACCGAGCGTCGCGACACCGGAGCCTGCTTTAATCAGCAAACTGTCCGCATGGCCGTGGTAACAGCCTTCGAACTTCATGATTTTGTTGCGCTTCGTATAGCCGCGCGCGAGACGCAGGGCGCTCATCGTCGCCTCTGTACCGGAGTTGACCATGCGCACGACTTCTACGGACGGAACCAGTTCACATACGAGCTTGGCCATCTCGGTTTCGCGCTCTGTCGGAGCACCGAAACTCGTGCCAAGTGCCGCCACTTCCGTAATCGCGGCCAGCACGCGCGGATGCGCATGTCCGAGAATGAGCGGCCCCCAGGAGCCGATGTAATCAATGTAGCTGTTGCCGTCCACATCAAAAATTCGCGAGCCTTCCCCTTTGGCGATGTAGACCGGATTGCCGCCCACGCTCTTGAACGCCCGCACCGGGCTGTTCACTCCGCCTGGTATGTAATGCTGTGCTTCTGCAAACAACTGCGTCGATTTTTCTCTTGTCATCTCGTCCTCACCTCGCCAGCCATTTTGCTACATCTTTGGCGTGGTACGTAATAATCAGGTCCGCACCAGCCCGTTTGAAGCTCACCAACGTTTCCATTACGATCCGCTCTTCGTCGATCCAGCCGTTTTGCGCAGCGGCTTTGACCATGGAATACTCGGCGCTCACATTGTAGGCGACGATCGGCAGGTTGAAGTTTTCGCGCAGGCGCAGCACCATGTCCATGAAGGCAAGGCCCGGCTTCACGATCAAAAAGTCTGCCCCTTCCTTCACATCGGAAGCTGCTTCGCGCAGTCCTTCGCGCGCGTTGGCCGCGTCCATCTGGTAGCTCTTGCGATCGCCAAACTGCGGTGTCGAACCAGCTGCATCGCGAAATGGTCCGTAGAAGGAGGACGCGTATTTCACTGCGTACGACATGATCGGAATATGCTGGAAGCCCGCTTCGTCCAAAGCTTCGCGAATGGCGATCACGAAACCGTCCATCATGTTGGATGGAGCGATGATGTCCGCTCCGGCTTTTGCCTGGGAAACTGCCGTCTTGCCCAAAAGCGCAAGCGTCTCGTCATTGACGACTTCGCCCTCGTGAATGACGCCGCAATGTCCGTGATCGGTGTATTCACACAGGCACGTATCGGCAATCACGATCATTTCCGGGTGGGCTTCCTTGATCTGACGGATGGCTTGCTGCGTAATCGCCTCGTCGTTGTACGCTTCCGTTCCGCAGGCGTCCTTGTGCTCCGGTACGCCGAACATCAGAACAGACTGGATTCCCAGCTCCACGATTTCCTTCATTTCTTCCGCCAACATATCCAGAGAGAGCTGGTACACGCCTGGCATGGAAGCAATCTCGTTTTTGATGCCGGTCCCTTCCACTACAAACAGCGGGTAAATCAGGTCTTCCACGCGAACGTGATTTTCCCGTACCAGATTGCGCATTGCCGCGCTTTTGCGCAAGCGGCGATGACGATCAAATGTTAGTGCCATGTCAATTCCCTCCCAGATTCTCTAGTAAAGCTTCTAACAGTCCATCCACGGTGTACTCGCTCGCGACCACGTCGACGGCAAGCCCGTTTTTTCTGGCTGTCTCGGCAGTGATCGGACCGATGCAGGCAATCCGCACCTGATCCAGCCAGCCTGGCGAGGCAAACGGCGCCATCGCCTGGATGAAATGAGTCACGGTAGATGAGCTGGTAAACAAAATGACATCAATCCGGCCTTCTTGCAACTGTTGGGCCGCTTCCGGCGCCCGTGACCCGTCGATGACCGTCTGGTAGGCGTCTACCTCTGTCACGGCAAGCCCCAGCTCTTTCAGCTCTGCCGGCAAAGCCTTGCGGGCGATATCGGCCCGCGGCAGCAGCACGCGCTGCCCCGGCTGAAGCTGCTCGTGCAAGCTCGCAAGCAAGCCCTCCGCTACGTAATCGGACGGAATGACCGCAACCGAAAGCCCGTGCTTGGTCAGCGCTTGCGCGGTCTTGGGACCGACCGCCGCGATCTTCCCGGCAAACGCCGCGAAGCCGACTCCTACCTGCTCCATGCGCTCCAGAAAAAACCGCACGCCATTGACGCTGGTAAAAATCACCCAGTCGTAGCTCGGCAGCTCGGAGATCGCTTCGTCGAGCTTTGTTTTGTCTGCGGGCGGGATCATTTTCAAGAGCGGAAAGGCATACGCCCCTCCGCCCAAACGCTCGATTTTGTCCACGAGCTCCTGCACCTGGCTTTTCGCGCGCGTCACCATGATGCGCTTGCCCGTAAGCGGCCCGCGCGATCCGACGGCTGTCATTGCTCGTTCTCCCGCAGCACCTGTGCGAGCACCTCGCCAGCTCCTTGCGCCAGAAGCGCTTCCGCTACCTGCACGCCGAGCGCCTGCGGATCGCGGCCAGTCGCCGTGTTTTTGAACATTTGTTTTCCGTCCGGCGAGCCGACCATCCCGGTCAAAGTGATTTGCTTATCTTCTCCGACCGTCGCGTAAGCCCCGATCGGAACCTGGCAGCCGCCTTGCAGCTTGTGCAGGAAGCTGCGCTCGGCTGTCACCGCCAGCCGCGTCGGCTCGTCGTCGAGCTGCTTCAACAGGGCCAGCGTCTCTTCGTCATCGGCGCGGCATTCGATGGCGAGCGCTCCCTGGCCGACGGCTGGCAGGCTGATTTCCACAGGCAAAAATTGCGAAATGTTCCCTTCGTAGTTGACGCGCGCAAGTCCCGCTGCCGCCAGGATGATCGCATCGAAGTTGCCTTCTTCCAACTTGCGGATGCGCGTATCAATGTTGCCGCGAAGCGATTCGATCTGAATGTCCGGGCGATGGGCGAGAATTTGCGCACTGCGGCGCAGACTGCTCGTGCCCACGAGCGCTCCTTCTTTCAGTTCATCCAATGTCTTGCCATCCAGGGACAAGAGGACGTCCCGCGGGTCAACCCGCTTCGGAATCGCACCGATCACGAGGCCCTCCGGCAATTCAGCCGGCATGTCCTTCAAGCTGTGCACGGCAAAATCCGTTTCCTTATCGTACAGCGACTGTTCGATTTCTTTGACAAAAAGCCCTTTTCCGCCAACCTTGGACAGCGTCACATCGAGAATGCGGTCGCCCTTCGTCACGATTTCGTGCAGCTCAAACTCAGCCTGCGGCGCGAGTTCTTTCAGTTTTTGTACGACCCAATTCGTCTGGGTGAGCGCCAGCTTGCTGCGACGCGTCCCTACTTTCCATTTTCCCATGACAGCCTCCTTGATGAACAGCCACTACCACCAGCTGTGAAATGTAGAAGTCGTAATGCCTAAAAAATTGATGAGCAGAAGCAAAAACGCCAGGACGTTCCACTGGGCGAGCCTGCGCATTTGCAGCGTATCCCGATAGCGTTTGTACAGCCAGAACGAATAGCTGGCCAAGACAAGCATGGAAGTAACTACTTTGGAGTCCAGCAAAAATTTCTCCGGCAACACCATTTTTCCCCAAATGATCCCCAGAACAATCGAGAGCAGCAGCATCGGCACGCCGAGCATGTTCATCCGGTAGGCGTAGCCTTCCAACTGGTCCAGGCTGGGCAGCCTGCGCAGAAGCGGAGTCCAGCGCCGCTCCTTGAGCATCTTATGCTGCAAGAGGTACATCGCGGAAAAGATCATCGACAGCGAAAACGCGCCATAGCTGAACATCGCCAGCGTCACGTGCGTCAAGAGCAGCTCGGAGGTCAAGACATCCGATACCGCGACGATCGGCGTCTCGGGCAGGAACATCGACATGACCAGGACGACAAAGCCGATAATATTTGTAAAAAAAACCAGCAAATCAATGCGAAAAAAATAGTGTAAGGCAAGTGATAGGCTTACCAGCACCCAGGAGTAAAAAAAGAGCGTCTCAAACAGCGTAATGACAGGAAAATAAGCTTTCATCACTGTCTGCGACACAAAAAAAGCAGTTTGCAAGGCCCAAACGACAATAAGCAACCCGAAAGCCAAACGATTGACTTTCCGGTTGCTTTGCAAGAAGTCGTTAAAATAGAAGAGAACACTTGCAGCGTAGAGAAAGATCGTCAGGTCGTAGATCCATCTCACCTCGGCCATGCACTCTCTCCCCTCTTTCCCTATCGGTTTCTATCGATGGCAGTATCGTTTTTGCAAAGAAGAGAAGGTCTTTATTTCGGCACACGGGAAGCCAGGACCTGCTCGCGAGCTGCTGGCTGCTTGCTTGTATCGTCTGCCCAGAGCGCTTCCTGCTCTTTGCGTTCCAAAATTTCTTCGAGGGCAAACATCTTGGTGAAAATGTCCAGCACTTCATCTCCGTATTTGGTAGCTGCCATTTCCTTCAGGCGCACGACCGGATCGTGCATGAGCTGGTTGACGATCCCTTTGGTCGTCTTGCGGATGATGTGCATTTCGCGCTCGGTCAAGTTCGGCAGCTTGTTTTCTATCTTGCGCATCGCTTCACCCTGGATGGTGAGCGTTTTTTCACGCAGCGCGGCAATCAGCGGCGCTACGCCCAGCGTCTGGTACCAGGTCGTAAAGGCCACAATCTCCTCTTCGATCATCGCATCCAGCCGCTCCGCTTCCCGCGAGCGCTCTGCGACGTTGCTCGCGACGATTCCTTCCAGATCGTCAATGTCGTACAAAAAGACATTATCCAGATCGTGCAGGTCAGGATTCAGGTCGCGGGGAACCGCGATGTCCACCATGAACAGCGGACGGTGCTTTCTTTGCTTCATGATTGGCGCCAGATCCTTTTTGCCGAGGACGTATCCGGTCGCTCCCGTAGAGCTGATGACGATGTCGGCAGTGAGCAGCGCCTCAGGCAACTGCTCCATCGTACAGGAGTCCCCTTTGAATTTTTCCGCCAAAAGCTGTGCCCGCTCCAGCGTGCGGTTCGCTACCATGACTCGCTCGGAGCCGTTGGCGTGCAAATGCTTGGCTGTCAGCTCGCTCATTTTGCCCGCTCCGACAATCAGGACGGACTTCCCGGCGAAAGAGCCAAAAATCTTTTTCCCCAGCTCCACGGCAGCATAGCTGACCGATACGGCGTTTTGTCCGATCGCCGTCTCCGTATGGGCGCGCTTGGCAAATGTAATGGCTTGCTTGAACAGCGTGTTGAACACCGTTCCCGTCGTTTTCAGCTCTTGCGCCATCAGGAATGCGTCGCGCACTTGTCCGAGAATTTGCGTCTCTCCCATCACCATCGAATCGAGACCGGCAGACACTCTGAACAAATGGTCGATTGCCTGTTCATTCTCTTTTATATAAAGGTGATCTTTGAATCGTTCTTTTTCCACACCGAACCATTCCGCCAAAAAGCGGCGCGTATAGTCACGGCCGATATTGGCCTGGTCGCAGACGACATACAGTTCCGTACGGTTACATGTCCCCAGGATGACACATTCCGCAATACTCTTCGTCTGGGAGAGAAGATGAAGAGCGCGTGCAGTCCCATCATCGCTGAATGTAAACTTTTCGCGAACTTCGACAGGTGCCGTTTTGTAGTTTAAGCCCAGCAAAAGAATATCCATAGTGTCCTCCCAGAATGACATACGTGCATACGCCATATGTAAAATGCACTATTATTATAACATTATGTCCCGAATCGGCCACGAGTAATTGTGAAAAGTTTATTAACGGAAACGCGCTTTTCGGCGCTGATAGAGTCGAAAACATAGCTTGCAAACGGCGGCAAAAAGCGACAAATGGCGCACGAATCCGCTTGAAATCCCGTTGCGAATCACGTATGATGCTGGCTATACGTCTACAAAAATAAAGTTTCGTAAACAAACCGGGAGGAGAGAAAAGAAGCATTGAAAAAACCATGGATGGCAGATATAACGCTGCTTCTGATCGCTTTGGTCTGGGGAACCACGTTTTTGATCGTGCAGCAGGCAATCGCCTCACTGCCCCCTAACACGTTCAACGCTGTTCGCTTCACGGTGGCCGCCCTGTTTTTGCTCGTCATTTTCCTGATTCGCTCTCGCCACCAGCTCGCAGCATTCCGCGGCCCGATCGTTCGCGCCGGGATCATCCTCGGCTTTTGGCTCTGTCTCGGTTACGCGCTGCAAACGGTCGGCCTTTTGTACACGACGCCTTCCAAAGCCGGATTCATTACGGGCTTGTCTGTCGTACTGGTTCCGCTGTTCGCCTTTTTGCTTTTGCGCGACAGGATCAAGCCTGTGGCGGTGATCGGCGTCATCCTCGCAGCAGCAGGCTTGTATCTTTTGACACAAAATCAGACCTTCTCGTTCAACCTGGGGGACGCGCTCGTGTTCGGCTGTGCGATTTGCTTCGCCATGCAGATCGTCTTTACCGGAAAATACGCGCCGCGCTTCGCGGCATTGCCGCTTGCGATCGTTCAGCTCGGGACGGTTGCGGTCATGAGCTGGCTCTACTCCTTTTTCTTCGAGGACTGGAGCCGGGCGTTTGATCCGGCGATCCTGTTCATCCCGGAAGTAGCGACAGGGTTGATCGTCACCTCGATCTTTGCAACGGCCCTCGCCTTTTTGGCCCAGACGGCTTTGCAAAAGCAAACAAGCTCCACACGCGTGGCGCTCATTTTCGCGCTGGAGCCTGTGTTCGCCGCGCTGACTTCGTACGTCTTTATCCACGAGGTACTGAGCGGCAGACAGTTGATCGGCTGCCTGATGATTTTTACCGGGATGATTTTGGCAGAGCTTCCGATCGGACAGTGGCTTGCGCAAGCGCGCTCGCGCAAAGGCAAGGCAAAGGAAGACCGCGAGTCGGCCTGACTGATTCGAAACATTGGCTGTGCCAATCCCAAGCCATTGACGCAGCCTTGCACAAAAAAGGTTCCTTCTCCCCCAAGGGAAAGGAACCTTTTTTCGCGAAAACGCTGAAAGCCCCAGCAAGGCAACCGCTTGGTCAGTTGCTCTTTCTGACCTCCTGTAAGATCGCGTCCACAAACAACTGCATGACCTGTCCGCACACTTTTTGCGGCAAGCGCTCCGTGCGCTTGATCCACTGCTTGAGCCGCAGCAGGTGGTAGGCGGCTTGCGGGATTTTGCCGCTCGTTCCGTGGTCGATTAGCGCGACGGCAGACTGGCCGACTTTGGCCCAATGGCGGTATTTTTCAATCCACGGCCGCGCTTCCTTCGCGAGCTTGAGGTTGCTCATCCCGCCGAGCAACTGGTGGGCGGTTTGCTCCATCTCGCGAAACAGCAAGGTCAGCTCGGAGACTGCCTTGTTCCGATCTCCCTGCAAAAACTGGAAGCGAAAAGCAAGAAACGCTTCGAGCAGGCGCGGCGACTCGCCTTCGCACAAAAACGAGCTTTGCACATTGTCGGCAAACGTGAAGAACGCTTCGGCATCGTCCTTGCCCGCCACTTCCTCCACCGCCTGCTTCCAGGCCGCGTCCGGATCGTAGCCTTGCGGATCGCGCAAATAGGCGGCCGTCGTCATCAACGGAATTTTCGAGCATTCAGGCAGCGACATCGCGTTTGCCACGTAGCCTGCGGCGTGCTGCCACAAGTCCGGGTCGCGATGGCGCAATGGGCCGATATGCAGCTCGCTTGCCATCGCCAGGTCGTTGACGGGGTAGTTATCCCAGTAAAACGGCTTGTGCCCCGTATATTCGCCGAAGCGAACCGCATCGCCATCCGTCAGGTACGGCGAGCAGACAAACCGCCCCGTCCAGAACAAGTCAATCTCTTCGGGCAAATGCCGGCCCAGGTGCTGGATGTACGGCTCTTTGCCAATGCCGTTGTACTGGGTCGGGCAGACGACCAGCTTGACTGGCTCTCCCCACTCCTGCATCGACTCCCAGACGCGCCGGGTAGTCTGCACGTGAGCATCTGCCAGGTGGGCAAACTGCGCGACATCCCGTTCATGCAGCAGGTGCATCGGGATGTCGTCGAACAACAAGGAAAAATACCGGACGCCTTTGTCGTACATCGTCCGATATTTTTTCAAAAGCAGCTCCGTGTGGGCCGGACTCGCATATTCCATGCTGAGGCCGGGGCTTAGACAGTACACAAACTGCATGCCCCGTCCCAGGGCGCTGGCGATCAATTCGTCCAGTTGGCGCATCGCCGCTTCCGGATGCGGCTCCATCCATCGCTCCCGCAAATATACATCGTCTTTGGGCGAGTAGAAATACGCATTGTAATCGTGCCGATGCAAAAAATCAATCATGTCCAGCCGCTCTGCATGCGTCCAGGGCGTTCCGTAGAAGCCTTCGATCACACCGCGTACGGCAAAGCAAGCCAGTTTGCTCACAAAAGCTGCCTCCCCTTCCCACTTGCGGATTGGGTCTTTGACGGTATCTGCGTTACTGTTCCCGCTCGCTCGCGGCTGCTGCCGACACAGAAGCGTCAGTCGCCTCCGCTGCTTCCACCTGCGCAGGCTGGTCTTTTTCCCGCAGTCGGCGCAAGATTTCGCCCCACAGCTCATCCTTGCCTTGACCTGTCTCCGAAGAAAACACGATGATCGTATCGTCACCGCGCATGTTCAACGTCTGGCGGATGATCTTCGTATGTTGCAGCCAGCGTCCGCGGGCAATTTTGTCGCCCTTGGTCGCGACGACGACCGTCGGAATGCCGATCTGTTTGCACCATTCGTACATCGCCACGTCGTCCTTGGAAGGAGCGTGGCGAATGTCGACGAGCTGGATGACGAACCGCAGCTCTTTCCGTTTTTTCAGATAGCCCTCGATCATCTTTCCCCATTGTTCCTTGATCGTCTTCGCAACCTTGGCGTAGCCGTAGCCGGGAAAGTCGACGAAGTAGAGCATCTGGTTGACGCGGAAGTAGTTCAGCGTCTGGGTCTTCCCTGGCCGTGAGCTGATGCGCGCGAGCCCTTTGCGGTTCATCATTTTGTTGAGCAGCGAAGACTTGCCCACGTTGGAGCGGCCGACGAGAGCGATCTCGTGCAGGCCGTCCTCCGGGTATTGCTTCGGTCCGACAGCGCTGATGACGAACTCGGCTGAAGTTACTTTCATGCTTTTTCACCTGCTGTCGGCTGTCTGGTCAGGGCGTGGCTCAACACTTCATCCAAGTGCTCGACCGGATAGAAGGTCAGTTCTTTTCGCACGCTCTCCGGTATATCTTCAATGTCTTTCTCGTTGTCTTTTGGCAAAATAATCGTCGTCAAGCCAGCGCGATGCGCGGACATGCACTTTTCCTTCAGGCCGCCAATCGGCAAAACTCTTCCGCGCAGGGTGATTTCGCCCGTCATCCCCACTTCTTTTTTCACAGGGATTTGCGCGAGCGCCGATACAAGTGCGGTCGCCATCGTAATTCCTGCGGACGGGCCGTCTTTTGGAATCGCGCCCTCCGGAACGTGGATGTGGATGTCGTTTTTCTCGTGGAAAAGCGGGTCAATCCCCCACTGCTCGGCACGCGAGCGAATGTAGCTGAAGGCCGCCTGCGCGGATTCCTTCATGACATCGCCGAGCTTTCCGGTCAAGGTGAGTTTTCCTTTTCCTGGCAGGATACTGACCTCTACGTTCAGCGTATCGCCGCCTGCCTGCGTCCAGGCGAGGCCTGTCACCGAGCCGATCTGGTCTTTTTTCTCCGCCAGGCCATAGCGGTAGCGCGGTTTGCCGAGCAGCGTCTCCAGTGTCTTCGCGGTGACGACGACGCGCTTTTTCTCCCCGCTGACGATCAGCTTGGCGGCTTTCCGGCAGACGTTGGCGGCTTCGCGGTTCAGATTGCGCACGCCAGCTTCGCGCGTGTACAGGCGGATGAGCTTGAGCATGGCGTCCTCGTGCACTTGCAGCTTATCCTTGCCAAGCCCGTGTTCTTCCATCTGCTTCGGCAGCAAGTAGCCGCGCATGATGTTGAGCTTCTCCAGCTCGGTGTAGCCGGAGATCGAAATGACCTCCATCCGGTCCAAAAGCGGGCGCGGAATCGTGTCGAGGCTGTTCGCCGTCGTGATGAACATGACATTCGTCAAGTCGTACGTCTCTTCGATATAGTGGTCGCTGAACTTGTCGTTTTGGTTCGGGTCCAGCACTTCCAGGAGCGCCGATGCCGGGTCGCCCCGGAAATCGGACGCCAGCTTGTCGATCTCATCCAGCAAAAAGACCGGATTGATCGTGCCCGCCTGCTTCATCCCCTGGATGATGCGGCCTGGCAGCGCGCCCACGTAGGTGCGGCGATGCCCGCGAATCTCGGCTTCGTCACGCACGCCCCCGAGCGAAATGCGCACGAACTTGCGCTCCAGTGCGCGTGCGATCGAGCGCGCGAGGGAAGTTTTCCCGACGCCGGGAGGTCCAACCAGACAGAGAATCGGCCCGCGCATCGAGTTGACGAGCTTTTGCACAGCCAAATATTCCAGCACGCGCTCCTTCGGCTTTTCCAGACCGTAGTGATCCTCGTCGAGCACTTCTTGCGCGTGGTGAATGTCGAGATTGTCCACCGTCGTCTTCGTCCACGGCAGAGCGAGCAGCGTGTCGATGTACGTCCGGATGACCGAGCCTTCTGCAGAAGTGGCTGGCATCTTTTCCAGTCGTTCCAGCTCTTTTTCGATTTTCGCCTTGATTCTTTCGGGAGCGTCGGATTTCTCCAACTGCCCGCGCAGCTCATCCACTTCTCCCTGACGGCCGTCCTTGTCGCCGAGCTCTTTTTGAATGGCTTTCATCTGCTCGCGCAAGTAGTATTCCTTTTGCGTGCGCTCCATCTGCTTTTTCACGCGGTTGCCGATCTTGCGCTCCAGCTCCAGCACCTCGCGCTCGTTGTTCAAAATATCCAAAAGAATTTCGAGCCGCTCCTTGATGTTGACCGTCTCCAAAATCTCCTGTTTATCCTTCATTTTCAGCGGCAGATGGGAAGCAATCACGTCAGCCAGTCGGCCCGGTTCTTCGATGTCTGTTACGGATGTAAGCGTCTCGGGGGAAACTTTTTTCGACAGCTTGATGTATTGCTCGAAGTGGTTGAGCAGCGAACGCATCAGAGCTTCTACTTCATTTTCCTCCGTTTTTTCCTCTTGCAAGTATGTAATGGACACGACGAAATAATCTTCCTGTTGAAGATATTCCTCAATCTTTGCGCGTTGCAGCCCCTCCACCAGCACACGGATTGTGCCGTTTGGCAGCTTCAGCATTTGTTTCACGCGCGCAACGGTACCGATGCTGTAGATTTGCTCTGCATCTGGCTCCTCTATGTGGACCTCTTCCTGAGTCGCAAGCAAAATCTTGTTGTCGTCCACCATGGCTTGCTCCAGTGCGCGGATGGACTTTTCCCGTCCAACGTCCAGGTGGAGTACCATGGTCGGATACACAAGCAATCCTCGCAACGGGAGAAGCGGTAATTCTCGTTTACCGGAACGTTCGCCCAAGCGGATGCACCTCTCCTTGTTGATCTATCCCTTCTTGCCAAGAGCCTGATAACAGACAAAAACGGCTCCCAAAGCCGTTTTTTGCCCACCCGGCATATCCGAATCACCCCAAACGACACGTAGAACAGACAGTCATTTTGACGCGTCCATCTCCAGCATTTGGGGAGCCCGTTACAGGCCGGGTAGGGCCCCGGGCTCTTTGCAAGCAGAAGCTTTTTACCATTGTAGCGCAAACACAATCCGATGTCTAATCCGCGGGCGCTTGCGACTGTTAGAGCGTCATTGGCGAGGAGGCCAAATCCTCCGCCGGAATCTGCAAGGTAAATCCAGGCGCTTCCTCATCCTGCACAGCGACCTTCGGCACAGCCAGTTCCATGACTTGCGAGACGGTCGAAACCGGAATCACCTCGATGCCCTTCATGTCAGCGAAAATGCTCTGCCAGTTTTCTTCGGGAATCAGCACGCGCGTCGCTCCCGCCTGCCGGGCCGCCTCGACCTTGGCGACCACGCCGCCCACCGGCTTCACCTTGCCGTGAATGCTCACTTCGCCCGTCATGGCGAGCAGGTTGTCTACCGGTACTTCCATAATCGCCGAATAGATGGCGACCGCAATCGCGATCCCCGCGGAAGGTCCGTCGACAGGGACTCCGCCCGGGAAGTTGACATGCAGATCGTAATCGTACGGACGAACTCCCATCCGGTTCAACACGGTCAGGACGTTTTCGATCGACCCTTTGGCCATGGATTTCCGGCGAATCGTGCGGCTGCGGCTGCCCATTTCCTCTTCCTCGGCCATGCCCGTCATCGTCATTCGGCCCTGACCAGGCACGGAGGTTGGCGTAGCCGTCACTTCCAGCTCCATGACGCTGCCCATGTTCGGCCCGTAAACGGCAAGCCCGTTCACCAGCCCCACCTGTGGCGTATCGTGCACCTGCTTTTCGGGGCGGGGCGATTTTTGGCTGCTGTGTACGACCCACTCCACATCTTGCGCGATGATCGTATTGCGTTCCTCGGTGAGCGCAATCCCTGCGGCGATTTGCAGCGTGTTGATCGCTTCGCGGCCATTGGTGGCGTAACGCTCGATGACTGCCACTGCACTGTCCTCGATGGTCATCTGCATCTTGGGAACGGCTGTGCGCACGATGCTGCCGATTTCCGCGCCTTTCAACGGCCGGAAGAAAATCTCCAGACAACGAGAGCGCAAAGCAGCGGGCAGTTCCTCGGGAAGCCGTGTCGTCGCCCCTACGAGACGGAAATCGGCGGGCAGCCCGTATTTGAACACATCGTGAATATGCGACGGAATCTGGTTGTTTTCCTCGCTGTAATAGGCGCTTTCCAGCATGACTTTGCGGTCTTCGAGCACTTTCAGCAACTTGTTCATTTGCACAGGGTGAAGCTCCCCGATCTCATCGAGAAAAAGCATGCCTCCGTGCGCTTTCGTTACCGCGCCCGGCTTCGGCTGGGGAATGCCGGCCTGACCGAGCGAGCCCGCCCCTTGGTAGATCGGGTCGTGAACAGAGCCGATCAGCGGGTCCGCAATCCCCCGCTCGTCAAACCGGGCAATCGTCGCGTCAATTTCGATAAACTTGGCGTCCGCATTAAAAGGCGAAAGCTTGTTTTTCTTCGCTTCTTCCAGCACGACCCGGGCAGCAGCGGTCTTGCCCACTCCCGGCGGTCCGTAGATGATGACGTGCTGCGGGTTCGGTCCGCACAGCGCGGCACGCAACGCCCGCAGCCCATCCTCCTGCCCTACGATTTCCTCCAGGGTAGCGGGCCGTGTTTTTTCTGACAACGGTTCTGTCAAGGCGATCATTCTCATTCTGCGAATCGTGTCCAGATCTTTTCGCGATTCTTTTTCCGTGGAAGTTTTCGTGTTTCTCTGCGCTCGCAGCAAATTCCAGAAGTAGGTGCCAATCACAATTCCAACAACCACTTCAATGACAGCAATGACCAACGTGGTATAGTCCATATGCAGTCCCTCCCATGCGTCCTTGCAGCTTTTTTACGCATATGTAAAAGCGTCTCTTCAACGATATCAAGTAGTATTGCCCCGCAAACGAGTACGTAAACCATAAACCCGCAAAGCCAACTGGATGAATATGGAAGAAGGTAGCAACGTCTCTTGAAATAACAAAAACCACCCCGCAAAAGCGGGATGGTTCGCTCAAACAACGATTATGCAGTTTCGCCGTGCAACTCGCGGCCTTCTTTGGTCATAAGGCGCGGCTTCACTTTGTCGCGCACCGTTTCTTCCGTGATGACGCACTTGGTCACGTCCTCGCGGGAAGGCAGCTCATACATCATGTCGAGCATGATCTGCTCGATGATGGCACGCAGTCCGCGCGCACCGGTATTGCGCTTGATCGCCTCTTTGGCAATTTGCAGGAGGGCGCCGGCATCAAACTCCAGCTCGACGCCGTCCAGGCTGAGCAGTTTTTGATACTGCTTCACCAGCGAGTTTTTCGGCTCGGTCAAGATGCGCACGAGCGTCTCCTCGTCCAGCGGCTCCAATGTAGCCAGAACTGGCAAACGGCCGACGAACTCTGGGATCAGGCCGAATTTCAGCAAGTCTTCCGGCAGGATGTACTTGAGGTACTCGCCCGCTTTCAGATCGCCTTTGACACCATCGGCAAAATCAGCGCCGAAGCCGATTACCTTTTTGCCCAGACGACGCTTGATGATTTGCTCTACCCCATCGAATGCACCGCCACAGATGAACAAAATGTTCGACGTGTCGATCTGGATAAATTCCTGATGCGGATGCTTGCGTCCGCCTTGCGGTGGAACGCTGGCAACCGTGCCCTCCAAAATTTTCAGGAGAGCCTGCTGCACGCCTTCGCCGGAAACGTCGCGCGTAATCGAAGGGTTTTCCGACTTGCGTGCGACTTTATCAATTTCATCGATGTAGATGATGCCTTTTTCGGCTTTTTCCACATCGTAGTCAGCAGCTTGGATCAGCTTGAGCAAAATGTTTTCCACGTCTTCGCCCACGTAGCCGGCCTCCGTCAGAGAGGTGGCGTCCGCGATCGCAAACGGCACGTTCAAGATGCGCGCCAGCGTTTGCGCGAGCAATGTTTTCCCGCTACCTGTCGGCCCGATCAGCAGAATGTTGGACTTTTGCAGCTCCACATCCTCGATCTTCGCCCCGGAGTTAATCCGCTTGTAGTGGTTGTACACCGCTACAGACAGCGATTTTTTCGCCAAGTCCTGGCCGATGACATAGTCGTCCAAGATTTTGCGGATTTCCACAGGCTTCGGAATTTCTTTCATGTCGATTTCTTCTTCCGTGCCCAGCTCTTCCTGCACAATTTCGTTGCACAGTTCGATACACTCGTCACAAATGTAAACGCCAGGACCGGCTACCAGCTTGCGCACCTGTTCCTGGGACTTGCCGCAGAAGGAGCACTTCAGTTGGCCTTTGTCGTCGTTAAACTTAAACATGCGCTTCACCTCACAACGGGTCAGTTTTTGCGTTCGATAATCGTGTCAATCAATCCATAGGCCTTGGCTTCTTCTGCACTCATGAAGTTGTCGCGATCAGTATCCAGCTCGACCCGCTCATACGGTTGACCTGTACGCTCGGACAATATCTGGTTAAGCTGGCGCTTCGTTTTCAGAATCCATTCCGCGTGAATACGGATGTCCTCTGCCTGTCCACGCACGCCTCCGAGTGGCTGATGAATCATCACTTCGCTGTTTGGCAAAGCAAAGCGCTTGCCTTTGGCGCCAGCAGCGAGGAGAAACGCCCCCATGCTGGCAGCCATGCCCACGCAAATCGTGGACACATCCGGCTTGATGTACTGCATCGTGTCGTAGATAGCCATACCTGCTGTTACAGAACCGCCTGGAGAGTTTATGTATAGCGAAATGTCTTTTTCCGGATCTTCCGCCTGCAAAAAGAGCAGTTGGGCCACTACCAGATTGGCAACTTCATCGTCAATCTCCGTGCCGAGCAGAATAATCCGGTCTTTCAAGAGGCGCGAGTAAATATCGTAGGAGCGCTCGCCTCTGCTTGTTTGCTCGATGACCATTGGGATCAGCATTATGTATCTTTCCTCCTTTGCGGTAAAAGGGGTCGCCCTTTAGTTGAGAAGGATTTTACCAAAAAGTCGATGGTGGAAAAACAAGGCACGAGTGCATCGTGCCTTGTAGTTGGTACAGCCAGTGGCCAAGAGAGCCTGACCACTGGCCAATCATGCGTTCTTCCTAAGCTTATGCGCTTACTTTGCTTTGTGCAACCAGGAAATCGACTGTTTTGCGAATTTGCACGTCGCGGTACAGTGCCAGCATGTTGTCTTGGGCAGTGAAGATTTTGCGCAGCTCGTCAGCAGGACGGCCGTAAACGCCAGCCAGCTTGTTCAGCTCTTCGGTTACATCTTCTTCTGTCGCTTCGATTTTTTCCGCTTTGCCGATTGCTTCCAGTGTCAAAGATGTGCGCACGCGGGAGGTCGCATCTGCACGCAGTTGGTCGCGCAGTTGGCTTTCGTCCATACCGGAGAACTGGTAGTACAACTCCAGTGTCATGCCTTGGTATTGGAGGCGTTGGCCGAACTCGTTCACCATTTGGTCCAGCTCGTGCTCAACCATCACAGCCGGCAGATCGATTTCCGCGTTTTCCGCTGCTTTCAGAACCAGTTGTTCGCGAACATACTGTTCTTTTTCTTGCGCAGCTTTTTCTTCGAGTTTTTTCTTGGTGTCAGCTTTCAGCTCTTCCAGCGTGTCGAACTCGCTCACGTCTTTTGCGAACTCGTCGTCCAGCACTGGCAGGTTTTTGCGCTTCAGGCTGTTCAATTTCACTTTGAATACCGCTTCTTTGCCAGCGAGGTTAGGAGAATGGTACTCTTCCGGGAAGGTTACCTTGATTTCTTTTTCATCGCCGATAGCAAGACCTACAAGTTGCTCTTCAAAGCCAGCGATGAAAGTGCCGGAACCCAGTTCCAGAGAGTAGTCTTCTGCTTTTCCGCCTTCGAATGCAACACCGTCTTGGAAGCCTTCGAAATCAATGACAACGATATCGCCTTCTTGGGCAGCGCCTTCTTCTACTGCTACCAGTTCAGCGTGACGCTCTTGCATGCGCTTCAGTTCAGCATCCACGGTCTCGTCAGTCACAGTGAAGTCTTTTTCTTCGATGGTCAGACCTTTGTAGTCGCCGAGCTTCACTTCTGGCTTCACGGTTACAGTAGCTTTGAAGATCAGGTTTTTCCCTTTTTCCATTTGCTCTACGTCTACTTCTGGACGATCTACCGGCTCGATGCCAGTTTCACGAACAGCTTGTCCGTAAGCGGCTGGAAGCAGAATATCGAGCGCGTCTTGGTACAGAGACTCCACACCAAAACGGGATTCGAACATTTTGCGCGGTACTTTTCCTTTGCGGAATCCTGGAACCTGAACCTTTTGCACAACTTTTTTAAACGCTTGATCCAATGCTGCGTCTACTTGCGAAGCATCTACTTCAACCGTCAGGACTCCCTGGTTATTCTCTACCTTTTCCCAATTTGCTGCCACGTAAACTTCCCCTCCTAAATCGAATCAACAGAACATCGCCAGCCGCGCCATGGTATCTTCGCAGGCTCGGATGATAATATTCTAGCCATTATAACCATTCTAGTATAGCATAAATCTTTTATTTGACAAGAAGCCACTCGATTCAGCGCCGAATCGAATAGCTTCCGCCCAAATCACGCACCACGTTGCCCTGGTAGTCGTAAAAGGTGACGGCCACCTGAACCGTTTTTGGCGTGACGCCCGTCTCCTCGATGATCGCGTAGGTCGGCACGTCAAAACCTCTCGGCAACTGCAGGCTGCCCGGATTCAAAAACAAAATATCCCGCTCCACGCCACAGGCCGGAACGTGCGAGTGACCGAAGACGACCACGTTTGCGCCGACTTCCTCGGCCCGGTAATGCAGGCGAAGGAGCGAGCTTTTGACTCCGAACAGGTGCCCGTGCGTTTGCAGGATGTGCAGGTCCCGCCAGTTGGTCTGCTGCTCGACAGGAACCTCAGAAGTCGCATCACAGTTGCCTCGCACAAGCGTCATCCGGGAAAACGGCTCGCGCTTGTGGTCGACGCAAAAATCGCCGCAATGCAAAATTTTGTCGACCGAATGTCGGTCTGCCACCTGAGCAACTTCGCGGACAAGACCGTGGCTGTCACTTACGACGAGAATGCCCATCGCGCCTCACTCTCCCGTGTTCTCTTCTGTCAGGCTGTGCGCCCGCTATTTCAGCACTTCCAAGAGCTTCTGCATCGCTTTGGCCCGGTGGCTGATCTGGTTCTTTTCCTCCGGCAAAAGCTCCGCCATCCTTTTTTCCAGCTCGGGAATGTAGAAGACGGGGTCGTAGCCGAAGCCGTTTGTTCCTTTTGGCTCGCGAGCGATCAGCCCTTCACAGGCGCCCGTCGCGATAATCGGCTCCTCGCCCGGAACGACCAGCGCCAGCGTGCAGCGAAAACGCGCGGTGCGCTGCTCCATCGGCACGTCTTCTAGCTCGTGCAGCAGCTTGCGCCAGTTTTGTTCGTCTGTCGCTTCTTCCCCGGCGTATCGGGCGGAGTAGACGCCCGGGCGTCCGTCCAGCGCGTCCACCTCCAGCCCGGAGTCGTCGCCAAGAGCCGGCAGTTGCAAGTATGTAGAGATTTCGATTGCCTTTTTCAGCGCATTGGCTTCAAACGTGTCCCCGTCCTCCACCACTTCCGGCACGCCCTCGTACTGCGCAAGGCTGATGCCTTCCCAGCCGTAATCGGCAAACAGTCGGTTGAACTCTTTCACTTTTCCCTGGTTGCGTGTCGCCAGGACGACTTTTTTTCGATCAGACATGGCTTTCCTCCGCTACGTTTTCGGCAAACGTCAGGGGAACATCAGAGAGCGCCTGCTTCTGGCTCTGGATCAGATTGCCGATCCCGATTTTCGCAAGCGCGATCATCTCCTGCAACTGCTCCGGGGAAAACGGCGCGTCCTCGCCGGTGCCTTGCAGCTCGACGAACTTGCCTTTGCCTGTCATGACGACATTCATGTCCACCGTCGCTGTCGAGTCTTCTTTGTAGTTCAAATCCAGCACGGTCTCTTCGCCGATCACCCCAACAGAGGTCGCCGCCAGAAAATCGTTCAGCGGCAGTTGCTTCCAGACGCCGCTCTCCACCAGCTTTTGCATCGCGTCGACCATCGCCACATACGCGCCCGTGATGGAAGCGGTGCGCGTACCGCCGTCCGCCTGAATCACGTCGCAATCCAGCCAGATCGTGCGTTCTCCCATCGCCTCCAGATGCACCACCGAACGCAGCGCGCGGCCGATCAGACGCTGAATTTCCATCGTCCGTCCTCCGACCTTGCCTTTGGAAGACTCACGCGCGTTGCGGGTCGCTGTCGCGCGGGGAAGCATGGAGTACTCGGCTGTGATCCAGCCCTTCCCGCCGCCACGCATGAAAGGCGGTACCCGATCCTCCAGAGTTGCCGTACAAATTACCTTGGTGTCTCCGACTTCGATCAGGCACGATCCTTCTGCGTGTTTAATGTAATTGCGCGTAATCGTTACTGGGCGCAACTGGTCATGGGCACGGCCATCCACTCTCATTCCAAGTTCCTCCTAAATCGCTTTGATACACTCCGCTCATTATACCAGAGGCAGGAAACGATCTGCCACTGCCCAAACGACTCTGCCTTATTTACAGCAATTGCAAATATTCGGTTGACTCTTTTTTGGCGGTAAAGGGGCGCGAAAAAATGTTTGGAAAAGAAAAAACCACGCTCGCAACATTCGGGCGTGGGTAGGCAGGCTTGACGGAATTAAAACGCGATCGGGTTGAGCTGCAACGGACGGCTCACAGGCTTCGTAAAATCGCCGCTGGCAAGCGGTTTGCCCTCGACGAGAAGCTGCACCTGCTTGGCTCCCGTCGAGTCCGTCAAGGAAAGCACGAGGGATTGCAGCGCCTCCGGGCTTGCTTCCTTGCCGTCGTCGTACTTGAGAATGTCGCTGCTCAGGTTGACGGTAATCAGGTCTTTCTCCTGTTTTACGTCCAGCACGCGGGTCGTCCGCAGCAGGGAGCTGAACAGTTGCGAGCCTTGCTTCGGCCCTTTGATAAGCTCCTCCACGGTCGCCTTGGCGATGTCCGCTGTCTCCGGAACGAGACGGGTGACCGGAACGTAGTACGTGCGCTTGTCATCCAGTTGCCCCTGGAAATAAACCGTGACCGCTGACGTATTGCCCGGTGTCGCTCCGTCCGCCAGCTCCAGATTGACCCCGTGGTTGCGGTCCAACTGCGTAATCGGCGTGCTGGCGGCCGGCATCTCGGTAAGCGGTGTTCCGTTCACCCAGATTTGCACCGTCTTGACGTTGGAAAACTCGGTCAGCGCCCGCGTCACTGCGTCGAGAATTTTTTTCTCGTCTTTTTCCTCATACGTTTTGAACTCTTTGGAAAAGTCCACCGTCGCCACGCCGTCTTTGATAACCAATCCTTTCACTTCCGTCCCTGCCGGCAGCACGGCTGAAAAGCCTCCCTGCAGCATGCTCTCAACAGGCCCGCCCTTGACCATGTAGCTCAACACTTGCTTGGCAGGACCTTCTGATTTCGGAAGCGTCAGCGACACCGGTACGACGTAGCCGTTTGCGTCGAGCAGATAGACGGTCTTGTCACTTGTCTGTTGGACCGCTTGCTCGCTGCCTTGGACGGCGACATCGGGTGAAACTGTACCGTTTGGCTGATCGGCTGAAACCTGTGACTGTGGCGGTGCGTCGATGCTGCTCGTTTCCGATTCCGGGCCAAACAGACCGCAGCCCGACAAAAGCACGGCGCTTACCCCCAGAACGGCCGTCATTTTGCCTATGTGTCCCATCTTCATTTCCCCAGCCTCCTCCAGACACTTTGTACTACCATGTATACGAGCAGGGCTTGGGTTTATGCGTTGAAAGTTTGTCTGGCAAAAAGGACAGCCAGCCGCGTTTTTACGGCTGTACCGATTTTTCCAGGGAGTGATGCAGGACGTTCACCTTGCTGGCCAGCCACTCTTCGGCGATCGCCCGGAAGCGCTCAGCGTCTCCGCTCGTGACGAACAGATGCTGGCCCGGCTCTTGCTGTCCGCGACCAGCCAACGGAGCGATCTGGACGGACAACTCGCGCGCTGTTTCCTCGGCGGAGCTGATTAACCGGACGCCCTCTCCCATGACCTCCTGGATCACGGGCGCCAAGAGCGGATAGTGGGTACAGCCGAGAATCAAAGTGTCCAGATTCTCCGCGAGCAAAGGCGCCAATGCTTCTTTTACGATCATGCGCGCCTGGTCCGAGTTCGCCTGATGATTTTCCACCAGCGGTACGAACGCCGGACAAGCCTTGCCCACCACATACAAATCCGGCTCGGCACGCAAGAGGGCACGTTCGTATGCTTTCGTGCGAATCGTCATCTCGGTTCCGATCACGCCAACCCGTCCATTTTTGGTCACCGAAACGGCTGCACGCGCTCCCGGCTCGATCACCCCGATCACCGGCAGCGGCAAATAAGCCATCGCTTCCTCCAGGACGACCGCTGTTGCCGTATTGCAGGCAATCACCAGCGCCTTGAGCGGCGTATTCATGACGTAATCAATCATTTGAAAGCTGTATGTCCGAATCTCTTCCGGGGACTTGGAGCCGTACGGGCACCGCGCGTTGTCTCCTACGTAGATGATCGTTTCTTCGGGTAGCTGACGCATGACTTCTTTGGCTACGGTCAATCCTCCCACTCCTGAATCAATGACGGCAATCGCTCCATCTCTACTCATGCAAATGTGTCTCCCCTGTTGTAATGAATATAGTACAGCATACCACTCAAACATTTGTGCTACTACCATATGCCGAGTTTAATTTTCTTGTACTCCGCGAATGTCGCACCTTCTCTGGGCTGCGTTCATAATCTGAAAATGAGATGCGCCCAAGTGAGGAGGAATTTTTTTGGAAGAGAAAACCAAGCAATTGCTGGATTGGAGTCAGTGGGGCTGCCAATGGATCGATCATTTGCGGAGACAAAAAACACTGAACCGGGAGCTGGAGCGGCATCTGCACAAATTTGAAGAATCTTTTACCAAAATAGGAAGACAGGCTACGCGGATGGATAAGACCGAAGCAATAGAGTTGCTCCCGGCGCTCATCGCGCGGGCAGAGCAAGTACAGGAGCAGTTCCACCATTTTTTGCGGCTGGCCCAGCTTACGGAGGATGAACGGTTCGACGAGCCGACAATGGCGCGCGAGGAGCTTTTGGAAACGGAAGCGGTACAAGGAGCAAAGGAGGCGCTCGCAGTCACACCCGTGCAGATGAACCAGGCTGCCATCCCCGCTCCTGCTGCCTACCAGGCCGTGCGAGACACCGCACGCGAGCCGGTTCGCGTCGCACGGCCCGTCGCCCCTGGCCGTCATACGCTTCCTCCGCTGCCGTACGCGCCGAACGCCCTTGAGCCGTATATCGACGAGCAGACGATGCGCATTCATCACGAGAAGCTGCACCAGAAGTACGTAGACGATCTGAATACGGCGGAGCGAAAGCTGGTCGAAGCCCGCCAAAGCGGCAACTACGACTTGATTCGCCACTGGGAGCGCGAGCTGGCTTTTAACGGAGCTGGCCATTATTTGCATACGATTTTCTGGCCTTCCATGAGCCCGCACGGAGGCGGCACGCCAACAGGCGACCTGGCTGAAGCGATTCAGCGGTACTTCGGGTCTTTTGACGCATTCAAGCAGCAGTTTTCCCAGGCAGCCAGAAAAGTGGAAGGCCCCGGCTGGGCGATCCTCGTCTGGTCACCGCGCGCCCAGCACCTGGAAATCTTGACGGCGGAAAAGCATCAAAACCTGGCGCAATGGGATACGGTCCCGCTGCTCGTGCTGGACGTCTGGGAGCACGCCTATTTTCTCCAGTATCAAAACCAGCGGGACAAATACGTGGAAAACTGGTGGAACATCGTCCATTGGCCCTACGTGCAGGAGCGCTTCCAGCAGGCGCGGAAACTGCGCTGGGAACCGTTTTGAGCTGCTTTTTTTCGCAAAAAGCCCCCTGTTCTCCCAAAAGCATCGGGCTGAAAGGGGGTACCTGGTTTCTGTTGCGTTTACGGATTGTAAATGACAAACTCGATCTTCTGCACCTTCACCGGATTGTTCAGCGGCCTTGCCGTCTCATCCGTTTTTTGCGCGGCAATCTTGTCGACGACTTCCATCCCTTCAAACACATGCCCAAATACCGTGTGGCGGTTGTCCAGGTAGGCCCGTCCGCCTATTTCCTTGTACTTGCTTCTGCATTCAATGGGAGCGCGGATAGATCGAGGTACTCCTGATCTACCTTGGGACTTTGTACGATATAAAAATGTGTGCTGTTCGTATTGGGTCCCGCGTTGCCCATGCTGAGCGCTCCGCGGAAATTGAACAGGTCGCGGTTAAACTCGTCTTCAAAATCTTGGCCGTATATGCTTGGCAGCTCCTTGCCATCCGGCCCTGTCAGTTCGCCTGCCTGAATCATGAAATCGTTGATGACCCGGTGAAAAATCATGTCGTTGTAGGCGCCTTTTTTGGCCAGCGTCTTAAAGTTTTCCACCGCTTTCGGAGCCTTGTCCGGAAACAGCCTGAGCTTGATGACCCCCGCATCTGTGGTTATCACGCCTATTTCTTCTCCTTTTTGCGGCTTTTCGAGCTGGATCAGCCTCACATCGGACACATCGATCCCGGAATCTTGCCAGATGACGCCCCATGCCTGCCAGGCGGCCCCGTCCATACTGCCGCGTTTGACGAGGCCGATCCAATCTGTTTTTTCGATCGCTTTGTTGTCTGCCGTATAGCCGACATATTTGAACTTCACGATGGCGCGGTAATTGTTGTAGGCATCTTCCTTTGTCACCGTGTACAGCTTCTCCGGCACGGCCTCGACGACCTGAACGGACTTGAACAGCGCCAACCCTTTTTCATAGTCTTGCATCGCAAAATGGTTCAACGAGTCTTTGGCCAGCAGCTTCTCCAGCTCAGCCGGATTCGCCCGATGCTTCGCCAGCGCCTGGGCAAAATCTGCTACCTCCTGCTTGTCCCCACTGTGCGGGCGAAATTGGTGGGACTGGACTTCGGAGCGGTAATCGTGAGTGGCGCTTGCTGATACTTGCTGGACGACGGCTGGCGTACATAATGGAAGAGTCATGCATGCGAGCAGTGTTAACGGAATGAGTTTTTTCATGGTTTCGCCCCCAAACGGAAATGGTAAATATCAAGTAAACAACGTAGTTTCTATATAGCGTTATCGCGTTCGTTTGGCCGAAATTGAATGTTACAATCGTATGGAGGGGTCGTGTCATTTATTCTAAATACCACTGGAGGCTTGTAGATGACTCCACCAAAAGAACCGAAAGAGGTTTTGCTAAACAACGAGGAACGATTCCGCGATCTTGTCGAGCAGGTAAGCGATTGGATATGGGAAGTCAACGGGCAAGGCGTGTACACGTATGCAAGCCCAAGAATCCAGGAAATACTGGGCTATTCCCCTGAAGAGGTCGTCGGAAAAACCCCTTTTGATTTGATGAAGCCGGAAGAAGCGGAACGCATCAGGCCTCTCTTTTATAAACTCGTTACCCAGAAACAACCGATTAAAAGCCTGGAGAACATTAACATTCATCGAGATGGCCACGAAGTGATTCTGGAAACGAGCGGAAACCCCGATTCTGGACGAGAACGGCGAATGTGTCGGGTATCGAGGGGTAGACCGGGACATTACCGCGCGCAAGGAAGCGGAACGCAGACAGCAGCAACTGCTGGATATCATTGAAGCCTCTCCTGATTTCATTGCGACAGCCGACGTGAACGGAAAGACCATGTATCTGAACCCCGCTGCGCGGCAAATGCTGGGGATCGCGAGCGAAGAAAACGTCCCTTTTGCCTCCTGGAATCCGCCATGGGCGCGAGAATTAATTGAAAAGGAAAGGATTGCGACCGCCATCCAGACAGGCAGGTGGAAAGGGGAAACGGCGATCCTGAAACAAGATGGGACAGAAACCCCTGTCTCGCAAATGATTGTTGCTCATAAATCAGAAAACGGAGCGGTTCAGTTTTTTTCTACAATTGCTCGTGACATTAGCGAAACCAAAGAGCTGGAGAAAAAGATTAGCCATCAAGCACTCTACGATTCCTTGACAGACTTGCCCAACCGCCGTTTCTTGCACCAGCGGCTCTCTCAGCTCATGAAACGTCCAGGAAACGAACAAAAAGCAGCGCTGTTATTTATGGACCTGGACAATTTTAAACAGATTAACGACACGCTGGGGCATGATTTTGGGGATCGGCTCCTGCAGCATATTGCGATTCGGTTAACAAGCTGTCTGCATGAAGAGGCTTTTATTTGCCGGTATGGCGGCGATGAATTTATTATCGTTCTGGAACGTATCGACAGCGAAAACGACATTCAGCAAGCCATCCACCGCATTTTCCAGGCGTGCAGTCAACCTATTGAGATAGGTGGACATGCTGTAGAAGTCACATGGAGCATCGGGGTCAGCGTGTATCCTGACCACGGAACAGATGAGGCAAAGCTGATTAAAAGAGCGGATCAGAAGATGTATAAGGCAAAGCGGCAAGGGAAGAATGCGACTGTTTTTTATTAGTGGTGGTGGCTATCTCAACCGCCGCCAAGTGGCAACAAATGCAAAAGAGACCCCAGACGAGTAGCTGATTACTCGTCTGGGGTTTGGAATAAGTTTCACTAATTCAAAACAAACTCTTGATTTCCGATAATTACCTTCTCAGCTTCAATCAACAGAATTGAGTTCCAAATCTCAATGCATATATTTGGAGTAGCACAATACTGTGAAGCAAATTCATCTCCAATAATACGTATAGCCGTATCACTGACAGTGTCAAACGAGACTAGGTCAAGAAACTCCCACTCTGAAAGAACTTTCCGTGTTTCTCCACAATCGTTAATCCAAACGAATGAGAGAACATTTTTGAAAACCACTTCAAATTTTTCCTCTGTTCCATCGTAATTTCTAACTACATCTAAAGAAATACTGTGCTGAAGCATGTCAATATTATAGTCATAGACTCTACAACCCCACAGCCTCCCTATCATATCTTCAAATTTTAACATGGGTTAACACATCCTCGCTCTATGGATTAATAAATCTCTCAATAATCCGTGAAATATCGTCAAATGAGTTTTCTGTAATCTTAATGTGCGTTGGCTTAATCTCATTTGAAAAATTTCCATTGATATCTACTGTTCCTTTTGAACCTATTGATAGCCTCCAATAATTATCATTGTGTTTACTTGAGTTCATGACTCTAAGAGAAATAACATCCTGCTTTCCATTCAATGTTACAGGAATCTTAATAGCCCAGCCATCCCCTTTGGCTGTTTGAACAGTACCGCCAAATTTTTGTGCAACACTATCGGCAAGCTGTTTGTTAGTGGCAGGAGTTGGAACAAATTTAGTTGAGGTTACTTGATTAGTTTTAGGTGATAAAGCACGAGTAGCATTTATCACCCCTGCTACTTCAACCGCTTCAACCCCCAATGTAAATCCAGACGCAAACCCAGTGACTGTATCCGAGAACCAATAATCCTTTACAGCTTGCCTCTTCATGTTATCACTATAAGCTTTGAGCATAGCCTTTTGATCAGAAGGGAGGCTATCGTAATCAACTCGTCCAGTAATTACATCGTTCATTAGTTGTTCTATTCTTTGTTTATCAAAGCCGCCATTACCTTCAACTGGTCCAATATCATGCCCACTGGGATCAACAAACCGCAACGGATTATTATGTGTATACGTATACCGATTCAACGACAGCGGATTATCCACCTGCCCCTTAACCGTATCCTCCGACACAAACCTCCCCATCTTCGGATCATAATACCGGGCACGCAGGTAGTAAAAACCGCTCTCCTTGTCGTACATCTCCCCTGCATACGCAAACGGGTTCATCATCGTTTCCTTGACTTTGTCCGCAATCAAGTTACCCCAGATGTCGTACTCATACGTATTCAACACATTCCCGCTCGAACCTTTGATCTTCACGACATCCCCGTGGCTGTTGTAGTAGTAAGTTCCTTCCTGGTTCGTCGTGTAGTCTTTTCGCCAGATCAGTTGGTTACCGAAGACGTTGCGGGCTTTGACCCGGCCGTCCTGGGTCAGCTCCTCGATCACTTGCCCGTTCAAGTACACATAGTGGGTCGTGTCCGTTACGCTTCCGGTCTGCTGTTTCGTCGCGCGCAGACCGCCTGGATAGTACGTGTACGTCGTTGTGCCTTTGGCGTCCTTGTATTCGGTCAGGCGATTCAGCAAGTCGTGTTTCAGTTCGTAGCTGCGCGTCGAGTCGGCGGGCGCGTTGGCATAGATTTGGCGGTTGCCGCGGCGGTCGTAGGCGTACTGGCGGGTGTTGCCCTGGATCGTTTCTTCTTTGATCCGGGACAGTTTGTCGTAAGCGAACGTGCCGTAGTTGGCTCCGCCGCGCTTTTGGCTCGTGATGTTGCCGAACAGGTCGTAGCCGTTGGTTTCGTTCCAGCCGTCGGCGTGGTTCATCCCCGTGATCTCGGCAAAGGAGCTGATCGTCTTTTGCATTGCCGACGACTGGCCGGGGTAGGAGACGGTGTTCGTCTCTCCGTTGTTGTTCATGTCGTAGGTGTAGCTCGTCGTGCCTACGCCGGGAATGGTTACGGCGCTGAGGCGGCTGGCATTGTCGTAGGTGTAATCGACGCGCAAGGCGGGAGCCGAGCCGGAAACCGCGCTGCGGGATGGATAGACGATGGCGTCGATGGCCTCATCGTGGTCGGTGTAGACGAGCTGGTAGTCTTTTCCCATCATCGTTTGGCGGTTCAGGCGGCGGTATTCGTCGTAGCCGTAGCGGACGGTTTGGCCGTTGTTGTTTGTTTCCGTCAAAAGCGAGCCGGAGAGCGGATCGTAGGTGCGTTCTTCGTAGAAGCCGCTGCCTGCGGATACCTTCGTCCTTTCGTTGAACGGCGAATATTGGTAGCTGAAAAGGACGCCGTTTTTGGCTTTGAACGTTTTGACGGCACCGTTTTTTTCATAGGTGTACTGCTCGGCTTTGGTCTCCGGGTTCTTCTCGGACAGCTTCCAGGACAGCGCGTTATACGTGTACACGGCAGTGGGCGTGCCGTTTTCGAGCACGGTGGTCAGGTTGCCGAGTCCGTCGTAGCTGTATTCGTGGATGTTGTTTTCCGGGTCGCGCAAATAGACCAACTGGTCGTTGTGATCGTAGCGCATCGTCCAGCGTTGGGAGGTGCTGCCGTCCGAGACTTCTTTGTCCGTGACTTTTCCGAAGCGGTCGGTCTGGTAGGTGGTCACGCGGCGGTGGCTGCCTCGTTGCGTCGTTTCTTCCACGCTCTCCACCCGCCCGTACAGGTCGCGGTAGGTGGTGACGATGTAGCCGTTCGGGGACAACGTTTGCTCGGTCAGGCGCGGCAAATAGCGGGTGCCGTCTGAATACGCATTGGCCCGATGGGAGCGGGTCGTTCCCAGGGCGTTCGTGGTCTGGTAGACGAAGCCGTCCCAATCGTAGGCATATGTGGTGCTCTGCGCCTGGTTTCCGTATGGAATCGTGCGGCTGATCTGCATACCGTCCGGGGTAAACTCGTTTTCTACCAGCGGGCGTTTGCCTCCGCTCGTCCCTCTCTGTTCCTGATAGGCGATGTCTCCGTATGGCGTGTAGTAGGTGATGACCCGAGACGAGTCCGGCAAAATTCTCTCGACGATCCCCGGCCCCTCCGCGCTCGTGCCGGATGCGTCGCCGTCCCGATACACATACGTGGTGGTGCGGGTCGCGCCCTGGTGGCGGAAGCTCTCGGTGAGGACTCTTCCCAGCGTGTCATATTCGTAGGTGACTTTGCTGCCGTTTGGGTACGTCTGGCTTTTTACCTGGCTTTGGTTGTCGATCTCCAGTGAGAAGTTCAGGACGTCCGTTTTCCCGCTCTCCAGCTCGATTCCAGCCAACGATATTTGTGTCGGCTGGACGCCGTATGAATCGTATGCGGAAAACGTTTGCGTCCTCGTCTTTCCGCCAAAGTTTTCCGTGATCGAATAAAGCTGCGCATTCGTGTATTCATAGGTTCGCTCGGTAATCTGGCTTTTGTAGCCCGACAAGTTCACCGGGAACGAGTGAATTTCCGTTTCTTTTCGCAGCAAATACTGGTCGTTGTACTCGTAGGAAAGGTTCGAATAGTACGGCTCGCCGGACGCGGAGGTCGCCTGCGTTCGCATGGCCTTCAACTGGGAAAACGCACGGAAGCCTTTTTTGCTCTCCAGATCGTACGTCCAGGTCGTCAAGATGCCGTCTGGCGTCAATTGCTTGACCAGGTGGCCGTAGTCGTCGTATTCGAAGTACGTCTCTTGCGCGTAGTTGTTGATTTTCGCGGCATACGAGGCGCGTTTGGACAAGGTTGGATCTTTCAAATATTGGTGAAAAATAGTCGTATCTGCCACGCCAGAAGCTGGCTCCAGAAAGACGTACTGATAAGTCGGCTTGGTATGGCTGCCGGAATAGGCGTACGTGGTGTACGTCGTCGGGTTATACGACACCTGGTACTTGGCTCCGGAAATCGAGGTTCCGCCTTTGCTGATTCCGGTCGTTTTCACGCTTCTCAAGAGCGGATTTCCATCTGCGTTGATGCGGAACAGGAGTGAACGGGTGTAGCGGAAAGGCTCCGTTTCCGTGACCTGGATCGTATCGCCGTGCCTGTCGGCCATGTTTTTGAGCCGAGGCAACTGGTCCTTGGGCACTTTCCACAGCTCGTAAAACTGGTCGTTGTCCGCATAGCTTTTTTCCAGCTTGTACGTGTTCGTGCCCTTTGGTGTTTGTAAGGTGTAACTGTACGTCACTTTGTTGACAGGATGGTAGGCGACGTAGCTCAGCGCGTATCTGTCCTGGAAAATTCGCACCAGCCCGTCCTTGAAGGAGGTTTGCTCCAGTTGATACGGGCGGTAGTCGTACTGGATGGACAGCCCTTGCAATGGATAGGTGGCTTCTTGCAAGAGCAGATAGTCGATTTGCTTCCGATTCTTTTTGTCTGAATCCCAGAACTTGGGTGACTCCTGGAGCGTCTGGTCGGTTACCAGCTTATCCAGCGTGTATTTTTTGTTCAGATTGAAATACGCAATTCCTTTGGTTTTCGGATTATGGTACGTATAGCGCGCGACCGTGTACGCTTGCGTTCCGCTTCCTGGTACCGGGAGCACTTCCACACGGCTTAACTGCGTGTAAATACTCAGAGCTGATTTTTTTTCGAAATGGTAGCGGATATGCTTGAGCACGGTCGTCTCTGACTTGTCCTTGTAGACGTACAGGTCTTGCGTGAGATCGTTGGTCTGTCTGCTTTTCAGGACGATGTAGCGCCCGACGCTGTCCTCGATGGTCATCAACTCGCCGTCGCTGTTCAGCGTGTACTTGATTGTATCGCCGTAAATATTTGTTTTCACAACGGTTCCGCGGTAAATATCGAACTCGTACTTCACGTTGCGATAATACAAGGTGTAATTGTAGCCCATACGCTCAATGGACAGCTTGACATCGCTGTAAGGATACTTGAGGACCTGGGTGTGGAGAAATTCAAAAGAAGTCCCGTCTTCCAGCGTAATATAGTACAAATTGCTTGCCGGGTAGTCCTCAATGCGGGTCGAATAGATTTCTTGCCCGGGATTGCGATTATCGTCGCTCACGGACACCCTGTGCCCTCTGGTGACAATCTCCATCCGGGGCACATTGAAATCCCATCCGGTAGCAAACTTCTCGTTAGAGGGGTTCGCATCGTTTTTGGACTCTACTTCATCCCAGGTAGGCACGCTGATTTTGCTGCTCAAAGAGTGGTACCTGCGCTGCAACACGACATCAAGGCCGTGCTTGCCTTCCAGGTAGACATCCTGCTCGACGAGGTTGGCGGCCCGGTACAATTCGTCTACAGAACTTTCTGTCTTGGAGCGGGCGAAGCGAAACTCCTGTTCTTTTTCGGTGAATTGCACCGCTGGAGGTGTCGTCGACTGGGCTTCCATGCTTTCTTCCAGTTGGCTGAGCTCCTGCATTTTCGCCTGGACGAGCGGAGTCAGTCTGTTTAAAAGCTGTAGCTTGTCCGGTCCGAAAGCACGGAAGCGGGCAAACAGCTCTTCTTCGGAGAATGCTTTTGCTTCCTCTTGTTCTTGCAGAGAAAGGAGTTGCAGAAGATCGGAGTAGAAATAGGCTGCGAATTTCAGCAGGTCTTTGTCATACGTCCGGTGGATTTCGATGGCGGTCTGGACATCGAGCTGTGTCCAGGTGAATGCGGCGATATCCGCTTCGCTAAACGTGGCTGGATCTTTTGTTAAGGCTTGTTCCTCTACAGGAGCAAGCTGCTGGTTTTCGATCGACTGCCTGAGTTCCTCTGCGGCTGCTTCCGGAGTCGAGGTGGCAACGGGTGTGTCCTGCGCTTGCGGCAACTCGGAAGGTTCGTTTGCCAGTACGGTTCCGGGGGGCAGGAGTGTGACGCATAGGGCAAGGCAGAGCAGGTAGATGAGTGATTTTATGGAAAGGTGTTTCATAGTGCCTCCATAATGGTTAGTTGTCCCCCCTTGGTGAGAAGGGGGGATTGGTGGTTAGGGGAGTGTGATTTTTACTGGTCTGCTGCTGTTCGAAGTTGTACCGTTTCCTACTTGACCATAGTTACCACGTCCCCAAGCATAAATCGTTCCGTCTTTCTTTCGGGCTAAAACATGATACGCATACGATCCGCTAGAAATTTCTTCGATGTCAGTTAAATCTGTTACCTGCACTGGCTGAAGTCGATTTGTACTCGTTCCGTCTCCTAATTGGCCATAACCATTGTATCCCCAAGCGTAAACTTTTCCGTCTACATCCAGGGCATAACCACTTCCACTTCCCGCGGCCACGGAAACAATATTAGCAAGAGTCCCTATTTTCGTTGGAGATGGCGTATTATTAGTATTGTTATTTCCTAATTGACCAGAGTTATTATATCCCCACGCCCATACAGTTCCGTCTTTTTTGACAGCCAGATTAAAACCAGACCCGGCAGCTATCTCTTTTACATCAGCTATACCTCCTACTTGGAAAGGCTTACTGTATGAGCCGTTTAAAAAATTTCCCCACATCCAAACCGTTCCATCTTTCTTTAGGGCTAATCCATGATAAGACCCGGCGGCTATCTCGATCACGTCGGTGAGACCAACTGCTTGAACAGGAGTATAACTAGCACTTGTTTTGCCGTCCCCTAACTGACCATAGCTATTATTTCCCCAGCTCCAAACCGTCCCATCAGCTTTTAAAGCCAAGCTAAAGTCACTTCCTGCGGCGATGCGCGTAACGTTTGTCAGTCCTTTTACTTGAACAGGGACATTTTGCTGAATCGTAGTACCATCTCCTAATTGACCGTAAGAATTATCCCCCCAGGACCAGACCGTTCCATCTCCTTTTAAAACAAGAGAGTGTCTAGACCCTGCAGCGCTACTCACTGCATTTTCTGCTGCAGATACAGGGTTTTGTGACAGGGTAAGGATTGTCACCAGTGTCAGGAAAATATTCGTTACTGTTTTTACGATCGTGTTTCTTTTCTTCATTTTGTTTCCCTCCATGTTATTGTCCATTCGTTTTAACAGGAACTGGCCTATTTATCGTTGTACCATCTCCTAATTGGCCTTTCTCGTTTTGGCCCCATGCCCACACCGTTCCGTCTTCTGTGACCAGCAATGTGTGAGCTCCACCTGCTGACAGGCGTTTGGCTTGGGTAGCTACTTCCTTGACTTGTACAGGAACGGTTATCGTCTGATCGTAATAGCGAACCGTGATCGTGGTAGTCCCTGACGTTCCTCCTGCTGTAATCACCCCGGTGGTATTGACTGCGGCTATCTCGGGATGGCTGCTTTCATATGTGGCCTGTGTGGTGACATCCTGGGTGCTGCCGTTTGCGTAGGTTGCGGTCACTTTCAACGGCTTACTCTGCGCCGGAGGCAACAGAACAGTGCTTGGTGCTGCTGCTAGCTGCTTGGCTGAGATCACCAGCATGCTTTTCACTGGTGTACTCCGGTTCTGCGTTGTTCCGTCTCCCAGTTGGCCTTTCTCGTTTTGACCCCATGCCCACACCGTTCCATCTTCTTTGACCAGCAATGTGTGACTTCCACCCGCGGACAAGCGTTTAGCTTGAGTAGCTACTTCCTTGACTTGTACAGGAACGGTGATCGTCTGATCGTAATAACGAACCGTGATCGTGGCAGTCCCTGGCGTTCCTCCTGCTGTAATCACCCCGGTGGCATTGACTGCGGCAACCTCGGGATGACTGCTTTCATATGTCGCCTGCGTAGTCACATCCTGAGTGCTGCCGTTTGCGTAGGTTGCAGTCACTTTCACCGGTTTGCTCTGCGACGGAGGCAACAGAACAGTGCTTGGTGCTGCTGCTAGCTGCTTGGCGGAGATCACCAGCATGCTTTTCACTGGCGTACTCCGGTTTTGCGTCGTTCCGTCTCCCAGTTGGCCTTTCTCGTTTTGCCCCCACGCCCACACCGTTCCATCTTCTTTGACCAGCAATGTGTGGCTTCCACCTGCTGACAGGCGTTTAGCTCGGGTTGAGACTTCCTCAACCTGGACAGGAACGGTGATCGTTTGATCGTAATAGCGAATCGTGATCGTAGCGGTCCCTGGCGTTCCTCCTGCGGTAATCACCCCGGTGGCATTGACTGCGGCTATCTCGGGATGACTGCTTTCATATGTCGCCTGCGTAGTCACATCCTGAGTGCTGCCGTTTGCGTAGGTTGCAGTCACTTTCAACGGTTTGCTCTGCGACGGAGGCAACAGAACAGTGCTTGGTGCTGCTGCTAGCTGCTTGGCGGAGATCACCAGCATGCTTTTCACTGGCGTACTCCGGTTTTGCGTCGTTCCGTCTCCCAGTTGCCCTTTCTCGTTTTGCCCCCACGCCCACACCGTTCCATCTTCTTTGACCAGCAATGTGTGGCTTCCACCTGCTGACAGGCGCTTAGCTCGGGTTGAGACTTCCTCAACCTGGACAGGAACGGTGATCGTTTGATCGTAATAGCGAATCGTGATCGTAGCGGTCCCTGGCGTTCCTCCTGCGGTAATCACCCCGGTGGCATTGACTGCGGCTATCTCGGGATGACTGCTTTCATATGTCGCCTGCGTAGTCACATCCTGAGTGCTGCCGTTTGCGTAGGTTGCAGTCACTTTCAACGGTTTGCTCTGCGACGGAGGCAACAGAACAGTGCTTGGTGCTGCTGCTAGCTGCTTGGCGGAGATCACCAGCATGCTTTTCACTGGCGTACTCCGGTTTTGCGTCGTTCCGTCTCCCAGTTGGCCTTTCTCGTTTTGCCCCCACGCCCACACCGTTCCATCTTCTTTGACCAGCAATGTGTGGCTTCCACCTGCTGACAGGCGTTTAGCTCGGGTTGAGACTTCCTCAACCTGAATCGGAACGGTTATCGTCTGATCGTAATAGCGAATCGTGATCGTAGCAGTCCCGGCCTTTGTTCCCGATGTCACTACTCCTGTAGCATCTACAGCGGCAATCTCGGGATGACTGCTTTCATATGTGGCCTGCGTAGTCACATCCTGGGTGCTGCCGTTTGCGTAGGTTGCGGTCACTTTCAAGGGCTTGCTCTGCGACGGAGGCAACAGGACAGTGCTTGGTGCTGCGGCTAGCTGCTTGGCCGAGATCACCAGCATGCTTTCGACTGGCGTACTCCGGTTTTGCGTTGTCCCGTCTCCCAGTTGGCCCTTCTCATTTTGGCCCCATGCCCACAAGGTTCCGTCTTCTTTGACCATGAGCGTGTGACCCCCACCCGCTGATAGGGTACGCAACTTGCTGCCCGCTTCTATTTCCTTCCTTACTTTCACCACCACGCTTCGCTGCTTCCCAGAAAACTCCACCACAACCGTAGCGCTACCCGCTTTACCTGCTGAGATCAGTCCGCTCGCGCTAACGGTGGCAATCGCCGGGTCGTCTACGGCATACTGCGCTTTGTCGGTGATGTCCGTCTCGGTTCCGTCTGCGTACACGGCCTTGACGACGAGCTGTTTTGTCGCTTTTTCCAGCAGCGCAATGTCTTCTGGTACGAGCTTGATATCCACCAGCGCGTTTTCGACTGCGACAGCGACCGGAACGCTGGTGCTCACTCCCCCGTGCGAAATCTGGATGCTTGTGTTACCTGGCTTGACGGCTGTGACGAGTCCGTCTGCCTGGACGGTTGCGACGGTCGGATCTTGGGAGACGTACGCCGCTTGTTTGCTTACATCGGCGGTTTTGCCGTCTTTGTAAGTGGCTGTCACTTGCAAGGTTTCTGTTTTCCCTGCCAAAAGATTCAGGCTGGCAGGGGTTGCGGTCAGGCTCTGCACCGGCTCCTGGGCCTCGGTGATTTGCACAGGCACCGCGACTGTCTTGCCTTCAAACGTGATCGTGACCGTTGTTGACCCGACTGCTACGCCCGTAATTACCCCGCTGGCCGCAACTGTTGCAATCGCAGGCTGGGCGCTTTGATACACGGCTTTATTGGTAATATTCGTCACGCTGCTGTCGCTGTAGGTCGCTTTTACATCCAGTTGCTGGGTGGCCCCTTTTTTGATGCTGACCGCTTGCGGCTGGACTCCCACAGACACGAGGGTGACCAAGCTGCCCGAGACCGTGACCGAAACCGTGGTGCTCTTTCCGCCATACCTGACCGTTATTTGCGTCGTACCTTCCGCCCGCGCTGTCACGATTCCGCCGCTCTCGACGGAGGCAACCGCAGGGCTATTGCTCGTGTACTCTGCTTGCTGCGTCACGTTGTCCGCGACGCCATTGGAATAGGTGGCGGCGATGTTCAGTTGTCCCTTGTTTCCTGCCGTAAGCGACAGTTGCGCAGGGGTTGCTTTCAGCTCCTGAAGATACGCGCCTTGTACAACGACTTGAGCCGAGGCGCTTTTCCCGTCGTAGGAGGCGGTGATGGTTGCCGTGCCGGGCGCGATTCCTGTGACGACACCTTGACGGCTCACTTGTGCGACAGACGGGTTCGACGTCTGGAAGCTGGCTACGCTGTTTACGTCTTTGCTGCTTCCGTCCGTGAAAAAAGCGGTCGCGTAGACGCGCTGGATTTGCCCTGCCGTCAGCGTGGTTTGCTGCGGGCTGAGGCTTATGGACGACAAGCGGACAGCAGGCGCTTGCACGGTGATCGTGAGTGTTTTCGTTTGGCCGCCGTAGTACAACTGTGCCTTTGTCGTGCCGCCATTGACCGCGTAAACAAGGCCATTGCTGATGTAGGCCACAGAAGGATTCTCCACGACGTACACGACTTGGGCCGTTACATCCACCTGGCTGCCGTTTTCCAACGTCGCCATCACCTTGATCGACTTGGAGCCGCCGGATGACAAGTCCACTTTGTCCAGATCAAGCTTCAAGGCGGTCGCCCGAGGTGGCGGCGCAACGGTTTGCTTCACGCTTTTCAATATGTTTCCATTGTCGTCGTGGGTAAAGCTGACGCTGACCGCGCCGTTTTCCTTGATCGCGGTGATGCGGTTGTTTTGATCGTAGACGTATTCGTACAACGTCCCCCCGGCCAACGGGGCAAAGACGGTAAACCAGATGTTGGCGGGCGCACTGTCTGTATTCGTCAGCCTGATCGTGTAGGTGCCCGTCGCCAGCTCGTAGATCACTTCAGCCGCGCTTGGCTTTTCCTTGGGAGTCACGACGTTTCCGTTGGCGAGCAAGGTCACTGTCGGGTACTTGCCCGTCGGGTTTTTCAACTCGGTCACCATGCGATACTTTCCGGGAACGACTGCATTCATGGAAAACTCGACAGATTGCCCCGCCGGAATCGTGATCTCCTTGGCCTGGTTGAGCGCGATGGTCTCACCGCTTGCTTTGGCCAGAAGCGTGGCGTACAGGGAACTGTTGGAAACGATTTGCAGATAATACGTTTTCCCCGCGACAAAAGCCGCACTGACACTTCCGTTCTCTCCTGCAGCGATTTGGTCTTGCGGCTGCAAGGTTGCGCTGCGGAAGACGGAGATTTTGGCATTGGCTAAAGAGCCGGAGTCGTTATTGAGCGTGAACTGGTAAGTCCCGCTCGTCTTCGCCACGATCTTGAAATACTTCGCCTGATTGGCAGGGAAGTGCATGCGAATCGGGCTGTTCTCCTGCACCAGCGTGAAATTTCCTTCCGCCGGCTTCGTCTCCACCGTGATCGAGCTGCTGTAGCTGCTGACGCCGGACGGGCTAATGGCCCAAAGCGTAATCGTGTACACTCTGCTTGGTTGAAGCCCGGTAAACGTGTAGCTGGTGCCGCTCTCCACCGTTCTGCTCAAATTGTTATCCAGTCTGATCCCATAGTTTTGTGCCCCTGCGACCGGATTCCAATAAACTTTGATGGAGGTCGCGTCAGCTTCTACGTTCACAATGGTCGGAGCGCCCGGTTTCTTTTCTACCGTAAGCACACCGTAATATAAAGCTACACTTCCGCTGCTGCTTTTCACTTCGATGTTTTTATACGTGTCTTGCCCCAGTTCCGCTCCTGTCCATCTGAACAGCCAATGTCCGGATGTGCTCGTCGTCGTCATTTTTTTAGCGGCGTTCATCGGATTGACTTTTCCAGAGAGAACCTCTCCTGGCTGCATCCGCGTATAGGTCCCTTCCAGCGTAAACGTCTCGCTCACGTCGATCGTTTGCTTGACGGCAGGCGTAAAAACGACCAGGTTCGGGAGGACATCTACCATGCGGGCAGATTTGACCTCCGGCTCCGTCCACGCCCCGCGGTTATCCTGTGCCTGTGCTGTCCAATAAACCGTTTTAAACAGCATGTCCTGGGTGATCGGAAAACGATAGCGCTCCACGATGCGGCGGACTTGGTCCTTCTCCGGAACGACTTCCATTTTTTCGCCCAGCTCATTCCCGCCCGGCGTAAATCCGACGCGAATTTTTTTCGCGACAATCACGTCGGTCACATCGTTTTCCTTGATGGTGTAGTTGATGTGTCCCGTCAGCCCGCCATCAATCGTGACCAGATTCGTCTCCTCCAGCATCGGCGGCTGATTTGTGGTCATCACGCTGAAATTCACTTTCGTCGTGGAACCTTCCACGAACGATGGCACGTCGCCCATGATCGTGCGCAGTTGCGCTTCCACCGTGGCATTTTTCACAATCGAAGAAGTGTCAAATTCATACGACCGCGCTTGCGCAGACAATTTTTCCTTGATCGAGCGCGTAACCATGCCGGATTGCCGGATGTAAATGGTCAGCTCCTGTCCGGTAATCTTGTCGTAGTACCGATTATAGGGAGTCGCATTTATATACTCCCAGGTAAACATCACTTTTTGTCCCTTGCTAAATTCCGCGTTATTTCGCGGAGTTTTCCAGGTGGCATCAATATAGATCGGGTCCTTTTCCTTCGCTTGCGCTCGCATGTCCAGGCGGAAGTCGAGCTTCTCCACCTGCGATTTTTGCGCTTTCTGGTCGACGGCCCAAACCTTTAGGGCGTACAAATCGTCCGGGTTCAAATGTTGCACGGGCACGTGATACAAAAAGGAGTGCGCCTGCTCGGAAGCCGTGAACAACGCGATCTGGCGCGCTTCCTGGTCGTCAATTTGGTACCAGACGCTGACCTGGTCCCTTATGTTCGGGTCCAGCACCTGGCCGGACAAAATAATGACATCCTCTCCGCTTACCTCACTGATAACTTTTCCGGCTACCGGGGTGGTCAAATACACCTGGGGAGCCGCGTTATCCTGAATCTCGGTGGACAGGTAGCGAATTTCCGGCGTCCACTTGAGCAGGTCGCCCGCTTCGGTTTCTTTGGCGTTCACTTGAAAAGAAAGCTTGTCTCCTGCCTCAACTTCCAGTTCCTCCGCAAACTCCACGCCGATCTCATCGTTGTGCTCGATGGACTGCCAGCCAGAAGCTGGCCAGATTTGCCCGTCGTTTTTCAAGATGCGGACGTTGACGCCGTCTCCTTCGTTCAGGTCGATCATCGAAGCCCAGCCGCTGACGAGAATTTTCCCGGAACGCGGCGCCTCCCAGCGAATGACAGGCTCCGAACCGCCTACTTTCAGCCATGTATTTCCGATTGCTGTATCGCCTTGTTCGCTTTTCCATTCCTCCGTCTCGGCATTCCAGACCAGCTCGGTGTAGCGCTCTCCGTTTGCCTCCAGGTACGACCAGTTGTTTTTCCCTTGCTGATTGGAAAATTGCAGCCAATACGTGTACGTATCGGGAATGGATTCGACAATGGTGATCGCCTTCTCCATGCTCGTTTGCTTGCCGTCTTTTTCCGTGACCAGCACGGTCAGCTTGTGCTCGCCTGTTGGCTGCTGATCGGCTTGCAGCAAATAAGCAAAGCCTGGCTTCTGTTCCTTGCTCTCCGGATGCGTGCGCAGCACGTCTGGTCTGTCCAGCCCGTAGGTGGCTTCGCCAAGGAGCTGCCCATCCAGCAACACTTCCACTTTTTCCAGTTCGCCCGCTGGCACGAACCAGCCGGTGACGTTATACTGCCCGCTCACCACTTCCTGGTCCGCCGGGGTGTCGATAGCTCCGCCCGTGCTTGCGCCCTCGCCCTTCACCTGGACGGGGATGGTCAGCACGATGCCCGCATAGGTAACCGTCAATGTCGTATAGCCTGAAGCAAGGGCAGTTACTGCGCCCGATGCATCGACTTTGGCAAGCAGCGCATCCTGAATGGCGTACGCCGCTTCGGCAGTTACTTCCTTCGTGCTGCCGTCACGATGTGTGGCCGTTAGGTGCAGGGCGACTATCTTGTCCTTTTCCAACTCGATGCTGGTCAGGTTGGCGGTCAGCGCGGCAACGGGGCCAATCGTCACTTCCCTGTCCAAAACAACGCTCTCTACTCCCTCTTTATTGGTCGCACGCACGGTTATTTTGTGCGCCCCTTCGGAAAATTGGAGCGTGTCCAACTGATAGCGAAATCCTGCGTTAGCCTGACGGTAGTGCGGATACAGCGCGGCAATGTCGGGGCGCGGCTCTCCGTATTCGGCCGTGCCCTGGAATTGCCCGTCTACGAGGACGTCCACTTTGGCGATTCCCGCCGGGTCCAGTATCCAGCCTTGCAGCGTGGTCGTGCCGCCAATGACAGCGCGCTCGAACGGAAGCTCCAACTGGCCTTTTGCCTGCTGAGACTCCGCTTCCGTCTCGGTTACCACGACAGGAATCGTGACCGTTTGCCCGCCGTAGCTGGCGACGACTTTGGCCATGCCGACTTTGAGTCCTGTCACGACACCCAGCGGACTGACGTGAATGACGTCGGTATGCTCGTGCGCATACACCGCTTCACCTGTGACCTCCCTGGCGCTTTGATCCTCCAGAATGGCCGTGATCGACAAGCTTTTGCTCGCAGCTTTCGGCAAGACGAGAGGCTGCTCCCCGTACTGCAAACGCAGCGCTGGCGCTGTCTGCCCGATCACGAAGCGTTTCTCCGGCAAAGGATGCTGCTTTCCTTCCTGATCGACGGCGATCACCGCAACCGTATGCTCGCCCGCTTGCAGCCCGGACAGATCAAGCGCATAGCTGAACCCCGCATGGCTGTTTTCATAATCCGGGTGCAGCAAGGCGATGTCTGGTCGAGCGATCCCGGGTGTTGCTATTCCGATGACGGTCCCATCGAGCAAAACATCGTAGCGGGTGACGGGCGCAGACGTTAAAAACCAGCCGGCTACCGTAGTGGAGCCTTGAACGATCGCGCCGTTTACGGGCGTCTCGATCTCTCCTGTAGCTTGCAACGGCTCTGATTCCGTGACCGTAACGGGAATCTGGACGCTCAGTTCTCCGTAGCGGATCGTCACGCTCGTCGTTCCCTGGGCGACAGCCGTTACCAGGCCCTCTGGGCTGACCTTCGCCACTGATGCATTGTCCACCGTGTACAAAGCCAGCTTCGTGACATCGTGCTTGCTCTGATCGGCTAGGACGGCCATGACCGCAAGCTGACGGGTTTTTCCCTGCGGAAGCCGCAGTTCCGTATCGTTCACACTGAGCGCTGTCGCAGGCAGCAACTGGACGACTTGAACACTTCTCGTGCCAATCATCGTCTGCTTGCCGTCCTTGCCTGTTCCTCTGACTGCAATCGTATGTGTTCCTTCCAGCAATCGTCCGGTATCGAGGCTGTATTGGAAGCCGATGTCTCGATCGGAGACGGAGACATCCGAAATCTCGACCTCTGGACGAGCGATGCCGTACGTGGCTTCCCCTGCCACTACTCCATCCACCAGCACCTCGACGTTCGCCACTCCGGAAGAGGCAAAAAACCAGCCGGTCACCGGGTAGACGCCGCTGATCGTGGCGTTGTCTTGTGGGTTGTCTATCCCGCCTTGCGCCAATTGTGCTGCGGCTTTTACCTGGACGGGGAGCGCCAGCGTATGCGTTTGATAGTGAACGGTAATCGTTGTTTGCCCTGGTTCCAGCCCCGTCACAAGCCCGGTAGGCGATACGCTCGCCAAGGCGGGATTTTCGACGGTATAGCTCGCTTCTTTCGTGACGTCCTTCACCCGCTGGTCTTGAAGCATCGCGGAAATGCCCAACTGCTGCGTCTTGCCTTGGGTGACCTCGATTTTGCTCGTGCTCGCCACAATGCTTGCCGCCGCTTCTTCCCGCTCGACCAGCACAGTTCGCTCAGCCAGTACGCGCTCGGTTCCGTCGTTGCTGACTGCTATTACTTTCAGCACGTGTGGCCCTTCCTGGACTTTTGTCGTATCGAAAGCGTATTGAAACCCTGCTTGCGGATTTTCATACTCGGGATACGCAGCTTCAATGTCAGGCCGAGCCAGTCCGGTTCGGGCGTCCCCCAACCGCTCGCCGTCCAGCTCTATCGCGATTTTGGGCACCCCTGCCGGATCGAGGTACCAGCCTTCCACAAGCGCCATGCCTGCTACTGTCGCCTGGTCTGCCGGCTTCTCCACTTCCCAGCGCGCTATCAGCGCTGCTTCTGTTTTGACGTGGACGGGGATGGACAGCGTCTTGTCCTCGTAGGAAACGGTCACAGTCGCGGTTCCCGCCCCGATCGCTTGCACCAGGCCCGTATCGCTGACCGCGGCAACCCCTTCATCCGAAGAGGCGTATGTCGCGAGTGCCGTTACATCTTTTACCGTCTGATCTTGCAAAACGGTGGAAATCAGCAACTGATGCGTTTTCCGGGGAGCAAGCTCCAGCCGCTTGACATCTGCCTGCAAGCCTTCGGCCGCGGGACTGTCGCCAATGTAGAACGTCGTGCCTTCGAGCAGCGTTTGCTCTCCCAGCGTATTGTCGATGGCGACCGCAAGCGTATGCGCCCCGGGCGTCATTTCACGGGTATCCAATGAAAAATGAAAGCCGGCATGCGCATTTTGGTAAGCCGGATATTTTGCCTCCAAATCTGGTCGCGGATCGCCGTACTGCGCTTCGCCGACCGGGACTCCATCCACCAAAATACGGATTTGCGCAACGCCCGCAGGGTCAAGATACCAGCCTTTTCCCTCGTACAGCCCGCTAACCAGTTCGCCGTTTTCCGGACGATCCAGCCCGCCAAGCGGCGTTAATGGAGCAGCCTCGCGCACCGTGACGGAAATCTCGAGCGTCTTGCCTGCAAACTGTGCGATCACTTTTGTTTCGCCTGTTCCGATCCCGCTGACCAGACCAGAGCGGTTGACCTTGGCGATCTGTTCATCCTCGCTCGTATAGCTGGCTTGCTCGGTCACGTCCTGAACCGTGCCGTCTGTTCGCTTCGCCGTCACTTTCAACTGGCGGCTTTCTCCTTGTGTCAACGGAAGCTCGCTGACAGAAGATTGCAGCGCTTCGATCTCGGAATCCGCTTCTTCCTCTTGTCCCAAAGCCGCCTCCAGGTTGAGCAGCCCTTTTCCGTAAAAACGGGACTCGCCGAGCGGGGTAGCGCTCTCTGTCAATAGCTCGCGCACTTCGCGATTCGTAGTCTTTCCCTTCTCAGACCAGATCACAGCCGCTGCCCCGGCCACGTGTGGCGCAGCCAAAGAGGTACCCGAGCGCGTCTGATATTCCCCGCCAAGCGACGTGCTCATGATGTCGACGCCAGGCGCCATCAGGTCGAGTCCTTTTCCGACGCTGGAAAAATCGGCGCGCTGGTTTTCCCGGTCGATCGCGCCAACCGACAACACCTCTGCATACTGGGCAGGGAACAGCTCCGTTTCTTCGCCGATGCCCCGGTTCCCGGCCGCCGCAATGACTAACAGCCCGTGGTCATTGGCCCTTTTGATCTGGTCGCGCAACGCCCGGCTGTCGATATAGCCGCCCGCGCTGATCGAGATGATGTTCAGCTTGTTTTGAATCGCCCACTCAATCCCTTGAATCATGCCCGAGTACGTGCCATGCCCTTTTTTGTCCAACACCTTGATCGCATAAATGTCCGCCTCTGGCGCGACGCCGACAATGCCAAAATCGTTGTCCTTGCCAGCGATTACGCCTGCCACTGCCGTTCCGTGTCCATGGTGGTCGCCGTACCCGGGCTCGTCCTCGATGTAGGAAACGCCGCCCTTGACTTCCAGGTCAGGATGGCTGGAAATCCCGGTATCCAAAATCCCGATCTTGATGTTCTTCCCCATGTACTGCTTGTTGCGGGCTGCATTCGCTCCGATGTGCGCGATGCCCCATGGCACCTGCTGCGTTTGTGCCAGGTCTATTGCCGCCAGCTCGGTTTCACTGTCCTCCTCGATGTAGGCGACGTTCTGGTCTTGCGCCATCGCCTGCCTCTCGCTTTCCGTCAGTTTGGCTACTATCACCTTTGAACTGAGCTGTTGCACGGACGAGCGCTGAATCGCCCTCACCGTGGCCTTCTCGCTGTTTTTAAAGCCGATCAAGTACGTCTTGCTGTTTGCGCTCGCCCCTGCATGCTCGGGAACCAGTTGCAGAAGCAGGAGCGAAACGAACAAGAATGCTTGCCACACGCTGATAAAACGGATGAATCTCTGGTTCATTCCGGTAACTCCTTATCTTTCTTAGTTTTCATTTGCCTGCTCGTATGCTTCGCAAGTCAGCCAGCCTGTCCCTTTCGGAAGCCCCCCTCTCTTCCTGCCACAGTTTCAACAATGCAACAAAAATAGTAAAATATTCCTAAAAACACACAGATTGAATTATAATGAATTACTAAAATTGGTTCAATATCATTTTATTTGTTCTTTTCCCTCTTTTTTCAAAAAAGCGCTCAACTCCAACAAAAAAAACGCCCCTGGCCCCAGGAACGTCTTTTCCACTCGCTTTTCTTTTCCCTACACGCGCATAAGTCCCGCAATCGTCACGTGCGCCGCGCCCGCCACGCGAACAACCGGGTCCTGCCCAGTCGTGTCTACCGTCACGTACAACGTTCCCGGACGGTCGATGGCGTGGCCTTGGCCGATGACCAAATGATGCTGTTCCCCGGCAGGAAGCAGCTTTTCCAGCGCCAGATAACCTGCCAACGCGCCGTTCGCGGCTCCTGTAACCGGGTCTTCCATAATTCCGATCGCCGGAGCGAAGTCGCGGGTGTACAAGTCGAATCCGCTGGACGCATCCGTCGTGAAAAGGTGCGTCGTTGTGATTCCGTGCTGTTTGTTCAGGTTGCCCAATTCGGCGAACAAAGGCTCGGCCTGGTCGATCGCCGCGCGGCTGCGGACGGGCACGAGCAGGTGCACGCCGCCAGTCGAGGCGAGCTTCAGCGGGTAGCGCTCGTCCAGATCGTCAGGGGCGATGCCGACCATCCGCGCGACGGCTGCGCGATCGAGCGCGATTTCTTTGACCGACGGCTTGATTTGCGTCATCTGCACCCGTTGCAGCTTGCCCTCCGCCGTTTCCAGCTCGACCGGAATCAGCCCTACATTTGTTTCAAAGACGATGCGGCTGCTTTTGGCAAGCCAGCCCAGCTCGGTGGCGAGCACCCACGAAGAGGCCACTGTCGCATGGCCGCAAAAGTCGATTTCGACGGTCGGCGAAAAATAGCGGATGCGAAAATCTGCCTCGGGGTGCTCGGCCGGCTGCAAAAAGGCCGACTCAGGAAGATTCAACTCATTGGCAATCTTCTGCATTTGCGGTAAAGTCAAAGTACCTGCATCCGGAACCACGCCTGCCGGGTTTCCCGCAAATGGTTCTCGGGTAAATGCGTCAACATGATAGACACGTATGTTTTTCATTCGCTTCCTCTCCCCTTTTCACCTGTGATCGCAGCTCTTGCTTCTCATCTTAGTCGGGAGAGCCGGACTTGTAAAATGAAGCTTTGGCATGTCAGACATGATAAAAACTTCATGGAAGGACGCCGGCCTTGATGACGCTGTTTCAAATGGAAGTACTCATTGCGGTCATGAACACGGGCAACTTCACCCGCGCCGGGGAGCAAATCGGCCTCAGCCAGTCGGGCGTAAGCCACACGATCCGCTCTCTCGAAAAAGAGCTCGGCATCTCCCTGTTCATCCGCGAGCGCGGCGGAGTCAGGCTGACCGCTACAGGCGAGCAAATCGCCGCCTCGGCCCGGATTGTGCTGAACCAGGTCAGCCAGATGAAGCGAATCGCGGCAGAAGCGAACGGCGGCTCTCTGTCCGGGACGATTCGCATCGGGGCGTTTCCGAGCGTCTCCGTCCAGATGTTGCCCCGGCTGTTGAAGGCGCTGCACGGCTCCTATCCCGAGCTGGACACGCGGCTGTTTGAAGGCAGCTACCAGGAGATCAAAGAGTGGCTGCGCACAGGCGTCGTAGACGTTGGCTTTCTTCCCTGGCCAGATGATGAGCTGGAAGGCGTCTTGCTTTTGCACGACCCTTTGCTGGCCGTCCTGCCTGTCGGCCACTCGCTTGCGGCAGCCAAGGAGCTTGCGCTGTCCCAGTTGGCGGCTGAGCCGTTCATCATGCCGATGGCGGGCTGTGAAGCTCTGATCGGCTCGGCTTTTGCCGCCGCTAATTTGACGCCAAATGTCGCCTATGAGGTGGCGGACAACGCTACCATTCTCGCCATGGTCGAAGCCGGCGTAGGAGTGACGGTCGTGCCCGCGCTTACTTTGCCCGAGCCGCTTTCGTCCGTAGCCGCACGCGAGCTCTCGCCGCCTTTGAAACGCGAAATCGGCGTCGCCGTCCGCTCCTTGCGCGATGCCTCGCCAGCCGTCCACGCTTTTATCCAACTGGCCCAGCGCTTTTCTACCCTATCGTAAAAAGGACGTGCACTCACCTTGAAAAAATGGCCTGTACTCATTGTTGTTCTTGCTGTCGTCAGCAGCTTCGCGCTCGGCTTGAGCTTCCAGTCGCCTGCCTTGCTGCCCTACATCAACCAGAGCTTTCTGTTCGGCCTCGTCCTGTTGATGGCCGGATGTGCTGTCGTCGTGACCCGCTCCGGTTTTTTCACCATCTTTCTGCGCGGCTTCCAGCAGTTGAAAAGCTTCTTTTTCCGCAAGCCACGGCTGATGGACAGCGATCTGGTGCGGGGAGACGACCCCGTTTTTGCGCAAAAAAAAGAAGCGGCCATGCGAGCGGCAACGACCCTGTTTCTCTCCTCCGGGACCGGAATGATCGTATTTTCGTTGGTGCTTACCTGTTTCTACTATTTATAAACAGCGTTTGGCTACGGGGGAAGGACCGCTCGATGGCGAGTGGGAAAAAGATTTTCCCCAGCAAAAAAGACGTCCGCGCTTTTCGCGACGTCCCAGGCTGTCGATCAAGTCGGCAGCCTTTTTGCTTTGGCACTTGGCGGGGACTCGCCAGCTACTGCCCGATTTTGCTGCGATCTGACCGATTTGACGGCCCCGTTTCGGAACTCTCCCATTTTTTTATGCGGGAACTGAAAGATTGCCCGCAGCTTATCCGTCTTTACAGTGTCAAGGAGGTGGAACACATTGGATGAGCGTACGGGCGCCCGCATCGAGCAATGGTTTCACGCATACAGCCAGGACGTCTATCGCTTTCTCGTCTACTATACCGGACGAACCGATATTGACGATCTGGTTCAGGAGACTTTTGTTCGTGCGCTGAAAGCTGTGCAACGGCGAGCGGAGATGATTGAGAATCCAAAAACGTGGCTGTTTGCCGTTGCGCGAAATGTAGCGATTGATGAAAGGCGCCGAGCCAAACTAATCGACTGGCTGCCAGATGTCTTTTTGCAGCATCTCGTTTCCCGCGATAAAACACCGGAAGAGTCACTGGAGCTAAGCGAAAACAAACGTCTGCTGTACGAGATACTCAATCAGTTGAAGCGTTCGTATCGGGACGTTTTGATCCTGCGCGGAATCAAAGGTTTGTCGAGTAAGGAGACGGCGGAGGTTTTAGGATGGACCGAAGCCAAGGTCAATCTCACTATGCACAGAGCAATGAAGGCAATTCAAAATAACATGCATGTTTCCATTGCGGAGGTGATGCACGATGCCATCACGAGATGAGCAGATCATCCTGGAAGAGCTGAATCAATTCCCGCAGCCCAGCCTGTCCCGGGAACGAAGCCAGGCGATCCTAGAAGGTGTGCGCGAAGCAGGAGGTCGACTGGAAAAAGTGAACAAACGAAAAAGGTATTACGGCTGGATGGCAAACGGGCTGATTACTTGCGGCTTGCTGCTCGGTTTTTTCTGGTTGCAACCATTTTCCGCTCCGGTTGAACAGGCGGGCCATGCAGCTTTGACTCCCGAGGAGCAAACGTATTTTGCCGCTGCGCAAAAAGCCGTGCAAACAGCGAGCGGCATTGCGAAAACCTTTCCTTTTGCCGAGCTTGAAAAAGAAGCGGAATACACGATTGTGCGCGCGAAAGATTACGCAGCCATCGTGACGTTCCAGCCTGGCACGACAGAAGTTCGCACGGTCTCCGCCCAATTTGCGCTCAACGAATTGACGCCGTCCCAGCAAAAATATGCAGAAACGGCACAGCAGGCATTCCAGGAAGCTTCCCAGCAGGTTCACCTGCAAACAGCCCAGTTTTTCAAAAGCACGGGGGTGCACTATTTTTCCTTTCCGCTAGCGGACCAACAGTACGTCACCGTCGATCTTGCCACAAACAGAGTGGTTGACTTCCGCTTGCATTACAACCCGAAAGACGTAGATCCAAAAGTAGTCTCTATCGCGAAAACAGCCTTGCAGCGTTTCGCCAACGACAGCCACCTGTCCTTTTCCCAGGCCGAAAAACGGTCAGACAAAAGCGAAGAGATGTGGCTGCTCAGCAATGAACAAGGGCGCTATTCGGTGACAATCGGCGCGAAAACGGGGCAAGTGTACAAAGTGACCCATGTAACCGATGACTATCACATCAAAGCGCGCGATGAAGCCATTCCCGTGACCAAGGAGCTGATCCAAGCCATTTTTGGCGTGGACGTCAGCGGATATACGGCGCACGGCGGCAAAGACTGGGGCGGCTATGTGCTGCGAAGCCCGGGGAAACCAAGCTTCTCCATTCTCCTGCACGATCTCGATGCAGGCAATCTTTATCAAATCAGCATGGATTAAAAACGCGAGAAAGCTACGGACCCAAAACCACGGTCGGCAGCTTTCTCTTGTTTTACTTGCACGTATTTGCTCTGTTCGGGTTTAAAATGAGCGCGTCATCGCCCAGGGCAAACAGTTTTTCCAACAACGCATCCATGCCGTACTCCAGCTTGTACTCCATCTCTTCCTTATATAAAGGAAGCAAGAAGAAAGCGTGAATCCTCGTTCCGTCTTTTGCCGAAATGACGCTGACTTCCTCGGACAACTGAAACAAAATCACGCCGTTTAAGCCTGTCCCATCCGCATACGGCTCATAGTTCTCGTAGTTCGGAATCGTGTGCCCGTACCCCAGCCACGTATTGTACTGGTGCGGAAACCGCGCCATTTGCTTCATCAGCCGGATCGGCCAGTAGTTGTTTTCATCCTGCAGCGACTCTTCTGTCAGTTCCCAGGAGCCGGGCAAAAACATCATCACTTCCGCCCGATCGACCACCTCTTCCATCTGCTCCTGAATCTCATCCGGAATCGTCATCGGCAAATCGCTCATCCCGTTTGTGTACAACACCCAAAACGGCTCTTCTTCCGTAGGGCTCATCACGTTCACGTCAATATGGATAGTATCGGAAATAATCTCGTGAAAAACACTGCTGTCTCTGCCTGCAAACACCGCTTCAAAGTGGGTCACGATCTCTTCCACGTATTGCATCGGGGCGGGCGGTTCAGAAGTGGCTTGCTGGTTGTAGGTGTATATCGCCGTGCCGTCCTTTGCCTTTTCTTTGCTTTCCACACCGCCAAACAGCTTTTTGAAAAAATTCATGGCAGGTCCTCGCTCTCTTCCTGTTTTCCGTTACATCGGCAGTTTTGGCTGGTTTCGGGAGCGGGGAGCAGTGATTGGCCGATCGCTCCCCCACTTTCCTTTCAGCCCAGATCACTTTACTATATGTAAAAAAATAACTATTGTAAATAGCTAGACATAGATGCGCTATCTCTCGCCCTTCACCACCAGCATGCGCAAAAGGACGCCCTTTTGACGAGGCGTCCTTCCCGAGTCTTTCCTTTTTCCTTATGCTTCGATCAAGTGGCACGCTACCCAATGTCCGCGCTCCGCCTCCAGCCACTTCGGCTCCTCCTCGGCGCAACGCGCGGTGGCGAGCGGGCAGCGCGTGCGGAAGCCGCAGCCGCTCGGCTTGTTCGCCGGGCTTGGCAAGTCGCCTTGCAGCACGATCCGCTCGCGCTTCACCGTCGGATCGGGGACAGGCACAGAGGAAAGCAGCGCCTGCGTGTACGGGTGGAGCGGCCGGGCGTACAGCTCGTTGCTCGCCGCCAGCTCGACCATTTTGCCCAAGTACATTACGCCGATCCGGTTGGAAATGTGCTTGACCATGGACAGGTCGTGGGCGATGAACAAATACGTAAGCCCGCGATCATGCTGCAAATCTTCCAGCAAATTGACGACTTGCGCCTGGATCGAGACATCCAGCGCCGAGATCGGTTCGTCCGCGATGATGAACTGCGGCTCGACGGCGAGCGCACGGGCAATGCCGATCCGCTGGCGCTGGCCTCCGCTGAACTCGTGCGGGAACCGCTGGGCGTGGTCTTTGTGCAGGCCGACCAGTTGAAGCAGCTCTGAGACGCGCTCCCGGCGCGAGCCTTTGGCGAGTCCATGAATGTCCAGCCCCTCGGCAATGATATCCTCGACCGTCATCCGCGGATTGAGGCTCGCCTGCGGGTCCTGGAAAATCATCTGGACATCGCGATTGAACTGGCCCACCTCTTTGCCGCGCAGTTGGTGGACGTTTTTCCCGCGGAACAGCACTTCTCCTGCCGTATTCTCATACAGCCGGATGATCGTCCGCCCCAGCGTGGATTTGCCGCAGCCGCTCTCGCCGACCAGGCCGAGCGTCTCGCCTTTTTGAATCGTAAAAGACACGCCATCTACCGCTTTCAGGTCAAAGCCAGGCCCGATGGAAAAATGCTTTTTCAAATCGCGTACATCAACTAACGCTTCTGTCATACTCCCTGCCTCCCTGCGGCGACCAATTCCTCGATGCGCGGCGCCCGCGGATCGTGCAGCCAGCAAGACGCCTGATGGCCGCACCCGAAGTCGGTTGTGACAGGCATCTGCTGGTCGCATATTTCCATGGCAAAATCACAGCGTGCCGCAAACGGGCAGCCTTTTGGCGGATCAAACAAATCCGGCGGAGTTCCCTCAATCGGCACCAGCCGTTGCTTTTCTCCCTCGTCCAGCCGCGGCAGGGAGCGCATCAGGCCCCATGTGTACGGATGGCGCGGATTGGCGAACACGTCCTCGACCGTTCCGGTCTCCACGACCATGCCCGCGTACATAACGACCATCCGGTGCGCGATTTCCGCCACGACGCCGAGGTCGTGCGTAATGATGACGACAGACAGCTCCTGCTCCGCCTGCAGCCGCTTCAGCAAATCGAGAATTTGCGCCTGAATCGTCACGTCGAGCGCTGTAGTCGGCTCGTCGGCGATTACGAGGCGCGGCTGGCAGGCGAGCGCAATCGCGATCACGACACGCTGGCGCATACCGCCGCTGAACTGGTGCGGGTACTGGTCGATCCGCTTTTCCGGGTCTGGAATGCCGACCAGTCTGAGCATCTCGACGGCGCGCTGGCGCGCTTCCTCGCGCGTGACCTTCTGGCTGCGCACGAACCCTTCCACGATTTGCGCTCCGACCTTCATCGTCGGGTTGAGCGCCGTCATCGGGTCCTGGAACACCATCCCGATCTGCGTGCCGCGAATGCCCAGCAGTTCTTTTTTCTCAAGCCCGCTGATTTCCTGTCCGTCGAAAACGATGCTCCCTCCGACGATTTTGCCTGGCGGGTTGGGGATCAGTCCCATGATCGCTTGTGCGGTGACGCTCTTCCCGCAGCCGCTCTCTCCCACGATGGCGACCGTCTCTCCTTTGTCTACGTGAAAGGAGACGCCGCGCACCGCCTGCACCTCGCCACCGTAAGTCTTGAAGTTGACGCGCAGGTTGTCGATCATAAGCAGATGCTGATTCATCGTCATTTCCTCTCCCTCCCTCATCAGTCGCGCAGGCGCGGATCGAGCGCATCCTGCAAGCCGTCGCCAAATACGTTAAAAGCGAACATCACAAGCGAGATCATGAGCGCCGGGAAAAACAACCGCCACCAGTCTCCGGTCAAAATGACGCCCAGCCCGTCGTTGGTCATCGTCCCCCAGCTCGCCACAGGCGCTTGCACGCCCAGTCCCAAAAAGCTCAAAAACGACTCGGCAAAAATCGCGGACGGAATGGTAAAGGTCAAGTTTACGATAATGACGCCAAACGTGTTCGGAATCAAATGCTTAAGCAAAATCCGGTTGAATTTGGCCCCGAGCACTTGCGCAGCCAAAATGAACTCCTGGTTTTTCAACTGCAAAATTTGCCCGCGCACGAGCCGCGCCATCCCGACCCAGCCGGTGGCCGACAGCGCGATGATGATCGTCAACATGCCCGGCTCCATGACCACCATCAGCAAAATGACGACCAACAAATACGGCAAGCCGTACAGCACTTCAATGATGCGCATGATGATCGTGTCGATGCGGTCGCCGCGTTTGCCGCGCCCGGCCATGTAGCCGGCGATCCCGCCGACCGTCACCCCGATGACGAGGTCGATCAGCGCAGCGACTACCCCGATCGTCAAGGAAATTCTCGCTCCGTACCACGTCCGGGCGAACATGTCCCGGCCGAGTTCATCGGTGCCAAACCAGTGCTCTGACGACACGGGCTGATTTTTCGTCAGCAGGCTTTGATCCGAGTAGCTGTACGGGACGAGGCTCGGTCCGATAATCGCCATCGCCACGAGCGCGACGATAATGAACAGCCCGAGCATTGCCAGCTTGTTTTTCGCCAGCTTGCGGATGACTTGCTGTCCGTTGCTCAGGCTCGGCCGGGCAATGACGTTCGCCTGCACATTTTTGGTCAGCGGCCGAAATAACGGGTCTACTCTTTGTTCCATCGCCACAGGCTATCTCTCCTTGTTGGTCAGCTTGATACGCGGGTCGATCAGCGTATATGCGATATCGATCAAAAAAATCGTCACGATCAAAATCGCGCTGTAAAAAATGGTCGTCCCCAAAATGACGGGATAATCGCGGTTAAAAATGCCGTCTACGAAATATTTCCCGATGCCGGGAATCGCAAAAATTTTCTCGACGACAAACGTTCCGGTAATCAAGGAAGCGATCAACGGGCCGAGAAACGTCACGACAGGCAAAATCGCGTTGCGGATTCCGTGGCGCAGCACGATGATGAACATCGGAATGCCTTTCGCTTCCGCTGTGCGGATGTAGTTCTGGTTCATCACTTCAATCATGCTGGCCCGCATATACCGCGTAATGACGGCGACCGGACCAAACGCGAGGGCGAGCGACGGCAGCACGGTATGCATCCACGTGCCCCATGTCGCCACCGGAAAAACCGGGAGCTTGATCGCAAAAAAGTTGATGAGCAGCGGCGCCATAATAAAGCTCGGAATCGCTACCCCGAGTACTGCCAGGGCCATCGCCACGTAATCCAGCCACTTGTTGCGGTTGAGCGCCGCCACGATGCCAAACGTGATCCCGAACACGAGCGCAATCAGGATCGCTTGCGCCCCCAGCCAGGCCGAAGCGCCAAAGCCGTCGGCGATCATGTCATTGACGCCGCGCGAGTCCGACTTGATCGACGGCCCCAGATCGAGCAGCAGCAAGTTTTTCAAATAGAGCACGTATTGGACGGGCAACGGCTGATCGAGATTGTACTTTGCCCGCAGGTTGTTCAAAATCTGCTCCGGCAACTGATCCGACTCGGAGGCGAACGGATTTCCCGGAATGGCATGCATCAAGGAAAAAGTCAGCGTCACGATGATCCAAAGCGTGACGATCATCATCAAAACGCGTTTCACCAGGTAGTTTGACATGGAGTTCCTCCTCGTTTATCTGGCCAGCTCGTAAATGGCGTGGGCGTATATCGCCATCGCCCGCAGCAGGTCGTCGATCTCGACGTATTCATCGATCAGGTGCGCAGTCGATTCCTTGCCTGGAAACAACGGTCCGAAAGCTACGCCATACGGCATGATTTTCGCGTAAGTCGCACCGCCGGACGACAGCAGCGTAGCGGGCTGGCCTGTATGCTCCTCGTACACCTTGGACAAGGTTTGAATGACAGGGTGGTCTTTCGGCACGTAGTGCGACTTCGAGGTGCGCAGACTATCAATCGTCCAGCCCAGCTCCGCTACCCGTTTTTTCAGCTTTTCCACGTACTCCTCACAGGAGATAGTCGCGGGATAGCGGATGTTCAGGCGAACGCTGCCCCCGTCCGTCTCGCTGTAGCGCAAAATCCCTGCGTTGACGGTCAGCTTGCCGGATACGTCGTCCTCGCAAGCGAGCTGCAAACGTTGCCCGTAATAGTCTTCGTGAATAATGTCTGACAAGAGCGAAAGAAACGAAGAGGCAGAACCTTCAAACGACCGCTCCCGCAAGAAACAGGCGAGCAGCGTTCCCGCGTTGACGCCTTCTTCTGGCGCCATGCCATGCGCGGGCTTTCCGGCCACGGTGAACTTCAGCCTGTCTGGCGCAAGCTGCTCCATCCGCCCGCTTGTCGCTTTTTCCTGCAAAAACTGTTCCCACTGCGACGCAAGCTGCGCCAAAGCGAGCTGCTCCCCAGCCGCAGCCCCGAGGCAAACGACAGCCTCCGCCTTGTCCGGCACGCTGTTTCCTTGATCGCCGGAAACAAACGACAGGAGCCGCAAGCGATCCTCCCCGTCTGCACTCGCTTGCGTGGGAGCGATGGTGAGGGTCGGGTTGATCTGGCCTTTTTCCGCATGGGTCATCGGAAAGGACGAATCCGGCGAAAAGCCGATCGGCGGCACGCGGTCGTGCTCCATGAAGTGCTTCATGCACAGCCAGCCGCTCTCTTCGTCTGTCCCGATAATCAGCCGCACCCGTTTTGTGAGCGCCAGCCCGGAATCGCGCACCAGCCGAAGCGCATAGTAGGCGGCCAGAGCCGGCCCTTTGTCGTCGAGCGCCCCTCTGGCGTACAGGCGGCCATCGCGAATGGTCGGCTCAAAGGGCGGAGTCGTCCAGCCCTCGCCAACGGTGACGACGTCGATATGGACGAGCACGCCGACTTCCTCTTCGCCGTCGCCAAGCTCAATCGTGCCCGCGTAGCCGTCGAGATTTTTCGTCCAAAAGCCGTCCTGCGCCCCGCGCGCAAGCAGCGACTCCAGCGCCGCCGCCACCCCTTCCCCGAACGGCTTGCCTGCGGTTGCGGTCGTCATATCTTCAATGCTGTTGATCGAAAGAAATGCCTTCACGTCTTCGACAAACGCTGCTTTTTGTAACAACGCCTGCTCTTTCCAGTACTCGCTCATTTTTGTCCACCTGCTTTCCTCTGCTGCAGGAAGGCCAGAAACGATTCGCCCTTGGCGGAAATCTGGCTTCCCTGCCTTCCTTTTCCTACATGGATCAGCTCGTCTTGCTGCATGAGCTTCAAGCGGTAGCGAAGCTGTTGCGACGAAAGCGCCACACCGCGCTCGCCAAGCTGCTCCATCAAGGAGTAACGGCCGCCGCTGCCCGCTCCCAGCTCCTGCAAAATCGCGATGATCTCCTGCAAAAAGCCTCGCCGCGCGTACTCGGCGCGTATCGGCTCGAACCATTCCTCCAGCCCGTCTGTTGCCAGCGGCACTTCCGGCACTTCGCTTAAAAACGGCAAATGATGCACATACGCTTCTTCCTCGACGACATGCGCCAAATACTCGATGACGTTTTCCAGCTCGCGAATGTTGCCGGGCCAATCGTACTCCACCAGCGCCTTCATCGCTTCGCGCGTCAGGGTGAACGGCGGGCGCCGCAAGTCGAGCGAGTATTTTTTCACAAACTGCTGCACCAGCCACGGGATGTCCTCCCTGCGCTTGCGCAGCGGCGGCAAATGAATCGGCAAGATGTTCAGCCGGTAGTACAAATCCGCGCGGAAGGAGCCTTCCGCCACCATTTTCTGCAAGTCCTGGTTGGTGGCTGCGACGACGCGAATGTCCGTCGGAATGACTTTGCTGCCTCCGACGCGCATGATCTGGCGCTCCTGCAACACCCGCAGCAGCCGATTTTGAATCGCCCCGCTGGCATCGCCAATCTCATCGAGAAAAATCGTTCCTTTGTGGGCCAGCTCAAACCAGCCGATATGGCCGCCTTTTCGCGCCCCCGTAAACGCTCCTTCCTCGTAGCCGAACAGCTCGCTTTCCAAAAGCGATTCGGAAATCGCCGCGAAGTTGACGCCGACAAACGGTTCGCGCCTGCGCGGGGAGGCGTTGTGGATAGCCTGGGCGAGCAATTCCTTTCCGGTTCCCGTCTCGCCGAGCAAAAGCACCGTCGAATTGCTCCGGGCAATTTTTTTGGCGATCTGGATCACCTTTTGCACAGAGGGGCTCTCGCCGTAAATATCCTCGAACTGGTATTTGGCAACCAGCCCTTTGCTGTACAGGCGCAGGCGGTAATCGTGCTCCAGCTTTTCGATTTCCGCCGCCTTGCGGAACAAGATCAGGCTCCCCAAAAAGCTGCCCTCCATGACAATGTGCATCTTGCGGAAAAAGTAGGTTTTGTTCGCCCAATCTACCAGCACGTCCTCGTTTTCTTCACACTGCCGGATCAGCTCGTAAAAGTCAGACGGAAGACAGTCGGCTGCGCGCTCTCCTACCGCTTGCCTGCCTTCCAGGTGCAGCGACTCGATCGCTTTTTGATTGATGAAGCGAATCCGTTCCTTTTCATCAAAAGCGATGATCGCATCCTCGATCCGGTTGACGATCGCTTCCAAGTATTTGCTCAAAAGGTGCGCATGCTGAATCTCGTTGTTCAGCTCTTTCGTGATGTAGACCAAAGATTGCATGGCTCGCGCCGTCACCTTTTGGAAATTTCCACTGTCAAAATGCGAGTAGATGGCCATCCAGGTGGACAGGTCAATAATCCGGAACCCGATGTCGACCACTTTGCGGATGTTCGGCGGGACGTGCTCCGCTTCGCCAGGCGTGACCGCGATTTCGATATCTGCCGGGTATTCCGCCCCCGGGTAATACGGGTACAGCTCGAAATCCATGCCCGACGCCCGCAGCAAATCCACGTTTTCCTCGGCGGTTTCCTTCGTATCGCTGACCAGAAGCACCTTGACTCCCTTCGGAATTTCCAGCATGCCGCGCAAATTGTGATACGGCAGCATGCGCTTGGCGATGAGAATGCCGGAATCGCCAGGCAGGTACGGTTCTACCAGCGGCACGATGCTTTTCGTGGACACCACCACCAAAGCCCCCGGTGTAATCGGTCGAAACGGAAGCTGATCGACGCGGATCGCTTCCACATGGATGTCTTCAGATATCCCCAATTCGTGGCATTGACTGACGACGGATTGCAGAAACTCGTCCATTTTCGCAACAAACGTAATCGTTTTTTTCGCCATGACACTCGCTCCAAGATGTAGTGTGAAGACAAGAGCACAAGATTCCCTTGCGCTCCTGTCTTTCGTCTATTCTACTATTTCTTTCCGATCTCTACCCATTTGTAGTCAAGTGTCCCTACTGGATGGCGAATGATGCCTTTCACATTCGGCTGGTCCATGAATACTTTTGTGCTGAAATAGATTGGCACAAGCGGCATGTCTTCCATAAAGATTTTTTCTGCGTCGTGCATCAGCTTGAAGCGCTCGGTTTCGTTTGCGGTGTTGCGGATTTTTTCTACCAGGGCGTCGTACTCTTTGTTGCTGTAGTTGATGCGGTTTCCAGGGTGATCGGTGACGAACAGCTCCAGGTAGTTGACCGGATCGCCGTAATCGGCCGGAATGGTGGAACGGGAGAATTGCAGCTTGCGAGCGCGCTGCTCATCGAGGAAAACTTTCCACTCTTTGTTTTCCAGCTTCACGTCTACGCCGAGGTTTTTCTTGTACATTTCTTGCAAAACTTGCGCGATAGCTTTGTGCGCGTCGCTCGTGTTGTAGGTCATGGTTACAGGCGGCAAAGTTGTCCAGCCTTCCTCTTCCATCCCTTTTTTCAACAGGGCTTTTGCCTGTTCAATGTCGTTGTCCTTGATGAAATCTCCGCCTTTTTCGCGGAAGTCTCCGCCTTCCGGCTCAGGGAAGCCGAATGGCACGTGCGCGAGTGCTGGTGCCTGCTTGCCTTGGACTACGTTGTCGATCAGCGTCTGGCGGTCGATTGCCAGGGCGAACGCTTTGCGGATGTTGACGTTGTTAAACGGCGGCATTTCGGTGTTCATCCGGTAGTAGTAGATGGCTGCCTCGGATTCTACTTTCGCTTCGCCGGAGTCGATCAGCTTTTTCTTCAGGTCGTTCGGCACAGTCTGGATCATGTCCAACTGTCCTGTCGAGTACATCTGGTATTGCGTGTTCTCGTCGTTGACCATTACCCAGTCGATCCCCGCGTATTTGACGGAGTCGCGATCCCAGTAGCCGTCGTTTTTCACCAGCTTGACGGACTGGTCATGCACCCAGTCTTCCATTTTGAACGGGCCGTTGGTCACGATGCTCGAAGCGTTCTCAGCCCATTTCGGATTGCTTTCCACGACTTTTTTGTTCACCGGGAAGAAGGTCGGCTGCGTGAGGATGTGCAGGAAGAAGCCTGCCGGCGCTTTCAGATGCACTTCCAGCGTCTTTTCGTCCACCGCTTTTACTTTCACGCCGTCTGCGGTTCCGGTTCCTTTGTTGTACTCTTCCGCGCCCTCGATGTAATACGCGAGGAAGGCAGACGGGAACGCGTTGTTCGGGTCGACGATGCGCTTGAAGGCGAACTCGAAGTCTTGCGCAGTAACCGGATCGCCATTGGACCATTTGCTGTCGCGCAGCGTAAACGTGTACGTCTTCCCGTCTTCGCTCACGGACCATTTTTCCGCCATGGCAGGCTGTGGCTTGTGGTCTTTGTCCAGACGTGCCAGACCTTCCATCGTCGCGTTCAGCACTTCATTGGAGGTGCTGTCGAAGCCTTTTGGCGGATCGAGGGATGGTGGTTCTGTCTTCAGATTGAGCTTCAGCCGCGCTGTCGCGTCAGCTTGTCCACCCGCATCGCCTGTTGGCTGGGCGGCAGGAGCAGTTCCTTCTCCCGTCTTAGCCGGAGCTGCCGACTGGCTACAACCTGTCACGGCCAGAACCGCGACAAGAGCCGCCGTGCTGAGCAGCTTCCATCCTTTTTGCAACTTCATTTGGTGTGACCCCCTTCTTCTTTTGCAAAATCTTTATAGATAAACGGCAACGATCAGGAAGCTGCCGCTTATACCCCTAAGACCACGCTAGTTTTGGTCAGCAAAAACGGCGTTTCGATTCGGCCCACGACGTTTCCGCTCATGTTTTTGATCGGCGGATTCGTATATTCCGCGAGCGCTTCAAGCGGGCCGTCCGTGCCGATTCCGAGCTGACGGAGAACCTCGTTCACGACCGGATTGATCGCGCGCGGGCCGCCATCCTCGATTTTGACCGCGATGCCAAGACCTGTTTGGCGATCGCCCAGGCAGTAGACGGACTCGGCGCCTGCCTTGCCGACGATGCGCCCGGCAAAAGCGGTCATCAGATCGGTGCAATAGCGGTTTTCGCCCCCGACCATTTCGGGATGGGCGGTCATCGCTGCGGTAATTCTTTCTACCGCTTTGCGGCGCTCCGGATTGGCGATCACCTCTGGCTTGGCCAGCTTGGCAAAAGCCCAGGCGTAGTGGGCGAGCGGCAACTGATGAACAGGGACGCCGCAGCCGTCCACCCCGAGATTGATCTTCTCTTTCGGATAGCCGGTGATGTCTTCCACTACATCGAGAATCCGCTGCTGCACCGGATGCTCTGGCAGATGGTACGTCGTGACATCTTCGCCCATGTGCGTCGCAGTCGCGATCATCCCCGAGTGCTTCCCGGAGCAGTTGGAAAATACCGGCGTGAGCGGCTTGCCCTCCCGGATCAGCTCCTTGTAGCTCTCCTCGTGGCGAGGGACGTGTGTCCCGCACTGCAAGGTCGCTTCCGGCTGGCCTGCGCGCGCCAGCATCGACAGCGCACGGGTGCGGTGGCGCGGCTCTCCGCTGTGGGAGGCGCAGCAAAGCGACAGATCGGCTGGCTCAAATCCAAAACGGTCCGCAGCCCCCGTCTCCACAACCGGAATCGCCTGCAACGGCTTCATGCTCGATCGGGCATATGTCATTCGGTGTGGATCGCCGAATGAGTAAAGCAATGTGCCTGCAAAATCCACAACCGCAATGTGACCAAGGTGAGAGCTTTCCACCTGTTCCCCCCGGTACACGTTGGCAACTACATTCATAACAAAGTCTCCTTTTGGCGAGTAAAGTTGGAATGTTTGTACCTCTTCTCTAAAGCAAGATGCGTGCCAACGTCTGAAAATTACACTCAAAGGCGAATTTTCTGCAAGTTTATCGCTGTAACGAGATAAAAAGAAGCCAGTTCGCGGCATAAACTGGCTATCCTATCAGACTTAACAGGTTGCTTATTTACAGTAATAGGTTGACTCATTTTCGTTCCCACAAAAAAACACCCCTTTTCTTTTGGTTCGCCAGAAATAGGGTGTCGCTATTGGTTCGCTACTTTACGCTTTTGCCACTCGCTGCAGATCGGCCTCGACCATCATGTGAATCAGCTCGGCCAGCTTTGTCTTCGGTGCCCAGCCCAGCTTGCGCTTCGCTTTTTCCGGATTGCCCAACAGGACGTCGACTTCTGCCGGGCGGTACAGGTCTGGATCAATCACCAAATAATCCTGATAGTTCAGCCCGACGTAGTCAAAGGCGATTTTGCACATGTCCTCGACCGTCGATGTTTTTCCGGTCGCAATGACGTAGTCGTCCGGCTTCTCCTGTTGCAGCATGAGCCACATCGCCTCTACGAAATCGCCTGCAAAGCCCCAGTCGCGCTTCGCCTGGATGTTGCCCAGCCGCAGCTCTTTTTGCTTGTTCGCGACGATGCGGGCGACGGCGTGCGTCACTTTTCGGGTTACGAACTCAAGCCCGCGCAAAGGCGACTCATGGTTGAACAAAATGCCGTTGCAACTGTACATTTGGAAGCTTTCGCGATAGTTTTTCGTCATCCAGTACCCGAACAGCTTGGATACGGCGTACGGACTGCGCGGATAAAAAGGCGTTTGCTCCGATTGTTGCGGCTCCTGGATCAGCCCGTACAGCTCGCTGGAGGAGGCCTGGTACATTTTGATTGCCGGATTTGTCTCGCGGATCGCCTCCAGGACGTGCAAAACCCCCATCCCGGTCGACTGCGCCGTCAAAATCGGCTGCTCCCACGAGGAGCCGACAAAGCTTTGCGCCGCCAAGTGGTACACTTCGTCAGGCTTCGTCGTCTTGAGCGCCCTCGTCAGGGACGCCAGATCCAAAATGTCGCCGTCCTTGTACTCCACCTCGTCGGCGATGCCCAAATACTCCAGCCGCCAGCGGTCCACGGTGCTGCGGCGCGGTACCAGTCCGACCACGCGATAGCCTTTCTCCAGCAAAAATTTTGCCAAATACGCGCCATCCTGCCCGGTGACTCCTGTAAGGAAAGCGGTTTTCATCAGCCACATCTCCCCTCGTTGCCATAGCAGCGAGCCGACTGCCTCCCGCCATCGAAAAGCGCACGGCGTCGGCCTTGCTGGCTCCTGTGCTGTCCAGCACGGCAATTTTCGCACTGTTTTATTTATATGCAAACCGGCTGGCAAATGTTTTGCGCCTCTTCCCATAGCCAGCTTCGGGCAAGCCCCTGACGGCCGCAGCCGAAAGCAATTTTGCCAAGAAGCCTTCACTCCCCTCCCCGCCCGGTAATATCTTAAAGCAACGACCAGCATTTTTCGGTGGGAGTGAAGACAACCATGACAACAGATTGGCGGGTACATTATACACGCTGGAACGAATATTCAGACCTGGAACCTGAGCTTCGCCGCCAGCTCGAACAGTTGGCAGGCGACGAAAAAAAGCTGGAGGACTGCTTTTACAAGCCGATTGCCTTCGGAACGGGTGGCATGCGCGGCGTCATGGGTCCGGGAATCAACCGGATCAACGTGTACACGATCCGCAAAGCTACCGCTGGTCTTGCCCTGCACCTGCTTGAACAAGGGACAGACCCGGCCGCGCAAAAGGTGGCGATTGCCTACGACTCGCGCGCCGATTCGTACACATTCGCCCTGGAGACGGCAAAAGTGCTCGGCCATTACGGCCTGACAGCCTGCCTGTTCGAGCAACTGTGCCCGACGCCGCTGCTCTCGTTTGCTGTACGCCACCTGGGAGCGAGCGCAGGGGTCGTCATCACGGCGAGTCACAATCCGCCCGAATACAACGGCTACAAAATTTACGGAGCAGACGGGGGCCAAATCCCGCCGGAAGCAGCGGCGCGGATTTTTGCCAAAATCGAGGAGGCCGGAGACGAACTGCGAATCGGCACGAGCGAAGTGAGTGCGCTCATCAACAACGGCCTGCTGCAGATGATCGGGGACGAAGTGTTTGCCGCCTACATGGCCTGTCAAAAACAGTTGCGCCTCCCCGCCGCCGAGCTTGCCCTCCGCACGCACCAGCCGCGAATCGTCTTTTCCCCCCTGCACGGCACGACCCTCGCGCCGATCACGCAAGGCTTGCAGGCCTTTGGCTTTACGCAGGTCAAAGTCGTCTCGGAGCAAGCTAAGCCTGATCCGCTGTTTCCCACGGTCGCCACGCCCAATCCGGAAGAGCCGGAAAGCTTCCGGCTGGCGCTGATGCAGGCACGCAAAAAAGGCGCAGACCTCATCATCTGCACCGATCCCGATGGAGACAGGCTGGGGGTGGCGATCCGGACAGGGCCGAACCAGCATCTCATCCTGAACGGAAATCAGACAGGCGTCTTGCTGCTCGACTATCTTTTGTCGCAAGAAAAGCAGGCGGGGACGCTGCCGGCCCAGGCTGCCGTCGTGAAAACCGTCGTCACCTCGGAAATGGTTCGGGCGATCGCCTCCGACTACGGAGTCGCCACAATAGATACGTTGACCGGGTTCAAATACATCGGCGAAAAAATTCACGAGTTCGCGCAAAGCGGCGCGCATGCGTTTTTGTTTGGGCTGGAGGAAAGCTGCGGCTACTTGCGCGGTGAATTTGTCCGGGACAAAGACGCGGTGCAGGCAGCCTTTTTGCTGGCGGACGCGTGTGCCTGCCAGCTCGCGCAAGGCTCCAGCCTGCACCGGCGTTTGCAGGAGCTGTACGAAACGTACGGCTACTTCCGGGAGGACCTCGTTTCCATCACGTATCCGGGCAAAGCCGGAATGGAGACGATGACCGCCATCCTCGCCGCTCTGCGCAGCAAGCCGATGGCATCTGTCGAAGGACATCGCGTCAGCTCGATTGACGACTATTTGCACGGCAAGCGCTGGCTGTCGGCGACGAACGAATCGGAGCCTTTGCCCTTGCCCGCAAGCGATGGCTTGAAGTACACCCTGGGCGAGCACGGCTGGTTTTGCATCCGCCCCTCTGGCACGGAGCCGAAAATCAAGCTTTATTTTGGCGTGAAAGACACATCAGAGAAAGCTGCGCTGCAATCGCTGGCGGACATCAAAAAAGCGGTTCTTGCCTATCTCGAGCAGCTTTTGCCCGCCTAGATTTCCAGCCAGGGGCCTGTTCCGTGCGGATGGCCCCCTCCGGCAGCGCCGTAGCTTGGCGGATGGTAGGCTGCTTCCGGAGTAAGCTCGGCAAAGCCGGATCGCGCAAGCAAATCACGGCGAACAAAAAAGGCGTTCACCCCGCGCGAGTCCGTCCCGATGAGCGCATAGCCGAGCTTTTTCCCCAATTCGGCCAAGGAAGTCAGGCTCGCGCCAAAATAGGTGGTCCCTTTCCACGAAAACGCCGGATCGTAGGCGACCACCCGTTTTTGCGGCGGAGGAAAAGACGCGTTGTATTCGATAATCACCACTCGCGGCTTGTAGGCGTGCAGCGCTTTCCACACCCAGTAATCAATCCCGTCCAGATCAATCGTCAGCAAATCAAATTCTGGCGGAACCTGCAAGCGGGCAAACAGGGCCGCGATGTTTTCCATCGTGATGAACGCCTGATGAGTAGCTACCTGGGGATAGACGGCGTAATTTTGCTGCAAGTACAGATGCTTGAGCGGGTGCCCCTCCAGCAGAATCCCGGACCAGTTGTGCACGCAGGCCAGATTGCGAGACATGCATTCCTCGCCCGTCTCGACGCCAAATTCAACAAAAAACCGATTCGTCGTCCCGATTCTGGAAAACAGTTCCTCGACGATGCCGTCTTCGCCGTTTTGTGAGAAAATTCGCTTTTCATAGCGATTGATGGAGTCCATCTCGGTTGTGCACCTCCCTTTTGGCGCTCTTTTCTTCATCGTATTTGGGATGCGGCCAAAAGGCTTAGTCATTTGCTCCCCTTGTTCCATAAAAAGGCGTACAGCACCTGCCCTTCCTTTTTCATGCGCCCTGCAAACTGTCGAGCCGCAAAAGACATTCGCCGTGCCAGCCTGTGCATGTTTTTACTATATATAAAGCATCTGCTTTCTCGCTTTTCAGGCGGTTCGCCTGTATTCGCCAAACCATCACGAACAAGGGGGGACGCCTCTTGAAAGCTTTGATTACAGGCATTACCGGTTTTGCCGGCAGCCATTTGGCAGAGTACCTGCTCGCGCGAGGCGACGTCGAAATCTACGGAACCTACCGGGCACGCAGCCGGATGGACCATATCGCGCATATTGTGGATCACATCCGGCTCGTGGAATGCGAGCTGCAAGACCGCGAAGCTGTCGAACAGACGATTGCCCAGATCAAGCCGGAGCATATTTACCACCTCGCTGCCCAAAGCTTCGTCCCCGCCTCCTGGAGCTCTCCTGCCGAAACGTTAATGAACAACATCGTCAGCCAACTGCACATTTTTGAAGCGGTCAGAGCGGCGGATATCCCGTGCAAAATCCAGGTGGCATGCTCCAGCGAGGAATACGGCCTTGTCTATCCGGGAGAATTGCCCGTGCAAGAAACGAACCCGTTGCGCCCGCAAAGTCCGTACGCCGTCAGCAAGATCGCGCAGGACTTTCTCGGCTACCAATATTATCAAAGCTACGGGATGTCCATCGTTCGCACCCGCACCTTCAACCATACGGGTCCGCGACGAGGAGAGCGGTTTGCCACCTCGAACTTCGCCAAACAAATTGCCCAGATCGAGCTCGGCTTGCAGCCCCCGCACGTGTACGTAGGCAATTTGCAAGCGAGGCGCGACTTTACCGACGTGCGCGATGTCGTCAAAGCGTACTGGCTCGCACTGGAACGGGGCGTGCCCGGAAGTGTCTACAACATCTCTTCGGGAAGCACGCGCACCATCCAAGAAGTGCTGGATACGCTGCTTTCCTTTACCTCTGCTCCCGTCCAAATTTTGGTCGATCCAAAACGGCTGCGGCCTTCTGACGTGGAGGTCTTGCTCGGCGACGCCACCGCTTTTTGCGAGCAGACGGGCTGGAAGCCGGAAATCCCCTTCCGCCAGACGATGCGCGACCTGCTGCAATACTGGCGGGACACGCTGCAAGCCCAAGCGCGAAAAAAGGGGGAAGGCTGATGGGACATCCGGACCTGCCGCTGGTCAGTGTCATTACCCCTTCGTTCAACCAGTCCGCTTTTATCCGCAAGACCATCGAAAGCGTTTTGAGCCAGGACTATCCGAACATCGAGCACATCGTCGTCGACGGCGGCTCTACCGACGGCACGCTGGAAATTTTGCGGGAGTACGCGCATCTGGGGGACCGCCTCCGCTACATTTCCGAGCCGGATCGCGGTCAGTCGCACGCGATCAACAAAGGCTTGGCGATGGCGAACGGTCAGATCATCGGCTGGTTGAACTCCGACGACAAATACATGCCTGGCGCCGTCGCAAAAGCGATCAACGCCCTGACAGCCCATCCGCACTGGGCCATGGTTTACGGCAACGCCCTGCACATCAATGCCGAGGACAAGATCACCAGTGTCTACCCGACGAAGCCGTTTTCCCGGCAGGCGCTGTTTCTGTTTTGCATCATCTGCCAGCCGTCTGCCTTTGTCCGCAAAGAGGTGTTCCAGGCGGTCGGAGGCGTGGACGAAAATTTGCACTATTGCATGGATTACGATTTATGGATGCGCATTTCCAAGTCGTACGCGGTCGGCCACATCCAGGACTTTCTCGCTGCCTCCCGCCTGCATCCAGCCTGTAAATCTATCGCGTTGGAGGTCGATCTGGGCCTGCCGGAAATTTTGCTGGCCAGCGTCCGCCACTTCGGCACAGTCGCCAACCATTGGCTGTACCATTTTCTCACCCACTACCCTGACAAGGGCGTGTTCTGGTACCTCGACCTGTTCAAAAGCCACCGGGTTTTCGGCGACACGCCGATTCTCGTGGACAGCAACCGCCATTCTTCTTACTGGGTTCCGCCGCGCTACCGGCTGCACCTGCACGTCGATCCGGCCGAGCCGATGCACGCGCTGGTCATCAAAGGCGTAAACCTGTTGTTCAACCAGCCCGTTCATGTGCACGTCATGGTCAACCAGACGCCCGTTGCCCATCACGTCATTCCGGCCGGGCCATTCGAAACGAGCATCCCGTTTCCCGTCAAGGAGCCAAACTCGGTCGTCGAGCTTGTGTGCAGCCGCCAGCAAGCGCTCCCTGAAAGTGAAATGGCGGCGAGCATCGGTACCGTCAGCTTTCAGGTGCAAAACGTAGTGCCGCTCTCCGCGCAGGAGTACCAGTTTTATTTGCAGTACAAAAAAAATCCCCGGGATGTCGCTGGCTGGCTGTTGAAAAACAGGAATCCAGTCCCTTCGTTGTGACCACATCCGCGAAAAGGAAGGTGTTGCTTTCATGAATCTGTCGGACAAACGAATCGTCGTTACCGGCGGAGCAGGCTTTCTCGGAAAGCATGTGCTAAGCCAGTTGCAAGCCCGGCACTGTCAGCATGTGTTCGTGCCGAGAAGCCGCGACTTTGATTTGCGCAAAGAAGACGACATCGTCCACATGTTGCAAACTTTTGCCCCGGACATCATCATCCATCTCGCTGCTGTCGTAGGAGGGATTGGCGCCAATCAAAAAAACCCCGGCAATTTTTTTTACGACAACCTGATGATGGGCACCCAGCTCATGGAGCAAGCGAGGCTGTTTGGCGTGAAAAAGTTTGTCGCCATCGGGACGATCTGCTCCTACCCGAAGTTTGCGGCCGTCCCTTTTCGGGAGGAAGACTTGTGGAGCGGCTACCCGGAGGAGACGAATGCCCCGTACGGCCTGGCGAAAAAAATGATGCTGGTGCAATCGCAGGCGTATCGCGAGCAGTACGGCTTCAACTCCATTTACTTGCTGCCCGTAAACCTGTACGGTCCCCACGACAACTTCGATCTGGAATCATCGCACGTCATTCCGGCCATCATCCGCAAATGTCTGGAAGCCAAGGAACAGAACAGAGACGAGATCGTGCTCTGGGGCACGGGCAACGTCACCCGCGAGTTTATTTATGTAGAGGATGCCGCACGCGCGATCGTGCTCGCCACACAGCACTACGACTCCTCTGATCCGGTCAACATCGGCTCTGGCGAGGAAATGACGATTCGCGAGCTGGCCGAAACGATTCAAAAGCTGTGCGGGTACGAAGGCCGGATTGTGTGGGATGCAAGCAAGCCCGACGGACAGCCGCGGCGAAAGCTCGCGACAGATAAAGCGACAGCCGCGTTCGGTTTTACCGCCTCCACTCCGCTGCTCTCGGGCTTGCAGCAGACGATCGACTGGTACCGCCGGCACAGGCGCGACGAAGAGGTGAAGACACTGTGAAAATCGGAGTGAACCTGCTTGCCTGCATTCCCGGAAAAATCGGCGGCATGGAGCAGTACGTGCGCAACCTGCTGGCCTACTCCATCCAAAGCGGCGATCAAAACCAGTGGTTCTTGTTTTTGACCAAGACCAACTACCACACCTTTCCCAACCATCCGAAAATCCAGAAGGTGATGATGCACGACCACATTGATGCGCACAAGCAGTTCCACAGTTGGATTCGCGGCCTTCGCCTCGATCTGTGGTTTTGCCCGCTCTTGGTGTTGAACCCGTTTGACGTCTCCATTCCGAGCGTCATTAACATTCCCGACATCCAGCACGAGTTTTACCCGCAGTTTTTCGACGACAACTCCTTGCAGTGGCGCAAGTCGACCTACCAATCGTCCGCGCTGAAAGCCAATGCGGTGCTGACTCTGTCGGAATACTCGCGGGAGAGCATCGTCGCCAAATTCGGGGTTCCGGCGAATCGCGTGCACGCCATCCATCTCGACTCTGCGCATGAGTTCACCCTGCCGTTCCACGAGACGAAAAATCAGCTTGTCCGGCATAAATACAAGCTGCCTGCGCATTACGGCTTTTATCCGGCCAACACGTGGTGGCACAAAAACCACGTCTCGCTGCTGCAGGCACTCGCCTATTTGCGCGACGAGCACAAGCTCAAAATCCACATGGTGTTCACCGGAGCGCCGCAGGAAGCGCACGGGCAGGTCATGGCGACGATCAACCAGCATCAACTGTCCGACCAGATTACGTGGCTGGATTACATTTTGCAGGAGGAAATGCCGTATTTGTTCCGCAACGCGAACTTCCTCTGCTTCCCGTCCTTGTTTGAAGGCTTCGGAATCCCGCTCGTTGAGGCGATGCGGACCGAGCTGCCGATCATCTGCTCGAACAACGGCAGCATTCCCGAGATCGTCGGAGACGCCGCCTTGACATTCGACCCGGTTTCTCCCGAAGACATCGCCAGAAAAATGGTCGAAGTGCAAAACGAGGAAGTGCGCTCTGGGCTCATCGCCAAAGGATTGCAGCAAGCGAGCAAGTTTTCCTGGTCCAAATGCGCGCAGCAGACACTCGCTGTCTTGCACCAGGTGGCAGGAAAATAACGCAATCACGAAAGGAGCATGCTCATGTCACGTATGGACGAAATCCGGCGGGTGTGGCAACAGGAGTTGCGCATTCCGTTTCCCCTCACCGCTCAGGAGACGTGGGATTTCTGGCTGCTGGAATCCCCGCAGTACGAGGTCAAAACCGCAGCCGTCACCGACTACGGAAAACGCCATCAGATTCGCACCTTCATTGAGACAGGCACATACCGCGGTTACATGGTAGCTGCGCAAAAGGCGGCGTTCTCGCGCATTTATTCCATTGAGCTGGACCCCGCCCTGTACCTCGCCGCCAAAACCCATTTTGCCGCCGACGAGCACGTATCCATCCTGCACGGAGACAGCAGCAAGGTGCTGCCCGAGCTGCTCGCTTCCATCACGGAGCCTTGCCTGTTCTGGCTGGACGGACATTACATCCCGCTGTCGACCGAATCCGCCAAAGGCAATCTGGATACGCCGATTTTAGAGGAGCTGGCGGCCATCCTGTCCCATCCCGTTCGCAATCACGTCATTCTCATCGACGACGCCCGCTGCTTCATCGGCTCGAACCCGCTCTTGAAAGACTACCCGACCATCGCCGAACTGAAGCAATACGTTGCCGACCTGCGCCCTGATTTGCACTTCGAGGTCAAGGACGACATTATCCGCATCTACACGCCGATCCCGCAAAATGCGCAAAAAACGGTCACCTTCCGCTTGCCTTTTGACGACAAATCGTTTCTCGTTCACGGCAGCTCGTCCGACCAAAGCGTTTTGTACTACATCGAAATGGCGGGCGGCCTATACGAAGAATACGTACTCAACGTCCTGAAGCGCGTCGTCCAGCCCGATTACACGTGCCTGGACATCGGCGCCAATCTCGGCACAATCTCGCTCGCGCTCAGCCATCTGGCGCCGCGCGGCAAGGTGTACGCGTTCGAGCCTTCTGCCGTCAACCTCGCCTTTATGAAGCAAACGTTGCACGACAATGGCGCAAGCAACGTAGAGCCTGTTCCGCTCGGCGTATTTGACAGAAACGGCATCATCGAGTTTTGCGAGGTGGATCGCGGGGGAGGCTGGTCGTTTATCGCCAGCGAAGCGACCTCTGCCGCTACGAACACGATCTCGTGCACGCGCCTGGACGACTGGGTCGCCGCTCGCAGCCTGTCGCGAATCGACCTGATTAAGCTCGATGTGGAAGGCTCCGAAATCCAAGTATTGCAGGGGGGCATGGAGACATTCAAAACGTTTGACCCCGATCTGGTCATCGAGTTCAATCCTGACAACTTGCGCGGGTATTTCGGCAAGGACCCGAATGAGCTGTTCCTCTGCTTGTTCGCCCTCTACTCGCATCTGTACCTGATAAAACGGGATGGCGGGCTGATGAAAATCACCTCGTACACCCAACTGCTGGATGCCATCAAGCCGTTTCACGGCGACCTGTTTTGCACAAACAAAACGATCCTGCTTTGATCCGCAGCGAAAGAAAACCCCGACGAAAAAAACACCCGGCTGCCTCCCCCGAAACGAAAGGGCGCAGCCGGGTTGTTTTCAATTTTTCGCTGTTTGTTGCAAGGTCAGCGCCAAGCCTTCCTCCATCGACACTCTTCCTTGCCAGCCAAGCGCCTGAAGCGCGCGTGTGTCGGCCTGTGAGCACATAAGCTCCCCCGGCCGCTGCGCCAGTGCTCCGAATTGCAGTTGCGCCGTCGAGCGGGTCAGCGAATGGATTTTTTCCACCAGCTCGCGAACCGTGGTCGCGCTGCCCGTTCCCACCTGATAGTCCATGTACCTTGCTGGCAGCGAGTCTTTTTGCCGCAGCACGAGCAAATACGCCTCCACTACGTCAGCCACATACACAAAATCGCGCTTCTGCTCGCCGGAAGTAAGGGCGATCCTGGCCCCGTCCCGCATGCATTGGCGGATGATGAACGGGATGAATTTATCGGGCTGGTCGCCTGGCCCGTACACATGTTCCAGCCGCATATTGGCAAACGTCAGTCCGTGCTGTTTGGCGGTGAGCGCTCCCCATTCGGCAAACTGCTTTTTCGTCAGATGATAGCCCGCCAAATGCGTCGCGCCCGCAGCCAGGGAAGCGCGGGAAAACGTATCGGTATTCACAAACAACCCGGTTCCTTGCTCGCAGCATGCGTGGAGCAGGCGCAGAGGGAACAGCACATTGGCTTCCACCAGCGCCGCGTCCGACTCGTCCCGGCGTCCGTAAGCGGTTGCGGCATGAATGACGGCGTCAAAAGGGCCGTGCCGGGAAAAAACAGAAAGCAGGTCTGCCGCATCCGCATCGCAGGCGGCAAGCTCACTGGCGATATCTTCCAGCCGAGAGCAATCCGAGGTGCTCCGCTTCAAGATCGTCACCTGATGGCCCTCCCGCAGCAGCGCTCGCGCCAGATGGCTGCCCAAAAAGCCCGTCGCTCCGGTGAGCAATACTTTCATAATCGGCCCCCTTTTGCCTCGTCTGGCCGCGCTACTTCCACTCCGCTTTTCCGCTTTTCCATAAAGACTCCAAGTAGTTTTTGTCGCGCAGCGTGTCCATCGGATGCCAAAAGCCTGTGTGCCGATAGGCAGCGAGCTTCCCGTCCTGCGCCAGTTGCTCCAGCGGCCCCTGCTCAAAAACCGTCGCGTCGTCAGCCAGATAGGAAAAGACCTCCGGCTGCAACACGAAAAATCCGGCATTGATCCAGCCCACGTCGCCACTCGGCTTTTCCTGGAAACCTTTGACCTGTCCGCTGGCAGCAAGGTCGAGCGCGCCAAATCTGCCCGGAGGCTGCACAGCGGTAATCGTCGCCAGCTTGCCGTGCGACTGGTGATAGGCGACGAGCGCGGCGATATCAATGTTGCCTACTCCATCGCCGTACGTGAGCATAAACGGCTCGTCGCCGATGAACGGCTGAATCCGCCTGATCCGGCCGCCCGTCATCGTATCTTTGCCCGTATCGATCAAGGTCACCCTCCACGGGTCGCGGCAGCGATTGTGCAAAATGACTTCGTTGCCCTGGCGAAAATCAAACGTCACATCCGACTGGTGCAAAAAATAATGGGCGAAATACTCTTTAATCATGTAGCCTTTGTAGCCGAGGCAAATGACGAAGTCGTTGTACCCGTACTTCGAGTAGATGGACATGATGTGGCAAATGATCGGCTTTTCCCCGATTTCAATCAGGGGCTTCGGCCGAAGCTGCGATTCTTCGCCGATTCGCGTGCCATAGCCGCCAGCCAAAATGACGACCTTCATGAAGCCCCCTCCTTTCTGTATTGCTCGATGTGCGCAAGGCACACCTGCCGCATGTCTTCTTTGCGCTGGTAGGCTCTTGTCCATTCGACGATGCGGTCCAGCGCCTGCTCGACTGTCCAGTGCGGCCGCCAGTGCAAAAGCTCTCGCGCCCTGGAGCTGTCCAGCTTCAAGGACGTCGTCTCATGGTAGGCGGCGCGGTCGGGGATGTGATAGGTCGCCTGCGCCCCCCATTTTTCGCACAGCCGCGCCGCCAGCCACTCGACGGTTTTGGCATCGTCCGCATCCGGCCCGAAGTTCCAGCTCGCCGAGTAGCGCTGGCTGTCTTCGCACAGCTTTTGCACGAGCAGCAAATATCCGTGCAGCGATTCCAAAACATGCTGCCAGGGACGGATCGCCTGCGGTTGGCGAAGCTGCATCGGCTCGCCGTCGAGCAGACTGCGGAGCAGATCGGGAACAAGGCGGCCAGGCGTAAAGTCGCCGCCGCCGATGACATTGCCAGCGCGTGCGGTCGCAATGCCGATCGGCGGCAAATCAGCCTGCGCTGTTCCCCCCTGAAAAAAGGAGGCCCGGTAGCAGGCGGTCACAAATTCCGCGCACGCCTTGCTGTTGGAGTACGGATCGTGCCCGCCCAGCGTGTCCACCTCCCGATACCCCCACGTCCACTCTTTGTTTTCGTAACATTTGTCGGTAGTGACATTGACGAGCGCCCTGACCGGAATCCCTGCCTCGCGCGCAGAACGAACCGCTTCCAGCAAGTACACCGTCCCCATCACATTCGTCTCATACGTAGCGACAGGCTCGGCGTACGACATCCCGACCAGCGGCTGGGCAGCCATGTGGATGACGATGTCGGGCCTTGCAGCGAGCAGTTCTTCCGTCAGCTTTTGGCTGGCGCGAATATCGCCTGTCACGGAATGAATCAACGAGTCGATGCGGCACAGCGCAAACAAACCCGGCTTTGTCGGCGCTGGCAGCGCGTAGCCGGTCACCCGGGCGCCGAGCGCATGCAGCAAAAGGCACATCCACGAGCCTTTGAAGCCGGTATGCCCCGTCAGAAACACTTTTTTTCCTCGCCAAAAGGTCGCGTCTGGTCGCATCATGCTTCACTGACCATTTCCATAATGTCGTGCCAGCTCATGCCCAGCCGAACGATGTCGTCCTCGACCAGCTTGCTGCCCATTTGCACCTCGATAATATCCAGGTCGCTTATCGCCTTGATCGCATGCTTGGCTCCTGCCGGGATTTCGACCACATCGCCAGGCTTGACGCGGAGCAGACGGTCATTCAGGACAAAATCGCCCTCGCCTTCCACGATCATCCAGACTTCGCTGCGAAAATGATGGTATTGGTAGCTCAAATTTTTTCCGGCGTGCAGGTGAAGCTGCTTGGTCAACACCTCGACCTTGTCGTTCATTTTCTGAAACTGCAAGACGTGGTACCAGCCCCACCTGCGCTCTTCGAACATCGGCCGCCGCGACCAGTCGTTGGCAATGTCTTTGACGATATGGCTTTTGTCTTTTGCCGCGACGAGAATCCCGTCCGGGCTGGCGGCCACAACGACATCCGACAGGCCAATCGTGACAATCGGCAAGTCCAATTCGTTGATGACGTGCGTGTTGGCACTCTCTTCCAGATGCACACGCCCAACCGAGCTGTCGCTCATCTCTTCTGTCAGCGTGTTCCAGGTCCCAAGGTCCTTCCAGTCGCCTTCGTAGGGCACGACCACGACATGCTTGGCTTTCTCGACAATCTCGTAGTCAAAGCTGATTTTCGGCAGCTCCAAATAGCGCGCGACTAGCTCATCGTAGTCGACAGGCAGCTTTTTCTTCTGCAATTCGCCCAGCAAATAGCCCAGGCGAAACGCAAAAACGCCGCAATTCCACAGCGCGCCCTGCGCCAGCAGCTTGTTTGCCGCCTCCACAGAAGGCTTTTCGGTAAAACGCTCGACCTGCAGGCAGCTTTGCGGACCTTTTTTCGTCTGGACCGGAATGATATAGCCGTACTTGGTTGAAGGATACGTCGGCGCGACGCCCATCAGCGCGAGGTCTGCTCCCGACTCTTTGATGACGCGCTCCAATCCTTTGAGCTTTTGAAAAAAATGGTCCTCCACAAACGAATCTACGGGCATGACGGTGACAACCTCGTCTGGCCCCAAATGCTCGACACTGTGCAAATAGCTGGCAATCAACGCGATTGTGGGAAACGTATCCCTTTTTTGCGGCTCCAAAATCAGCGGCACATTCGGCCCCAGTTGGTTGTATATGAGATCCACCTGCGATTGACTCGTCGAAATATAGGCCATATCCAGACATTGATTGGAAGCTAGTTGCCTCCACACCCGCTGAACCATGGACTCCGGCTCGCTTTCCCCGTTGCGAATCAGCTTCAAAAACTGTTTGGAGCGAACATCATTGGAGAGCGGCCACAGTCTTTTGCCCGAACCGCCCGATAGCAACACCAGTTTCATCCAGGCCACCTCTGTCCGTTAAACTTCATGCATGAATCATCATATGAAACGATGGTAGAGGGTGACCGTTTTGCGAGTGAAAATGGTCTGTTCTCCCGCTTTTTTTCCGCAAACCGCGCCTACCAGACAAACGCCCCGACGCTACAGGTCGGGGCATGGCCTCTATCGGATTGCGGCAGCTCACGCCTGCGCGGTCCACTTGACTGCGGCGTAGTCGTAAAAGTAGATTCCCGGCTGCTGGGGAATGTGCGGAAACCAGAAGTCTTTCATGTAGCTTTTGGCCGTCAGCCCTTGAAAATGCAGCGAGTACAACCGCTTGAAGGCACCGCTGGCCAGATCCTTGCAAAAAAGCTTTCCGTCGATTGCATACACTTTTTTCTTGCCTGCCAGACTCTCGGCCCAGAGCGGTCGATTCAAATTTTCGTCGAAAAAGGCATCGCCAAACGTCCCGTGCGTATGTGATCTGCCGGAGTAAGAGCGGAAGTAAAGCAGAAAAAGCACCATATCCGACACAAGTGGCACCCCTTCGATCACCTGGTCGAATTCGAGAGTCTTCTGCACAAGCAGCCGAAACATTTGCGGGTTCACAAAATATTGCATCGTCATGTTGCAGAATCGATCCAGCGTGTCCAAGCCTATGAAACTTGTCCACGCGAACTCCATGGAAAACGCTTGAAACTCGGGCTGATTGACATTGGTGTAGAGCATCACGTCCGAGTCCAGGTAAAAGCAGCTCTGCAGCCTGTTTTTGCGCATGAAGTCGCGGAGAATAAACCAGCGCTGAAAACAGAACAGATTATATTCGTAGCTCATGACATGCATGTGCCGATACACCTTCGCAAACATTTGCGCCGTCTGCATGTACGAATCCAGCGGAACATGGATGATGCCCGGAGCGGCATGTTTGCGATTCGCCTCTTTGCCGAGCAGGTAGACGGGAGATTGGGGGTTGCTGAGCTTTGCTTGCCGCAAGCTGTAGGCTAGATAGTCGTCATCGCCCCTGTGCATGAAAATGATAGGCAAGGTCATCGGTGCACCCCTCCTGTTCATTCATTTTTCCTTCACCTTATGCGTTTTTGGCTGCGGCGGAAACGGCCACTGCTTGCGCCTGCTGCCTAAATCCGCCGCCCTGTGCCAGAGAATGGGGGATTACACCCGTTTCCCGCCATCTGCGACGTTCATATCGTAATGTAGCATGATCGCTATTTGGCATAGTCAGCCGATTTTCTCGAAGGAGGTACATGAGTGGGAGGAACATGGACAGACAGGGAAATCCTGGCCGAGATCGGAAAACGTACATGGTACCATAAAATTCAACTGCGCCCTGGGATCGCCACCCCCGGCCTGAAAATTTTGGAGCCGCTCTGGGAGAGTACGCGCAAGTCCAGAGCACACATCAACTACACGGGCAAACGCGTGCTGGACATCGCCAGCTTTGACGGGATGTGGGCTTTCAAGGCAGAGAAGCTCGGCGCCTCGCTTGTCGTCGCTACCGATTGCATGCAGCCTCTGTACTCCAATTTTGAACTGTGCAAAGACATTCTCGGCAGCAAGGTGCTCCCGTTGTATAACATTTCTCCGTACAACCTGTGGGAAGGGCTGAAAGTGCTGCTGATGGACGATTTTACCGTTCCGCTGCCGTTCCCGCAGCAAATCCGCCACAACTTGTTCGATATCGTTCAGCATACCGGCCTCCTCTATCACGTGCGCGATCCGCTGTGGACGTTGTCGCAAGCGCGCAGCGTCATCAAGACGGGAGGACATCTGCTTTTGGAGACCGCCTGCATCCTGGACGACAACGAATCAAAAATGATCTACAACGGCCCTCCCGGCAACATGACCCGAATCTATCACGACATCACCACCTACTGGATTCCTTCCATCAGGTGCTTGCGGGAAATGCTCGCCAGCACGCTGTTTGAAGTATTGCCGCAAAGCATCTCGACGATCAGCTCGGGAACGAAAAACAACTATCCGATCGGCCGCGTCACCATGGTGGCAAGAGCGATCAGCGGGCGCGAAACCGCCGCCGATTCGTATGCGGAGCTGCTGCGCATTTACCGTAATCCGGGCTTGGTTCCTGACTACCTGTAATCGCTGTACGCACGAGGCATTGTGGACGGGCAACCGGGTGTGCGCTCCCTCACCATCGCGAGGGCGCACACCTGCTTGCTTTTTGCCGCCCACAAAAATAAGAAAAGTATCCCGATGCAAAATCCGGTTCTTGTACATATTGTATTGCAGGCGTGCTGTTTATTGCTGCGCTGACTTCTTGGAAAGGAGTGACAGAAGTGTCTAGTGGGCAGCTACCTCTCGTCAGTATCGTAACCCCTTCCTTCAACCAGGCAAAATTTATTCGCGAGACGATCAACAGCGTGCTTCTCCAGGACTACCCGAATCTGGAGATGATCGTGATCGACGGCGGGTCGACAGACGGTACACTCGCCATTTTGCAGGAATACGCCAACGCGGACAGCCGCTTCCGATATATTTCCGAGCCGGACAACGGGCAATCTCATGCGCTCAACAAAGGCTTTACGATGTCGCAAGGAACGATCATCGGCTGGCTCAACTCGGACGATACTTATCTTCCCGGAGCGATCCGCAAGGCGGTTAACGCGCTTTTGCAACACCCGGCTTGGGGAATGGTTCATGGGAAATGCCAGGTCATCAATGAACACAGCCAGGCCGTCAACACATTTCCTTCCTCGCACGCCGATTCCAAGCAGTTGTACTACACCTGCTGCATCTGCCAGCCCGCTGCTTTTATTCGCCGCCACGTCATCGCGCAGATGGGCGGCGTGGACGAAAAGCTGCATTTTTGCATGGACTACGAACTCTGGATGCGGATCGCCAAGTTTCATCAGATCGGCTTCGTCCCGGAGTTTTTCGCCAACGCGCGCATCCACGCAACCTGCAAGTCGACGACCCAGTGGCACTCGGTCGGGATTCCGGAAGTGTTCAAGTCGCTCGCCAAGCATTATTTGAGCATTCCCAGCGGTTGGGTGTCACACGTCTCGCAATATCGCGGGATGGGCGTCATTGACCTGTTGAAAATATACAAGTCGTTCCCTTCCAATTCCGCGCAAGTCACGAGCATGAACCGTTTTGCCGGCTCATGGGCTCCCCCTGTCCTGCGCATTATCGTCCAGTCCGATCCGGCGAATCCCGCGCACATCCTGCTCATTAAAGGCCAAGTTCCCGCGGCCCGCGCGAAGCTGGAAAAACCTTTTCACTTGACTGCGCTCGTAAACGGGGGGCGAGCCAAGACATTTACCGTAGAAAAATCGCAGTTCGCCCTGGAAATTCCGCTCGATCCGCGCACGAACGTTCATCGCGTAGACATCTCTTCTTCGCTCATCACCCCATCGTCTGTCCCGTCCTTGCAAAACAGGCTGGTCGGAGGTTATCAGGCCGAAGAAGTGATTCCGCTCTCCCACGATGAATTTGTGGTGTACCAAACGTTTTCCAGAGCGTGACAGACTTCACATGTACAGTCTCGTTTCGATGACGGCCGCCGCTCCCGCGATTGCCAGCAGGAGCAGAATCGGGTAGGCGGCTGGTACATACGCGTACACCGCCACCGTCAATACGGCCACCCACATGCCCATGCACCAGTGGCAACTGAGCAGCTCGCCAATCCAGCGGCGCACTTTTCCTCCTTTGAACCGGTATTGGCGATTCATTTGCCCGCTGGCGTCCGCTTCGTACACGACGGTAAAAAATGGCTTGCGCAGAAAAGAAGTGATTTCGTCATAGACGATCAAATGAGTGAGACGAAAGCTGGCCAACACGAGAATGACCAGGTCAATCCACGAGATGCCAAACATCCACTTTTCCCTCTTTCCAATATTTTGTGGTTTTCTTTGCGGTGGAATCTCTAGTACCATGGGAGGGCGACAAACCAGAGAAAGGCGTGATGACATGAATCGCAACATTTCGAAGATTGCAGCTATCCTTTCCCTGTCCGTCACCTTCACCATGATCGGACAACCAGCCTTTGCCAAAACGACTTTTTCCCCTTTGAAAAAAGGGATGAATAATGCGCGTGTACTCGAAGTGGAAAAAATGCTCGATGCCCTGCACTTCGACCATAAGCTGAAAGTAGACAAGCTTTATACCGCCGACACGGTTTACAACGTCAAGCAATTTCAAAAGAAATACAAGCTCAAGCAAACGGGAATCGTCAACAAGGCTACCTACGACAAGCTGAAAAAGACGTACAATGCGCTTGCGAAAAAGCCTGCGCCAAAGCCGGAAACACCTGCCAAACCTTCCCAGCCAGCCGACCAGTCGGTGACGCTCAAGCTGGGCTCCACAGGTGAGCGCGTCAAAGATTTGCAAAAGATGCTCGCCGACCTGGGCTACAAGGTAACTGCGACAGGCAATTTCGACGACTCGACCCGTTTTGCCGTCATGCTGTTCCAATCCCGCAACAAGCAAACGTTGACGGGTGAAGCAGATGCGAAGACGTACAAAGCGATTGAAACCCAGTACAAGAACAACAAAAATCAACCGAAGCCAGACCCGGCACCAACTCCAACGCCGAAGCCGCCAGTAACTCCAGCGCCGACGCCAACCCAGCCGGAAACCCCGCAAAAGCCGGACACGGGCGCACAAGTGCCGTTGCCTGCCGAGCTTACGGCAGACGAAAAAGAAATGGTGCAACTGGTGAACCAGGAGCGCGCGAGCCGCGGACTCGCTCCGTATCAGGTAGACATGCAACTGGTCAAAGTAGCGCGCGTCAAGGCGCAGGAAATGGTCAGCAAAGGCTACTTCAGCCACACCTCTCCGACGTACGGCTCGCCTTTCCAGATGATGGACACCTTTGGTATTCATTATATTGCGGCCGCAGAAAACATTGCCCAAAATCCGTCCGTGAGCGGCGCCCATCAAATGTTCATGAACTCTTCGGGCCACAAGGCGAACATCGTCAGCTCCACCTACGACTACGTCGGGATTGCTGTCGTGAACGGCGGCCCGCACGGAAAAACGTTCGTGCAAATGTTTTTGAAAAAGTAAACCACCCGAATGGAAAAGCCATCATTTCGCTTCCGAAATGGTGGCTTTTTTTTGCTCAAAACGACACAGCGATCCGGTTGTTGGCGGAAAAATGCACCGATTGATCGTTGCAGAGGACGATTCCTTCCACGACGATCGCTTTGCCCGACTCTTGCTTCAGGAAGGAAACCTGGAAGTTTTGAAACGATTCTGCCGACTGCGGGGGAATCACCACTGGCTGGATGGGCGCAATCCAGTATTCGCCCCGCTCCATCGCCTGCGCGAACCAGTCGTCGTCGAGGTATCTCCAGCCTTTCAGGCCGTTGCTTCCTTGCACGGCCAACGTTTCCACGAGCTTTGGCGGCAAAATTTGCCCGCCCATCTTGATCGAATCGGCAGGCGTCACCCGCAGGCACACGATCGGGTTGTACAGCACCTCTGTCCCCGTATTTTTGACTTGCAGCGTGCCGATCAACAAGTACGGCTTCTCGGCTGAGTCGGAGTGGATCAGCGTATAGTCGAAAAACACTTCTGCCGCCGTCCGCGGTTCTGTGGACGGTTCTTGAGGCTGGTCGGATGTAGTTGCTTCTATTGGAATAAGAGCAGTTGCTTCTGCTTGCAGCACCTGCACCGTTCCTGCTTGTTGCGCCGCTCCTGCCTGCTCCACGGCTCCCGCTTGTTGCGCCGCTCCTGCCTGCTCCACGGTTCCTGCTCGCTGCGCCGCTTCTGCTTGCTCCACGGTTCCTGCTCGCTGCGCCGCTTCTGCCTGCTCCACGGTTCCCGCGTCAGCCTGCCCCGCTACCGCCTGGGTCGCCCGTTCCTCCCCTTCGTTTTCAACCGCCAGCAAAGCCGCTTCCTGCTGCTCGCTTTCCTCTTTTCCATCCCGCTCATCCTCGTGCGCTTCCGGCCGATCAAGCAGCAGCTCTACCTCATCCAGCAGTTCCGCCTCAGCATCTGCCAGCGTCGTCGAATCTGCGGCACGGCTTTCTTCCGTTGTCCATACGCTGGAGTAAAACAGCTTCAAAATGTTCGGCGGGAGGTAGGCCAGCGGCTGAATGCGCAAGCCGCTCTGCATATACTCCAAAATTCCCGAAGCGAGGTAGAAAGCAATTTTTTCCCCATACGTCCTGCGGCGATGCACTTCGGTATGCAGCGGAATTTGCAGTTGGATGTGCACGATTCCGCTAGTTTGCTTTGAGCCTTTGCTCACCTTTTGCTGGCAAGGGATTCCGGTCTGCTTCAGCTCTGCCTGCAGGCATCTGATGAGCTCCCTTTGCCGCTCGTTCTCGTGCGGATACAGAACGAGCCGCGGTTTTTCCAGCAGACGCAGCTCCTTCATGCTGAACCTAATCGCGATATCGGTATTTTTGGCGAGGGCGAGGTTGTTTTTCGTCAGCACGACCTCCATGCCATAATCGGAGACGAACCGCTGCACCTTGCCCAGCACTTCCCATTCATAGGCGGCTTCTGTAGCAGAGCTTCCTGTGAAGAGAACGCAAACCTTGCCTTTCAATCCCGAATCCAGATCAATCCGTTTTTGTTTCGGGTCCCATTTCAGTTGAAATCCGTTTTGCTTGCAAAATAAGCGAAAAGCAGGCAGAGCCGCGTACGGCATCGTCCCGCCACGCTGCCCGCTGTAGTAGACCTCGACGTCCATCTCCGTTCACTCCCTTACGACACTAGCTAAACTCACTCCGCCATATTGTATGAACGCCCAGTGGCAAAAGTGAGCAATTTTGGCACTGGGCGTTCCTTCCCAGGCTGTACGGCATACCATGGCAACTAGAAAGGAGTGGTCATATGTCCGTCGAGCAACCGCCGCTGATCTCTATCATCATTCCTGTAAAAAATGAAGGAGACAATGTGCGCTCCACGATGACTTCCCTCGTCAATACGAGAACGAATATGAGCTATGAAGTCATCGTGGTCGATGATGCTTCTACTGATAATGGCTGTCATTTTTTGCGCCAACAGGAAACCGGCAAAAACATCAAGCTGATTACGACAGAAGGCATCGGGGCCGCTGCCGCGAGAAATCTGGGCGTGGAGCAGTCGCGTGGAAAATATTTGATCTTTTGCGATGCTCACCTCACTTTTGAAAACTTTTGGATCGACCGCATGCTGGAGCTGGTTCTCACGAAAAAGGCGGACGGCGTCGCCCCGGGAATCGCCTCCATGACCGAGCCGCACAAGATCGGCTACGGCCAAAAGCTCGATCAGAAGCTCGGCGTCGTCTGGTATCCGAACCCGCATCGCCCTTCTCCGGTCGCGATTTTGCCAGGGGGCTGCTTTCTCGTCACGCGGGAGGCGTTTTTGAAGGTGGGCGGCTTTGATCGCGGCTTTCGCGTCTGGGGCTTTGAAGACATCGAATTTTCCATCAAAATGTGGCTGTTCGGATTCACTTGCCTGGTCCATCCTTCCGTGAAAATTTTGCACCTGTTCCGGCAAACCCATCCTTATACAGTGGTGCACGAGCACATCTACTACAACATGCTGCGGATGGCGTACAGCCATTTTAACGAACAGCGGATCGAGGCGACGAAAAAGCTCATCGTGTACGCGAATGCGAACGAGATCGAAGACGACGTCCTCACCTCCGGCGCAGCGGCCCAGCGAATCCGCTACCTCGCCCAGCGCAAGCGCGATGACAACTGGTTTTTCCAACAGTTCCAGATCCCGTTTTGATCCGTCCTTCACCTAAAAATGGGCATTCGTTGACAAGCAAATTTCCCCTTGCCCACATAGTATGTAACTGCAAAGCAAATCCCCTAGGAAAGGAAGGATTCTTACGGTGAAACATCCTGTGAAGCCCATTATGGGTCGCCAGCTCCCTACACCGACGCCGACCGCTACTCCTCCGATCCCGAACAACCTTCAGGAAGAGTGTATTCGCGTCCAAAAGGTGTACGACTGGGTCGTTCTAGCTAACAGCTACCGCAACAAGATTGCCCTTCCCGACGATTGTCGAGCTCTTGTGGACGCAGCTATTCGCGCTGGGCAAGAAATCACGATTTCGTGCGTGGAGCCTGTGTCTCCCGGACCTTCTTGCAATGTCGTCAGCATTCGCCGTGAAAACATCACCGTCAATGGAGCCACCGTTCGCGTAGGTGTCGTCCGCTTCGTGTTCGGCGCAACCGTTGTCGTGCGTATATTCGCAGACGGAACCCCACTCTGCGAGTTCACGACAACCGTCCAGTTCGATCAGGAGGTCGTACTCTGCCTGCCTGAACCACTCGACGAGGACAACATCGTTTGCCGCATCAGCGCCCTGGAGTGCAACCCAACTGGAAACGTCCTCCTCGGCGGCATGGTTCAACTCGATGTCATTGTCTGCGTGGAAATCCAGGTCGAAGCGGAAGTCAAACTGGAAGTGCTGGCCAAATTCTGCTCGCCACGTCCTAACAACATTCCTGTACCATCGCCAACGCCTTCCTTCCGTTGCCCGCCGATCACGTTCCCGCCACAATGCCCGCCAATCTTCCCAGTTCGCAACTGCGATTGCCAGGCGTCCGTGAACGCACTGATTTCGAACGTTTCGATCAGCATCGGTATCCCGCTCGAACTCGCCGTCGGTACTATCCAACTGATCGCCGACATCTGCCCAAGCTGCGATCCGTCCAGCAGCTCGTTTACCTTTAACTTCTTTGACACTGTCCTTACTGATCTGTTGGGCGACCAAAGCTTCAACTTCTCGCCGACTTCGATCAGTTCGCCGACATGCATTACCGTCCTGCCAGGCATCGAGCTGTTGACTGGTCTCGTCGTGACAGGTACCGGGGTAAGAACGTTTACCGCAACCGGCACCCAAGAGATCCTGACCTACTCGTTGACTCTCGCCGAAACTGGCCTTGGCCTGCCGGACGTCATAATCCTGACTCTGACCGATACAAACGGCGTTCTCGTCTTCTCTGGCAACATCACCATCGTTCCAGACGAGCAACTGCTTGTGCGCGATTGCGTCACCTTCCAGGATATCGTCATCACCACACCGTAAAGACTCCGCGACCAATAAATGCTTTCCTACCGGGAGAAGGCCATGGCTTCTCCCTTTTTTGCGTTTCGTCTGCGGTTTCGTTTGCTCTACCGGGATACATGCACCATTTTGCATGCGTCACATATGTCTATAGAGGATCATCTTACGGAAAAAAGGAGGACAACACGGTGCTTAAAAAGAGAACCTCCAGCACAAGCAAGCCCAAAGCCGGAAACGAGAAGCTCCTTTTGCTGAAAAAACAGGCGTACTACTACGAAGACAAAGCAAACCAACTGGGCCTGCGCGTCGTGGAGCTTGAAGAACAAATAGAAGCGATCAGCCAGGAAAACCAGGAGTACCAAAACCAACTGGAGGAGCTGCAGCAGACGCTTTCCACGCTGGATCAGAAAGCAAATGAATGGCAACAGTACACCGATCAGTCGCAAAAGCTGCTCGCCGAGCTGGAAGCAAAGCTCGACCACTACCAGAACCTGTCGCAGCAGCGCGAAAAGGCCATTGCCGCCTATAAAGACCGGGAAGGCAAGCTGAAGCAAACGATCGAAGAGTTGAAACAAGAAATACACAACCAGGAAAAGTCTCCCCGTCTGGCAGAGGCGCTCTCCAAGCACGAGGCCCAGGAAGCCCACTTGCGGGAGCATATTGAACTGCTGCAGCGCAGGGTGGAGAGCTTCGAGAAAAAAGAAGCGCAATGGGAGCAGCGGCTGGCCGAGCTGAAAGCATTCGAGTCTGCGAGCGAGCACGCGCTAAAGCAACTGGAAAGCGCGAGGCAAAAAGAAGCTGAATTGACGCAGATTATCGCCTCCCAGGAGCAAATCAATGCGAAACTGCATGAAGAGCAGCAACAGCAGCGCAGTAATATGGAAGAACTGCTTGCGGAACGCCAGCATTTGCTCGAGGCGATTACCCGGCTGGAGCAGCAGGAACAATCATGGAAAAAAGCGTTTGACCATATGCACACCGAATACGAGAGCGCGCAGCAGATCGAGCAGGAGCAGCTTACCCAGTTGGAACAGTTGCAAGGGCAACTGGCGCAAAAAGACGCCGAGCTGCAAGCAGCCCAGCAAGCTTACGAGGAACTGAGCGACCAGCACGTCCAGACGCTGGAACAGCTCCACACCGCCACACAGCAGCTCGATGCATCGAGCAAACAGTTGGAAGATACGACCTCGCAGTTGCACAGCACCTCTGCCCAGCTCGACGTAACGAGCAAGCAGTTGGAAGACGCGACCTCGCAGCTTCAAAGCACCTCTGCCCAGCTCGACGAAACGAGCAAACAGTTGGATGACACGACCTCGCAGTTGCACAGCACCTCTGCCCAGCTTGACGAAACGAGTAGGCAACTGGACGCCGCTTCCGAACAGCTCGAAGCTGCCAAAGATCGCGAAACGCAGCTTTTGGCGACGCAACAGCAGTTCGAGAGTGCTATCGCTCATTGGGAGCAGCAGGAGCTGATCTGGACAGAAAAGCTGGACCGAAAAGACGCCGAGCTGCAAACGGCTCGCCTCGCCTATCAGGAACTGAGCGACAAGCACGACCAGACGCTTGAACAGCTCCACACCGCCACACAGCAGTTCGATGAAACGAGCAAACAGTTGGAAGATACGACCTCGCAGTTGCACAGCACCTCTGCCCAGCTCGACGAAACGAGCAAGCAGTTGGAAGACGCGACCTCGCAGCTTCAAAGCACCTCTGCCCAGCTTGACGAAACGAGCAAGCAACTGGACGCCGCTTCCGAACAGCTCGAAGCTGCCAAAGATCGCGAAACGCAGCTTTTGGCGAAGCAACAGCAGTTCGAGAGTGCTATCGCTCATTGGGAGCAGCAGGAGCTGATCTGGACAGAAAAGCTGGACCGAAAAGACGCCGAGCTGCAAGCAGCCCAGCAAGCTTACGAGGAACTGAGCGACAAGCACGACCAGACGCTGGAACAGCTCCACACCGCCACACAGCAGTTCGATGAAACGAGCAAACAGTTGGAAGATACGACCTCGCAGTTGCACAGCACCTCTGCCCAGCTCGACGTAACGAGCAAGCAGTTGGAAGACGCGACCTCGCAGCTTCAAAGCACCTCTGCCCAGCTTGACGAAACGAGCAAGCAACTGGACGCCGCTTCCGAACAGCTCGAAGCTGCCAAAGATCGCGAAACGCAGCTTTTGGCGAAGCAACAGCAGTTCGAGAGTGCTATCGCTCATTGGGAGAAGCAGGAGCTGATCTGGACAGAAAAGCTGGACCGTAAAGACGCCGAGCTGCAAACGGCTCGCCTCGCCTATCAGGAACTGAGCGACAAGCACGACCAGACGCTTGAACAGCTCCACACCGCCACACAGCAGCTCGACGAAACGAGCAAGCAGTTGGAAGACGCGACCTCGCAATGGCAAAGCACCTCTTCGCAGCTCGATGCTACGACCCGCCAACTGGAAACGGCAACCAAGCAACTCGAAGTCGCTGCCCAACAACTCGAAGCCGCGCGCGATCACGAGACTCAGCTTTTGGCGAAGCAGCAACAGCTCGAAGCGAGTATCACGCACTGGGAACAGCAGGAGGCGTCGTGGAAACAGACGCTTGAGCAAAAAGACGCCGAGTTGCAAGCGGCGGCCAAAAGCTACGCGGAATTGAGCAGCAAGCACGACCAGACGCTGCGACAACTGCGCACCGCCGAAGAAAAGCTGACCCAGCAGCAGAAAGAGGAAAGCAGTTGGAACAAGCGGCTCGAAGACACCATCCAGTCGTTTAAACAGCAGCTCAAAGAAAAAGAAAAGCAGCTTGAGCAAATTACTATTCAGGAGCTTGTCTTGAAAAAGACAGTCGCCGGGCTGAAACAGCTAGTCAAGGAGCACCAGGAGAAAGAGGAGAAATACAGACAAGCTATAAAAGACTTCAGCCAAAAGGAAGCGCGGGCGAACAAGGCGCTGAGCCAAATGCCGAGCACCAGCCATTCGACGGCAAACGTCTCGTCTTCCACTCCCCTGTCGTTCCAGATGCCGCCGCACACCCAGCAAGGGAACACATTCAACCCGTTCAAGTGACCTGCCCCAATGTGCCATAGCCGTTACCACTCGGCGCCTTGCTGAATAAAACATAGTACAGTACAGAAAGAGAGGGATATCCATGACACCAGATCAACTTCGCGCACTTTACAATCAGCGTCAGCAACGCCCCGTTCGCCAAGGCATGCGTCCTTTGGGAATGCCGCCATCGCCACTGCCAAAATCCGGGCCTGTGCACAACGTCAAACCCATTGTCCAAACCAAAACAACCGGGGGATGCTGCGGCAGGCGTTGGCAAGGCTAATGCAGTAAAAACACCCTTTTCCATGACCCGTTCTGTGTGGGAAGAAATGATCCGGCATTGCCAGGAAGAAAAACCGTATGAGGCATGCGGCTTGCTTTCGGGAAGAGGCGGCAGCGCCGAAACCATCTGGCGGATGGAAAACATTTTGAAGCGACCCGACGCTTTTGCCATGAACACGCGGCAAATCCAGAAGGTGCTGCAAAAAATCGCATTCCGGGGGGAAAATCTGGTCGGAATCTACCATTCCCATCCAACTGCTCCACCCGTGCCGTCCACGGAAGACATCGCCCACGCCAACTATCCGGAAGCGGCCTATCTCATCGTCTCCCTTGCTTCGCCAAAGCCTGCACTCGGTTGTTATCGCATTTGGGGGGCGAGGGCCTTTTCATGCCCTCTCCAGCTTGAATAAAAAAACAGACAGAACGGCGGGGTCATCGCTCCCGCCGTTCTGTCTGTTCTATTGTCGTGACGATCAGCCATTCCCGCTGTTCCCAACTGACAAAATCATCTTCCCACAACACCTGACACCGTTCCTGGTCGATGTTGATGACGACACCTCTGGCACCATCTTTCACAAATACGACCCCATCGCCTACTTGTATCACCGGTATCGCCGCCCATTATCCGAGTCTGAAAATAATCCCGTGGCCGCCCTTTGGATACTCCCACTTGATGTTCTCGTACGGACAACCGATGCGGCAGCTTCCGCATTCGTGGCACCCCTCGTATCCCACGTGCATCCGCATTTCTTCCCATTTGTACACCTCCGCCGGACAGAAGATCGTACAGAGCTTATCCGGGCACTGCGTCGCGCATACATCCGCGCTCAGCACGTGCAGATGCGACTGGGTGTCGGCCTTGAAGCGAACGAGATACTGCTTTTCCTCGATCGATTGCCCTTTGGGTATTTGCGTCATCACTTCATCACCCTCCATGCATTCATCAGATCGCGCGCCATTTTCCACTTGTCCTTGGCGCTGCCCAGGTCGCTCCATATTTTTTTCTGCTTGCTCCACTTCGAGCTGCCATCGACCGTGAACATCTGGCTGGCCGCCCGGTTCATCATCGGGATGTACCGTTCGAAGTAGTGCGGGGACTTTTCAAAGTGATGCGTAGCGTCCTTGTACTTTTTCAAATCCTGGCCGACAAAGCTGTTCAACAGGTTGGTCCGGTACGACCCGAGCATTTTTTCCGAGTAATCCCCGGCTTCTCGGGCGGTCAAAATCGTTTCCGCCGCCATGACCCCGGAAGCCATCGCCATGTTCGAGCCTTCGCGATGGATCGCATTGACAAGCTGTGCGGCGTCGCCGACGACGATCACGCCGTTGCCGACGACTTTGGGCATGGAGCGATAGCCGCCTTCCGGGATGAGATGAGCCAGGTACTCCTGCTGCTCGCAGCCTTGCAGGTACGGGCGAATCATCGGGTGGTTCTTGACGTAGTCCAATAGCTCATACGGCTTGATCTTGTGCTTAATCAGCCCGGACAGCATCGTGCCCACGCCGATGTTCAGGCTGTCCTTGTTCGTGTACAGCCAGGCTGTGCCCAGAATCCCTTTGGTCGAGTCGCCGAAAATTTCGATCGTACAGCCGTGGTCGCCTTCCAGATTAAAGCGGTCCTCGATAATTTTGCGATCCAGCTTGAGCACTTCCATGACGGCCAGCGCAACCTCGTCCGGCCGAAATTCCTTGTGAAAGCCGAGCGATTTGGCCAAAAGCGAATTGACCCCGTCTGCGAGGACGACCACATCGGCATAGACGTCGCCATCGGGGCGGTCCGTCTTGATCCCGACTACTTTGCCGTCCTCGACGATACAAGATAGGGCCACCGTCTCGTTGAGCAAAAGCGCTCCTTGCTGCACCGCTTTTTCCGCAAACCACTGGTCGAATTTGGCCCGCAGCACCGTGAAGTTGTTGTAAGGCTCCTGCGCCCACTCCAGACCTTTGTAGCTGAAGTTGAGGGCGGATTCCTTATCCAGCATCATGAAGCGCTGTTCGACGATGGGCCGTTCGACTGGCGCTTCCTTGTAAAATCCGGGGATGATGTCCTCCATCGTCTTGCGGTACAGCACCCCGCCCATCACGTTTTTCGACCCCGGGTATTCGCCGCGCTCCATCAACAGCACATTGACGCCAGCCTTCGCCAATGTGTAGGCGCAAGCGGTTCCGGCCGGACCTGCACCGACTACAATCACGTCAAACTTCTCAGCCATACGTAACCTCCCTGTCCGGCTCCTTTTGGAACGCTTTCATCAACAACGGCACGATTTCAAACGCATCGCCCACAATCCCGTAGTGGCAAGCCTGGAAAATCAGCGCGTTCGGATCTTTGTTGATCGCAATAATCAGTCCGGAGTTGCGCATGCCGACCAGGTGCTGGATCGCGCCGGAAATCCCGATCGCAAAATAAATTTTCGGCGTCACCGTCACGCCTGTCTGTCCGACCTGATGGGCATGATCGATCCATCCCGCCTCCACGGCATCCCTACTCGCCCCGACCGTCGCCCCGATTGCTTCCGCGAAACGGTGGATGAGGGCAAAGCCTTCCTTGCTCCCCAGTCCTTTTCCTCCCGCCACGATGACGTCCGCTTCATCCAGTCTGACCTTTTCCTTCGTTTCCCGCACGATTTTCAATACTTTGGTGCGAATGTCCTCTTCCGCAAGCTGGATGCTCTCGCGGATCACCTCGCCTGTTCGGGTGGGATCAGGCTCGAGCGCCTTCATGACTTTCGGACGAACCGTCGCCATTTGCGGGCGGTGCTTTTTGCACAAAATCGTCGCCATGATGTTTCCGCCAAACGCCGGGCGGCTGGCTTCGAGCAGCCCTGTCTCCGCATTGACGTCAAGCATCGTCGTGTCGGCCGTCAGCCCTGTCTCCAGATCGGTAGCGACGGCGCTCGCCAAATCTTTGCCCGTCGAAGTCGCTCCGTACAAAATGATTTCCGGCTTGTGCTTCTGCACGCACTCGATGACCGCGCGCATGTACGACTCTGTGCGGTAGTCGGCAAAAATGCGGTCGTCGTAGACGTACACCTGATCTGCCCCGTACGGAAAAGCGGTTGGCGCCAGCTCCGTCACGCCCTCTCCGATCAACAGACCAGCGAGCGGCACGCCCCGTTTGTCCGCCATTTGCCGGCCTGCCCCAAGCAATTCGAGCGACACGGGTGCAATCCGCCCTTCCCGCGCCTCCAGATACACCCAGATGCCCCGATAATCGTCCAGATTCATGCCTGCCCCTCCTTCACACGAAACAACGTCTGTTTTCCCCGAAGGACTTCCATCAAGCGCTCAACCTGCTCCTGCGGGGTGCCCTCCAGCATTTCCCCTCCCTTTGGCTTTTCCGGCGGCCATACCTTCGCCACGATCGTCGGCGAGCCTTTCAGGCCGAGCAGGCTCCGGTCGATATCTCCGAGGTCGTTCACCGACCAGACAACCGGATTGTACCGGGCTGCGCGCAGCATGTTCGGCAGCGGCGAGTACGGCACCTCGTTGATCTCCTTTTCGACGGAAAACAGGCAGGGCAAGGAAGACTGGACGACCTCATAGCCGTCTTCCAGCTTGCGGTGAACGATGGCGAAGCCTTGCTCCTTGTTGACCTCGACCACTTTTTTTACGTTGGTGAGCGGAGGAATGTCGAGTCTTCTCGCCACTCCCGGACCGACCTGACCCGTGTCGCCGTCAATCGTCATTTTCCCGCAGATGACCAGGTCAACGGGCTGTGTCTCCGCGATTTTCTCGATCGCCTTGGTGATCGCATAGCTCGTCGCCAGCGTATCCGCCCCGGCAAACGCGCGGTCCGTCACCAGGTAGCCAGCGTCTGCACCGATCTCGACGCATTTGCGGATCGCTTTTACCGCTGGCGGTGGTCCCATCGTCACCACGGAAACTACGCCTCCATAACGCTCTTTCAAACGGACTGCTTCCTCTACCGCGTGTGCGTCATACGGGTTGAGAATCGCAGGTGCGCTGGCACGGTCCATCGTGTTTGTCTTCGGATTCATCTTGATGATCTTCGTGTCCGGCACCTGCTTGATACAAGCTACGATGTGCAGCATGAACAATCCCCCCTTGCTGCCGGGCGCGGGCTCGTTTTTTCCAGTCAAAGGTTGTCTTTCTTTCGCGCAATACATAGCGGGCAGCTTGTCGTTCGTTGTTACTAACCTATTGCAAGGCAGGCAGGCTTAGACCTGAAACGAACGGACTGCCGGCTCGTTCCATGAAAAAAACAGGCGAGCGAGCCGAAGCTCCCTGGCCTGTTTTGGCGGCAAAACGTTTGCGGCGCGATCACGCCCGGCGGATCATGCTGACCAAATCCCGGGGGACATGGGTAATCGGCTCGCAACCGTCCCGTGTCACGATGACGGTGTCCGAATGGCGAAAGCCGCCAAGTTCCGGCACGTAGAAGCCTGGTTCAACCGTAAACACCATGCCTTCCTGCAGCAGCGCCTCTTCATCGAAGCGGAAAAAGGGCGGCTCGTGAATGTCCAGCCCGATGCTGTGCCCAGTGCGGTGAATCGCGTACTCGCCGTAGCCCGCCGCCTGAATGACAGCGCGAGCAGCCCGGTCCACCTCGCGCATCGGCACGCCCGCCTTGATCGTCTCAAGCGCGGCCTGCTGTGCGCGAAGCATGACGGCAAACGCTTCTTTTTGCCGCTCTGTCGCTTCTTCCACGAAGCAGGTGCGTTCGCATTCCGCTATGTAGCCATGCACGACAGCGTGATGCGTATGAATGAGAACGTCCCCTCGCTCCAGCTTGCGCGTCGTCGAAAAGACGTGGGGCATAATGGAGCGCGCCACTCCCGATGGCGTAATGGATTGCGTATGCACAACCGCATTCGGATAGCGCTTGGCGGCTTCCCGCAAAACAGCCGTGCGCCCCGCATCGTCGACTTCCAGCTCGCTTGCCCCCGGGCGAATGGCCGACAGAGACGCCTGCACAGCGAGACTGACCAGCTCCCCGGCAGCGCGCTTGCATATCGCCCAGCCCCCGTTGAGCAGGCAAATTCGGCAGTTGGAGGAAGAGGTCGGCGTTCAGCTCTTTTTCCGAACGAATCGGCACGTCGAACTGACGAGCGCAGGCAAAGCCTTTCTCAAAAAAGCGTACCAACTGCTCGATCTGGTCGAGGAAGCCTGCGACACGGCGCGAATGGCAGCAAGGGCCGAGCACGGCAAGCTGCTCATCGGCTTTACGGGAACGGCGCACCATCTGTTGCCGATTGTGACGGCTTACCGTGAGGCGTATCCGAACGTAAGCCTGAACCTGCAACTGCTGGGCACGACTGCACAAGTCCAGGCCCTGCACGACAAGCGAATCGACGTCGGCTTCCTTACGCCGCCAGTCAACAGCGACCAACTGATTGTGAAGCCGTATTTTTCCCCGGAGATCGGGGCGATTTTGCCTGAGCAGCATCCGCTTGCGCAATCCGGCGAGCCGATTCGTATCACGGATTTGGCGGACGAGTCGTTCGTCATCACCCCTCGCCAGATCGGCCCCGGCTTTTACGACACGGTGACGAAGGTTTGCCACCAGGCAGGCTTTTCGCCGAAAATTACCGTCGAAACCCACGACATGCAGACGGTTATCGAGCTGGTTTCCTCGGGAATGGGGGTATCGCTTGGCCCTCGGCTTCCTTTGGCGGGCAAGTCCGTCGCCTTCCGGGCGCTCTCCGACGTGAGCATTCGCCTGGAGGCTGGCGTCGCCTACCGGATGGATGAGAAGTCCGAACTCGTCCATTCGTTTTTGGAGCTGTTTTTCCGCTTGTTCCCGCACGAAACGCAGTCATGAAGCATCGGCTCGGCCAGGCGCTGGTGCGCCGTCTGCTGACTGGCAGCGGCAGGCTCTCGCTGAAAACAAGAAACCCACCTTGGATTACCGGGTGGGTTTGCTTGTTTTTATGGCTGCCGCTCGTTGTGCAGCGAGTCAGGCAGTTGTCAATTGTTCAAAGATGATCGAGGCGGCGACTACTCCGATGCCCGATACGGACGCGTTCAGATTGGTGTCTCCGCTCAAATTTTGCAGCGTGATAACGTCATTTTCGAACAGGTTGACGACGGCGTGCCCTGTGAGCACCCCTTAAGAGTTTTCGCCGTAGCTGGTTCCGGCCAGAAGCACGCCATTTGCAAACAGCGCAAACGGCCTTCCCACTTCTTGAACGTTCAGCTCATACGTGATCTGGTACACCCCTGCTGCAAATTTCCCAAAAGGTCCTTTCAAATTACGCTCGTGCCTCCCCAGTTGTTCCAAGGCGCGCGCGAGTTCCACCTCAACGCCGAATACGTCGACCCGTCCTACATTCGCAACAAGCTTTCGTTCGATTTCTTTACCAAAATCGGTTCGTACGCGCCGCGGGCCGAGCACGTCCTGCTCTATCTCAATGGCGAATGCATCGGAATCTATCTCAAACTCGAAGCAGTAGATGATATTTTCCTAGCGGACCGCGGCCTGCCCGCTGGTCCCATCTACTACGCGGTGAACGCCAATGCGAATTTCTCCCTGCTCCGCCACAAGACCACCGAGGCAAAAGCAGCGCTAGAAGCCGGGTATCAGCGGAAGCTGGGCACGGAAGCAGACGACGGTTATTTGCGCGAGCTCATTTTCCGTATTAACGCCACACCGCAAGCCTTGTTTGCTCACATCATCAAAAAGTGGCTCGACATCCCGCAATATTTGCGCTGGCTAGCCGGAGCAGTCTGCACGCAAAATCTCGACGGCTTCGTCCACAGCTACGCGTTGTACAGACACGCGGAAAACAAACGGTTTTTCATCATCCCCTGGGACTACGACGCGACATGGGGACGCAATGTGAACGGACGTGTGCTCGCTCCGGAAAATTTGCGCGTCCAAGGCTTCAACACGCTGACGGCGCGCCTTTTGGATGTCCCGGCGTTTCGCACGCAGTATGTCCGGCTGCTCCAGGACATCCTCGACACGACCTTTACCGTCGAACATTTGCGGCCGCATATTCTCGCCCTGCACGACGCCTTGCGCCCCTACGTCTCCATGGACCCATACAAACAAGACGTCCTCGCCACCTTCGCCACTGAGCCTGCGTTTATTTGCGCCTTCATCGAGGAGCGCAACCAGTTTTTGCGCCAAAGCCTGAAAACCTTTCAGCATCCGCGCTCCGGCTGAGCGAAAACACAGCAGGCGCGCATCCACGCTTCCCAGACACACAACAATCCTGCCCCTTTTGCCCCCATCCGGCAGGACACGCTGCTTCCTATTCCCACAAAAAAGACGCCTGGCATCAGCCGAGCGCTGACAGGCGTCTTTCTCTTTGCTTATTTTTTCAAGGACAGTTCAACCGATGCGTCCGTGAACTTTTTCGTTACCCGCTTCAATTTGATTTGCAGCCCGATTTCCGGAAGGATTTTTCCGACCTCCGGCACTTCCGGCATCGTGTAATCGTCGCTGTCGTCAAATGTAGTGACACCTTTGAGCGGCGCGTAATTCATCGTACCGAAAATGTAGTCGAGGTTCATGCCAGACGTTTTGTTCGGGCTGAATGCCGCGTCGTTCACCTGGTAGCGGGAATCTGCAATCGCGTCTTCGTTTCCTTCGTCGTTGTTCCAGTAGCGCACTTCCTGATGCGCATCGACTACGCCGAGCATGCCGTAGCCTGGATGCTGGCTTGTGTTGTTGTCTTGCGTTTTGCCATAGCGGCCGTCGTAGTACCAGATCACCATGCCTGGGTCGTAAGAGAAGAACGTGTCGTTGCGGCGGAAATACTTCAGTCCGGCGTCCACGCCTTCATGGGAGCGCAGCTCGATCAGGTAGTACGTGTCGTACATTTTTCCTTTGCCATCGAAGTGGATGAAGCCATCCAGTTCGAACTTCTGGTCGCCCTCGGCATCGTCGGCGAAAATGACTTCGCCATCCGCTTCCACTTCAAAGTTGTCGAGGTAGAAGCCAGGCATCGCCAAGCCGCCATCCGTCACGTAGTTGAACTCCACGCGAATTTTCTTGCCAGCAAAATCGTTCAGGCTGATTTTTTCCTGATCCCAGCCTTTGGTGACATCGTCGAACTGCTCGACGGTTTTGCTATCCCCTGTCTCTTCATCAATCACGTTGACGTACAGGTAGTCGTAGTCGGTTTCAATCGCTCTCCACGAGTCAAAGCTCATGGACGCCGAGCTGGCCCCGGTCAGGTCGATTACGTCCGACACCATTTTCGTATTCAGGTTGTCGCCTTCATCGGAGAAGTAGGCGTAATCCCCGTCTTTCGGCTGAGTCGGCGGTTCTTTTTCAGCCTGCGGCATGTTGAGCTTGATAACTTTTCCGCCCATCTCCTGGCTGGAAGCGTCGATCAGGCTGAACGTCTTCTTTTTCTTTTCCAAATCTTTATAATCGACGACGCGCGGAGAAATCCATTTTCCGCCGTACATTTCTTGCAGCATCATCTTGGACCATGGATCCAGTCCGGTTGGTTGCGTTTGGAAAACTTTACCCGTGTGGCTACCGGAAGACATCAAGGACCACGCACCTACTGGCGAGTCGTGCCCTTGCCTGGACGTGTCATACAAGTCCGGCAATCCGAGGTTGTGTCCGTATTCGTGCGCGAAAACGCCAGGTGCGCCGTCTTCCGGCTGAATCATATAGTCGAAAGCTTTCAGGCTGGTGCCCGGGATTTCCACCGGCTTTTTCAACGTCCAACGGTGCGACCAGATCGCGTCTGCGTCCTCGCCCGTCTCTTCGCCGATGCCCGCATGTACGAGCATCAGGTTGTCCAGCATGCCGTCCGGCTCCATCAGATCGCCATCGCCATCCAGGTCGTACGGGTCGCGCTGGTCGTAGTCTTCCTCTTTGCCCGCAATCGCTTCGCCTACGGCCCCCAGCGTTTCTTCGACCAGATCGCGCGGCGCTGCGTCGTTGCCGCTGGAATTGTTTCCGCCGTAATGCTTGTAGCTCTTTTCAGCCACTTGCCAAGGAGTGACTACTCCATCTACCGTCCAGCTTCTGCCGGATTGCAAATAGTAATACTCCGCCATCGTCGTCATGCTGGTGCCTTCTGGCGTCGTATAGCCTTTTTGATTGAAAAGCATGTCGCGGTAGTGCTTTTCGTTGAAATCCTTTGTCCAGAGCGTGTCGTTCACTTTCGGCAACTGGTTGTGCTCCCGATCCGGAAATTCAACGAGCGCGATCACGATGTTATCGGTATGTACTCGTTTGGAGGCGCGCAGTTCGCTTTCATCCTGATCCTCGACCTCTGCCACCCGCTTTGCCGCCTCCGACAAAGCTGCCTGCTGGGACTTCTCCGCTTTTTTCCCGAAGGACGAGGAGTTGTCGATGCCATGCGGCACTTTTTTGTCCTTGAGATAATCGAACAAAGCTTCATTGATTTCTTCCTGATCGGCGTCCTCATCAATAATGCCTTGCTCAATCAGCCCTTTTACCAATCGGTCAATATTGACTGTGGACAAGTCCACCTCCAAGGTATGCTTGTCCTCCTTCGACTTGGCCAGTCCCGCAGCAGGTGCAGCCGCAAATGCGCTCAGCACAAGCGATGACGAAAATAAAATAGATAATAGCTTCTTGCCTTTCTTCACTGCCGTTCACCCTCTTTTTCTATCTACTTGGTTTGGCCGGACTATGATTTTACCCCTAGTTCCGACTATTCACAATTATTACACGTTTTTAGATCATAGCCAAAAATTTTCTTTCGACAGAAAATCATTCCTGCGCAAAACCATTTTTTCGCCTAAGCAATCTGACCCAGAATGACAAACTCCACGCTTTTTCCATTTTTTATGCGAATCCTTGTCTGATAGCGGGGGAAGAAAAATTTCTCACAAGGCGTCTACGGCCAAAAGTTCTATGAAAATATTGTAGAATTTTGTCGATTTATAGCGAAAAATACTTCCTGGCTGAACCCCTTCCACTGTGTCTCGTTCATGTCGCCTACAAGAAAAAGCCGTCGCTAATGGACGGCTTTCTTCTTCGCCAAAAGGCGAGACGTCATTTATTTTGCAGGCAAAATCACCGTGAACCGCGTCATTCCATGCTCCGAGACGATCTCGATGCTCCCGTTATGTTTGCTGACCACCGCCTGGACGATCGGCAATCCCGCTCCCCGCGCGTTTGAGCGCGTTGCCGGCTTGGTCGTATAGCCTACCGTGAAAATGTGCGCACGCTGCTCGGGCGAAATCTCCGCGCCCGTGTTCTCCACCTCGAAGACGTACTGCTTGTCCTCCCGGCGGCAGGCGATCCGAATCCGCTTTTCCCCATCCGCCATCTCTGCGGCATCTATCGCGTTGTCGATCAGATTGGACATAATTTTCACCAGGTCAATAGACGGAATGCCCTCAAACGGATCCGGGCACTCGGCGAACTGCATGACGATCTGCTTCGATTTGGCCTGCTCCCATTTTGTATGGAACAAAACCATCAACGCCGGATTGGCGATCCGCACCGTCAGATCGAGCAACTTCGTCTCCTTCAACAGCGACTGGATGTAATCGCGCGCCTTGTCGAAATAGCCGCATTCAATCAGTCCGTACAACACTTGCATATGGTTGACGAAATCATGTCGAATCGAGCGGATGGAGCTGATGACAGAGCGCAGCTCGTCCTGGTAATGCTCCTCCGTCTCTCCCACCGCCACGCGAATTTCCCGCTGGTACCAACGCGAAAGGCCCAGAATCAAAACGATCAGCACGACCACAAACAGTCCGTGAAACACGAAGACGGGCACGCTGTTGCGCACGACGTCCTTGCCTATGCCCTCGACCATCGCCATGTCGGTATCGACGCCGACGATGCCTGCGAGCCGGCCGTCCTTGCCCAGAAGCGGTGCCCCTGCCGACATGTAGACGCCGTAGTGGGGATCGCGAATGATGTCCGAATAATACGTCTCCCCCGCGCGAATTTTGGCAATCTGCTCCGCATTCACATAACAGGGGTCGCCAATCTGAAACTGGATGCCGGAATCGGGCGGATGGGCGGCGACCATGACTTTGCCGCCGCTTCCATCCGGATTGATTTGCAGCAAGTACAAGTACAGGACCCCGAACTGCTCCCGCACCTGGCTGAGCTGGGAGGTGAGCCGCTCGTACGCCGGATTTTCCTTTACGGGATGCTGCAAAAATTGCTCGTAGGACGCGACGTCGATTCGGCTGGCCGCCGCCGCAGCCGTCTTCATGCTCTGGTTGGCGATCGAGAGGCGAACGGATTGCTTCGTATTGTAATAAGAGCCTGCTATGCTCAAACAGGTCATCGTCAAAAACAGGGCGCCGGACATCAGCACGCAAATCCAGACCCTGCGGTTTTTGGTGAAGGCAGTAACCATATTCTCCTCTGTCAATCTCTCTATGACGTGTCTTTCCTCTCTTCATTCTAGTCCATTTCTTTCGAGGCTGTCCACCTGCATCCCCCGTCACACCAGGCATACTCTGGTACAGCATAGATTGCAATATATTTCGCAATATTTTTATAATTAAGAGACTGCGAATTACCAATCTCTTTCTACGGGAAAAAGGAGTGGGTCCAATGCAAGACAAATTGTTTGCCCGTTTACAGGAAATTTACCCCGAGCTTGTGTCATTCAGACGCGATCTGCATATGTACCCCGAGCTTTCCTTCAAAGAGGAGAATACGGCCAAAAAGGTAGCGGACAAGCTGGCTTCCTTTGGCATTGAAGTCAAAACAGGTGTCGGCGGCATGGGCGTCGTCGGCTATCTCAAGGGCGGCAAACCGGGAAAAACAGTCGCCCTGCGCGCCGACTTTGACGCCCTGCCGATTCAGGATGAAAAAGACGTCGAGTACAAATCGCGCATTCCAGGCGTGATGCACGCGTGTGGGCACGACATTCATACAGCAGGGCTTTTGGGTGTCGCGCAAGTGTTGAGCGAATATCGTGACGAAATTCCAGGAACGGTCGTGTTCCTGCATCAATTTGCCGAAGAGCTGCCGCCGGGCGGCGCCAAGGCCATGGTCGAAGCAGGCTGCCTGGAAGGCGTCGACGTAGTGTTCGGCGCGCACGTAGCCTCTGACCTGCCAGTCGGCAAGGTCGGGATTGCGACGGGCTATGTAACGGCGGCGGCGGACAGCTTCGAAATCATTTTGTACGGAAAAGGCGGCCACGGCGCTTCCCCGCACAACTCGATCGACCCGATCGTGCTCGGCAGCCAGATCGTGATGAACTTGCAACAAATAGCAAGCCGTCAGATTGATCCGCTCAAGCAGGTCGTTCTGTCCGTCTGCTCGTTCCTCGGAGGCGGCGAAGCCTACAACGTCATCCCCGACCAAGTGCGCCTCAAAGGAACCGTGCGCACGTATGACGAGGAAGTGCGCGTCGCAGTCGAGCATTCCATGCGCCGCATCGTAGAGGCGAGCTGCCAGGCTGTCGGCGCGACGTGCGAAATCACGTACGAGCGCGGCTACCCTGCCACCTGGAACGACGAAGTGGAAACGACGCATGTCGAGGCAGAAGCCAAGCGTCTCTTCGGCGACGAGAACGTCATCAAGATGCCGCCGATCATGGGCGGAGAAGACTTTGCCTACTTCGCGCAGGAGCGGCCAGCCACTTTCTTCATGACAGGCGGCCGCAACCCGGAGATCAAGGCGACCTATCCGCACCACCACCCGAAATTCGATGTGGATGAGCGCTCCATGCTCCAGACCGGACAGTTGTTCATCGGAGCCTTGCTCGCCTACCAGGCGCGTCAGCAAGGCTAAGGCAGGGCAAACCGTTCAGGCTCGTTTTGCCGATCCCAAACGCTCAAAAGCTGCCTGGCACGAATTGCGCCGGGAACGTTTTGCACAGAAAAAAGCAGGGGCTTTCCGCTCCCTGCTTTTTTGGCTTGCGTCTATACCTCGTGCCCGATAATCCAGTCCAGCCGCCTGCTCTGCACGTCGGCAGGTATCGTTTTCAGCAGCAGGCTGCGAAAGGCGACCGCCAGCGGATTTTCCCATTGCGTCACATAGCCAATCAGCCGCGAGCTGCGCACGATGGCATGCACCCGCTTTTTTCGCAGCCCTTCGTATTCGCGCAAAGCTGTGGAAAAATCAGCGGCGCCTCCCGCTTTTGCCAGGCAGCGCGCCAGCACGAGCGCATCCTCCAGCCCCTGGCCTGCTCCCTGGCCCAGATTCGGCAGCATAGGATGCGCAGCGTCTCCGATCAGCGTTACAAGCCCTGCTCCCCACTGCTTCAGCGGACGGCGGTCGTATATGTCATGGCGCAAAATCGCTTCCTCTGGCGTAGCCGCAATGACAGCCTGCACAGGCTCGTACCAGCCTTCGAACCTGCGCATAGCCGCGAGCTTTCGGGCGATCGGCGAATCTTGTTCGCCCTCTGGCGCGTTGACCGCCGCAAACCAGAAAATTCGGTTGCCGCCGATGTGCGAAAAGCCAAACCGGGCTCCTCTCCCCCACGCTTCGAACCCTCCGTGCGTTTCCACCGGATAGCGCTGGTCTTCGTAGCGGGCTATGCCGCGAATCGCCGTGTAGCCGGAGTAGCGCATTTTCCCCTCGCCAAAAAGCTGCTTGCGAACGCACGAATGGATGCCGTCCGCGCCAATCAGGACGTCTGCTTCCGCTGTCGTGCCGTCCGCAAAAGCCGCCTGCACGCCGCCCTTTTCCTGCGCAAAGGAAACGAGCTTTTTGTCCAGAACGAGATCGTGCGCCGCCACTTTCGCAAGCATGGCCTGCTGCAAATCAGCGCGGTGGATCAAGTAGCTGTCCGCCCCGCAGCGCTTTGCTTGCTGCTCAAAAGCCATCTCGACCAGCACGTTTCCTCGCCAGTCGCGTATTTTCGCCTCGCGAACAGGGGAACCAAGCTCGCGAACGCGCGCCCCCGCCCCGAGCTTATCCAGTGCCTTCATCGCATTGGCTGCGAGCACGATGCCAGCGCCGATGGCTTTTTGCTCCTTGGCCTGCTCGTACAACATCACCTGCCAGCCCGCCTGCTTCAATGCGATGGCAGCCGCCAGCCCGCTCACCCCGGCTCCGGCGATTATAGCCCTTCTGCCCATTTGCATGCCGCTCCTCATCGTGTCTGTTCCTGTCGGAAAGACTTTTTCCAAATAATAACACACCATGCTCGCCCGGGATACGAAAAAGCCGCCTTCTCCCTCGCACAGAAAAGCGGCTTTCGCTTGCTTCGTTTCCTTTTAAAAAAGATTCATGCTCAAATACCGTTCGCCCGTATCCGGCGCGATGCAGACGACCCGCTTGCCCGCTCCCAGCCTTTTCGCGACAGCAACCGCAGCAAACACCGATGCTCCAGACGACGGACCTACCAAAATCCCTTCCAGCGCCGCCAGTTTGCGCATGCTGTCCAGCGCGTCCTCGTCCGCGATCTGGATGATCTCGTCGTAGATGCCCGTATTCAAAATGCGCGGAATAAAGCCCGGACTGGTGCCGACCAGCTTGTGCGGTCCAGGCTTGCCGCCGGACAAAACCGGGGAGCCTTTTGGCTCGACGACGGCGATGTACAGCTCCGGAAGCTGCTCGCGCAACGCTTCGCCTGTCCCCGTAATCGTTCCGCCAGTGCCAGCGGTTGCGACAAAAGCGTCGAGCTGTCCGTTCGTCTGCGCCAAAATTTCGCGGGCAGTCGTGACCCGGTGGATATCGGGATTCGCCTTGTTTTCAAACTGTTGCGGGATGAAGCTGCGCGGAATCTCCTGCTGCAGCTCCTTGGCCTTGGCAATCGCTCCCGGCATCCGCTGCTCGCTTGGCGTCAGCACGACCTCTGCCCCGTACGCTTTTAAGATGTTGATCCGCTCTTTGGACATGTTGTCCGGCATGACCAATATCGCCCGGTACCCTTTGGCCGCGGCGTTCATCGCCAAGCCGATCCCGGTGTTCCCGCTGGTCGGCTCGATAATCGTGTCCCCTGGCCGGATCAGGCCCTCCTGCTCGGCTACGGCAATCAGGTTGTAAGCAGCCCGGTCTTTGACGCTTCCCGACGGGTTGAATTTTTCCAGCTTCACCCATACTTCTGCCGCTCCTTCGGGGACCATCCGGTTCAGGCGAACGAGAGGCGTGTTTCCGATCAGCTCCGTAATACTTTCGTAGACGCTCATAAAAAACCTCCCGACCAAAGCCACAAAGGCTGATTTATACGATTAAGAATAATACAATAAAACCGATCTGAAAATAACAAAATCTCATTCGCTCCAGAGACTTGGCTGCTGCATCGAGCCATTGCCGAAACCTTGCTATCTAAAGCGAACGCGTCTTGCTTTCCCTCTTCGTCCGAAGTCGTGCCAGGTTGTCCTTCTACCGGATAAACCTCTAGTCCATTCTTTTTTTGCACAATCTGCACAAAAAAGCTCAGCCTCCCGCCGCATCGAGCCGTCCGGAAGCTGAGCCTGTCTTTTTCCGCTATCGGTGTATCAGTGCTAGTAGCCGTACTTGGACCTCGTCTGTTCGAGCACGGCTGCCGCCTGCTGGTAGAGCTTGTTTGCGGAAGCTTTGACGCCCGCCTGCTCTTTTTCCAGCGTGCCGAGCCGCTGCTTCGCCTGCGCGATCGCATCGGAGCCTGTCTTGACCGCGTCCGTCAACGCTTTTTCCCGCTTCTCTGCATCTGTCACGCTCGCCTTGATTTCCTCCCACACCGCCTGCGCGTCTTTCATATCCGTCTCCAGCACCGCGATGATGTCCTGCATGCTCTTTTTCTTTTGCGCAATCGTGCTGTCCATGGCGTTCATCCCGTCGACCAGCACCTTCATGCTGCCGAGCGTCCCGGCCATCACGTCGTATTCCATTTTGCTCAGGCTAGGCTGTTTCGCGTATGTAATCAGCTCGTCCAAAAGACCTTGCAGCTCGACGACCTGGTCTTTGGAAAACTGCAGCTCCTCTGCGAACTGGATTTCCTGCAAATATTGGGCGCTCTCCAGCATATCGGCCGTAAGCCTCCCCGTCTGCTCGACCTTTTTAGCGAACTCGACGCGCGCTGCTTCCTTGGCCCGTTGCTCTTCCACTTCTTTTTTCTTCTGGGCGGCTTCCTGCTCGACGCTGTTCGTCCACGCCGCCAGCTTGTCGTCGTACGTCTGCTTGTTGCTGGCTGCGAGCTTGGTTTCCGCCGGCTCGCCTTGCGCAAGCGGCCCCTGGAACAGCAGCCCGTCTGCGCTCACCTTGGCCTGGAGCTTTTGGCCCGTCGTCTTCTCTTGAAGGGTAAGCGTATCTTTTTCCATCGTCCCCGTCCAGACGCTTGTCTCCGTCTGCAAGCGCGGAATCGTATCCTCGACGAGCAGCTTGGACAACGTTACTTCAACGTTGACCTGGTCATTTTCCGCTGTTACTTTTGCGTACGCCATCCGGCTGTTGTCTTCGTACAAATACCCTTCTGCCAGCGCAATCGGCCCCAGCAAGCGATAGCCCCAAAAGCCCAACGCAATGACAACCAGTAGCGCGATTCCCAGTAATAGACGTTTGTTTTTCCCCTGCATGCTGCGACCCCTCATCCGCTTTTTTCTGTTTCCTTTGGCCTGTTTTTTGCCGAAACGTGCCACAACTTCATCATACATGAACCGCATTCCGAAACCATATGAGTCGAAAGGCCAATTCCTGTGCAGTATGGCGGATTCATTTGAACGCCGTCAGCCCAAAAAGCTATACTTGGAGTATATCATGACAGGAGGCCCGATTGATTTGGAACCCAACTACGTGAAAAAGCAGGTGATCCTGCAGCCGTTAAAAGCCAATCTGCTTGCCTGCGTGTGCTTCCTGCTGTTCGTTCCGGCAGCTTTGTTCCCGTTTCTTTATCAGACGACACTCGCCTTTACGCTCTCGTTTGGCGACTTCTTCCTGTTTTTTCTCGCGGTCGCAGTTGGCGTAATCGTCCATGAACTACTGCACGGAGTCGGCTTCCTGCTCAGCCGCCAGGTGTCTGTCGCAGATATTCGCTTTGGCGTGGTGTGGCGCAAGCTCGTTTTGTACGCTTGCTGCCTGAAGCCGATCTCCATCGGCAGCTATCGGTTTGCCGTCCTGCTTCCGAACTTGCTGCTCGGCGTGCTGCCGCTTTTCCTGGCGTACTTCTTCCATTCGATCTTTTGGTACTTATGGAGCATCGCGATGCTGCTCGGCGGGTTTGGCGACCTGTACATCCTGTGGACGCTTCGCGCTTTTCCCAAGCAAACGAAAATCGCCGACTCGCCAGACAGCATCGGTTATGTTGCCTATGTTCCGGACCCGAAACAGTTGTAAGGAAAATTTGGCAGGTTACGATTACTTGTCTGACGCGAGAACCCTTGGAGATTCTGTCATGCCATCCCGCAGAAAGCGCGAGCGCCTTCCCGCCAAGCCTCCCTCGTCAAGCGTGCCTATGCAAAAGAACCACAGCAAAAAGCCGACGTCTCTGGCAAAACGTCGGCTTCCTTTTATTCCTTCGCGCTTCATCCTCGCTTAGACGGCCACTTTTTTGCGCGCGGCCGGAAAATACATCCCCGCTGCTCCCAGCACGCCCGCTTCCGCTCCCATCGTGCTCAACTGAATCGTCGCCTGGCTCGCCATGCGCGAGATGCAGCGCTGGCGGATTACCCGCTGCGCTTCTTCGAGCAGGATCTGTCCGTTGTTCATGACTCCGCCGCCGAACACGATCACCTGCGGATTGAACAGGTGGATCAAGTTGGTCAGGCCGACGCCGAGGTAGTAGCCAGCCTGCCGCAGCAAGTCGATGCTGAGCGCATCCCCGCTCTGTGCCTGCTCGCCGATCTCCTTGGCCGTAATGCGGCTGAGCTCGCCCGTGGTGCAAGTGCGCAAGGAGCTGGCCGTACCGGATTGCAACTGCTCCTGCGCCATTTTGGCGAGCGCAAGCCCGGAGACGTAGTTTTCCAGGCAGCCTCTGTTCCCGCAGGCGCAGAGCGGTCCTTCCGGGTCAAGCGATATGTGCCCGAACTCTCCCGCGCTGTCGCCGATTCCGGTAATCAGGCGGCCGCCGCTGATGATGCCGGCTCCCACGCCCGTGCTGACCGTCACGTAAATGAGATCATCCGTGCCACTGGCGCTGCCAAAAGCCCATTCCGCCACCGCTGCCGCATTGGCGTCGTTGATGAGCTGCACCGGAACGCCAAACCGTTCGTGCAGCCTGTCGCCGATTGCCACGTCGCTCCAGTTCAGATTGCTCGCAAAGATGACCATGTGCCGATGCGTATCAATAATTCCGGCAGTAGCGATTCCGATTCCGCGTATTTGCGCGAGGCCGACACCGCTGTCCGCAAGCACGGACTGCACCAGATCGCCAATTCGCAAAATGACAGCATCAGCCTCGTCCTCCTTTTGCGTCGGCGCATTCGCTTGGCTCAGGATGCAGCCATTCTGGTCGACGATAGCAGCGATGATTTTCGTGCCTCCCAGATCAATTCCGATGGCATATGGTTTGTCTTGGGTCATCCTTTGACTCACATCCTCGCTGTCTGTTCTCTATTGAAAAATGGCGTCAAGCGCCTGGGAGCACTGCGCGAGCAGCAGCTTTGGCTTGTGGGCAAACGGCGAGATTTCCGGGATGACATAGCCGCTGTACTCCACCTCGCGCAGCGCCTCCACCACGCGATCCCACGGGATGTCGCCAGCCAAAAGCGGCACGAATCCGGTAATGTTGCCCGTCGACGTCTTGAAATCTTTGACGTGAATGGCGCGGATTCTTTTCCCCAAAATTCGGATCCACTGCTCGGGAAACCCGAACTGCAGCACGTTGCCGACATCGAAATAAGCGCCTACCCACGGGCTATTCACTTCGTCGATCAGTCCGGCCATTTCCAGCGGACTGAGCAGGAACTTGTTCCAGACGTTTTCGATGCCGATGTGCACCTGCTTGGCCGCTGCCGTTTGCGCCAGCCGCACGAGCGCCTCGCGTGCGCGCTCATACGCCTTGTCGTACGAAACCTCCGCCGTCACCAGTCCAGGCACCACGAGCACCGTCCGGGCGCCAAAAATGCTCGCCGCCTCGATCATTTTCTCGACGACCCGAATGCCTTTTTCGCGAACTGCTTCGTCATTGTGCGTAAGCGGGTACTTCCACAAAAGCGCCGTCGAGACGCTCGGCAGTTCCAGCCCATGCTCGCGGGCCTTTTGCGCGAGCAGCCGTAACTCTTCCTCCGTCATCTCCAGATGCAAGCAAGCGTCCCCTTCGTCGAGATTCAGCTCGACGCCCGCGTACCCGTACGCTTTTGCCTGCCGGAAAATGTCCTCTGCTCCGGTTTCCTTCGGGAAGCACCAGGCGTTGATTCCTTTTTGAAAAAACATGCTGTTCACTCCCTTATTCATCGTGCGAAATCGTGACAGGTGTGCCTGACTTCGCAGACTGATTGGCCGCCAAGGTAACCGCCAGCGTCTTTTTCGCCGAGGCATACGGTGACAGGACCAGGCTCGCATCCCCTGTTTCGATTGCCGTGACAAACGCCCGGTCTTGCTTCCTGTACATGTCCACCGTTGCTTCTGTCGTGCGCGTTCCCGCCTCGTCCGTGATCGTCAGCTTTCGGCCGTCGATCTGGACGCGGAAATGCTTCCCGAGAATTTCCACCCCTGTGCGGTGATCGGCCTGGATGAAGCACGTATCGAGCTGCCCGATCGCCCCTGTTGCAAACGACAGGCTGACCGCCGATACATCGGGAATGTCGATGCCGTCGATGTCTTGCGAGGCCAAAAGCGCCATCTGGGCGTACACTTTTTCCACGTCCCCGGCCAAAAAGCGCATCATGTCGAGCGTATGCGTCGCCTGCTCAACAAGCTGGCCCCCGGATTTGCCCATCTGCCGCCACCACGGCGTCTCCACAAATTTGGTCAAATAATGGCCGCGCACCAGCGCGATTTGCTTGTCAGCCAAATAGTCGCGGGCCTGCTGCACGATGTCCAGATAGCGCAGGCAATAGCCTGTCGCGCTGATAATTCCTGCTTTCTCGATCGCCGCCTGCTTCCTCGTGACTGTCTCCAGATCCAGTCCGATCGGCTTTTCCACGAACAGGTGAATGCCTCTGGCCGCAGCCTGCTCCTCGATTTCTTCATGGGCAAAAGGCGGAACGCAGACAAACAGCGCATCGAGCTGTTCATGCGCGAGCAGCTCCCGCCAGGACGTGTAGCCCGCAGCCCCGATCTGCTCAGCCGTAGACGCCGCCGCTTCCTTGTTCACGTCGCAGACGGCTGTGACTCTCACCCGTTCGTCAGCGAGCAAGCCTTTCAGATGATGCTGTCCAATCCCTCCAACGCCAATCATTCCGATCTGTATGCTCACTCTCGTTCACCGTCCCAGCTAGCGTATGACTACCGGCTGCTTCTGCTCAGCCGACTGGTAGGCAGCAAGCGCGACTTCCACCGCCCGCATGCCGTCCTCTCCCGTTACCGATGGCGCTTTTTTCTCCCGGACGCTCGCGACAAAGTCGCTCACCAACTGGCTGTCCATGTCGTCGCCCCAGTTCACCCACTTCAAGCCTTTGTCGTTGCTGTACACGTCGAGCTTTTGCGAAAAGGCGTCGAGCGAAATCGTGCCTTCCGTGCCGATAATCTCCATCGTGACGTCGCCCCAGACCGGAAACGTCTTGTTGCGCGACCAACTGCAATCGAGCGTGGCAAACACGCCGTTTTCAAATTCGAGCGTCAAAATGCCGCAGTCGTCAATCGGAGTAGCGGAAAACTTGCTGTCTACCTCCGCGTACACCTCGCGCACTTCTGCGCCCATGAACCAGCGCATCAAATCGACGACGTGCACCGTATGGTCGATGACTGCGCCGCCGCCGGATTGGGCCGGATCGACGAACCAGCCGCCCGGATTTTGCCCCCGGTTCGTCCCGCGGATCGCCATGATGCGGCCGATCTTGCCTTGCTCCACGAGCTGTTTGGCCCGCACGACCGCCGGATGGAACCGGACCGGGAACGCCGTCTGCAAAATGACGCCTTGCTCGCGGCACACGTCGATCATTTCCTCGGCCGCCGCCAGCGTGGTCGCGAGCGGCTTTTCGCACAGGATATGCTTGCCTGCCTTCGCCGCTGCTACGGTATGCTCATGATGCTTCGCATTTTCCGAAGTGATGATGACCGCGTCGATGTCCGTTTTCAAAAGCTCGCGATAATCGCGGTAAAACGGTACGCCCCACTTCTCTGCCGCCGCCTTGCCGCGCGCTTCGTCCTCGTCGGCAACCCCGACCAATTGTACGCCCGCAAGCTTCCCGACAGCATTCGCGTAGCTGTACGCATGCATATGTGCGACACTGATGATTCCCAGTTTCATATGTGGTCCCCTCCTACACTAGCGTTACGGGCTTGCCCGTTTCGATTGACTCAAGCGCGGCTCGCGCGATTTCCACTGCCTTCACGGCATCCTCGACCGTCACGCGCGGCTCGCGGTCGTTTTCGATGCAGTCGATGAAGTGCTTCAGCTCGCGGAAATACGGATTTTCCCGCAACGGACTCTCCGGCACCGCCACTCCGGTCATGCCCGCCTGCTTCGCGCGGTTGACCGCGATCAGCGGCTTTTCCTTCGCGCTGTCGTACTGAATGATGCCTTCGCTGCCAGCCAGCTCCATTTTCATCGAGAAGCCTTCATGCGCCCACGAGCCTTCCACGTGCGCGATCATCCCGTTTTGAAACCGCAGCGTCACCAGCGCGTAATCCATCCGCGCGAATCCGCGCCCGAGCAAGCTTTTCGCATAGACGCGCTCCACGTCGCCGAAGCACCAGCGCAAAAAGTCAAAGTCGTGAATAATCATGTCCAGCACGAGGCCGCCGCTGTTTTTGTAGTCGGCATACCAGTCGTTCCACGCGGTCGGAAAAATCCCGCCCCGGAACGTCCGCGCCACGCCGACATTGCCAATCGCGCCGTCCTGCACCAGTTGACGGGACTTCTCGTACTCGGGGAAAAAGCGCAGGACGTGGCCGACGAACAGCTTGACGTTTTTCTCGCGGCAGTAGTCTACGATGGACTCTGCTTCTTCCTTGTTGCGCGCCAGCGGCTTTTCGCAGATGATGTGCTTGCCGGCGTCGGCTGCTTTTTGCACGTACGTCTTGTGCAGGTAGGTCGGCAGGCACACGTCAATGATGTCTACCCGCGCGAGCTTTTCCATCGCTTCCTCATAGCTTGCGAACCACTCTGTCTTCGTCTCGGCCGCCAGCTCGCGACCGCGTTCTGCGCGAATGTCGACAATGCCGACCAGCTCAACGTTTTCCATAGCAGCGTAAGAGCGTGCGTGAACAGTTCCCATCGTACCTGCTCCGATTACCAGAACATGATGCATATTGGTTTTTCACTCCTTCTGGGGAAAATGGCTATTTGGACCCGGTTAGGGTAATTCCCTCGACAAAATGCTTTTGCAAGAAAATAAAGACAATAATCATCGGCCAAATGGCAAGAACGGAGCCGGCCATCAAAATCGGATAGTTCGTCATGTTCGTATGTTCTCCGGTCAGATAAGCCAATCCTGCGGACAAGGTCATTTTATCCGGCGTACTGTTGACGATCAGCGGCCACATCAGGTCGTTCCAGGACCAGAGGGCGACGAAAATCGCCAGTGCGATCAGCCCGGGCTTGGCCAGCGGCAGCATGATCCGCCAGTAAATCTGGAAGTGGTTGCAGCCGTCCAGCTTCGCCGCTTCCTCCAGCTCTTTTGGCAAGGACATGAAAAACTGGCGCAACAGAAACGTTCCGAATGCGCTGAACAGTCCCGGCACAATCAACGCCGTGAGCGTATTCAGCCAGCCCAGCTCCTTCATGATGAGAAACTGCGGGAGCAAAAACACTTGCCCCGGCACCATCAAGACGGACAAAAACACGATGAACAAGGCGTTTCTCCCCGGAAACTCGATGCGGGCGAACGCGTACGCCGCAAGCGAACACAAGAACACTTGCCCGACGACTTTCACCACGGTAGTCAAGATCGTATTCCAGTAAAAATCGTAAAAAGGCAGCATCTCGAAAATATGCGTGTAGTTCTCCCATTGCAGCGCCGTCGGCCAGATGACAGGCGGCACCTGCGTCGACTCGCCCAGCGTTTTCAGCGAGGTGAGCACCATCCAGACAAACGGCGCGACCATCACCAGAGCGCCAGCGATCAAAACAAGATGAATCAATACGTTTTTGGCTGCTCGATTACGTCCTGTTCGGACACTCATCCCTCATTCCTCCCATCCCGTCATGCTCGCTTAATCGTAGTGAACCCATTTTTTCTGCATTTTCATCTGGACGGCCGTCACAATCAGGATCAGCACGAGCAGCACGACAGCCACTGCGGCTGCATAGCCTCCGTTGCCCGACTCGAAGCCGTTGGTGAAGAACAAATACGCGACTGTTTGCGTAGCCTCGGTCGCCGGATTGCCCAGCTTGCCGATCATCAAATAAATCAGGTCAAACACCTGGAAGGCGCCAATCAGCGACGTAATGCTGACGAAAAAAATCGACGGCGTCAACAGCGGCAGCGTGATGGTGAAAAACATGCGCACAGGTCCGGCGCCATCCATTTCGGCCGCTTCGTAGTAGCTGCGCGGAATGCCCTGCAAGCCCGCGAGGAAAATGACCATGTTGTAGCCGATCGAGCTCCAGACCGCCACGATAATGACGGCGTACAGCGCGATCGCCGGGTCGGATATCCAGCGCGGCCCCTCAATTCCCACCAGCCCGAGCAAGTAGTTGATTAAACCGTAATCGGCGTTGTACAGCCATCTCCACACCATCGCCACGGCAGCCGCCATCGTCACGACCGGCAAGAAATACAGCGTGCGGTAAAACGAGATGCCTTTGATTTTTTGGTTCAGCAAAACGGCGATCAATATGGAGATGGCGATACTGGCAGGCACCGCGAGCACCGTATAGACGAACGTATTTTTCAGCGCGATCCACATGTTCGGGTCCTGGAACAGCAGCACGTAGTTGTCGACGCCCGTCCATTTGTACTTGCCGAAGCCTCCCCATTTGGTAAAGCTGAGATAGATGGTTTGCACGACTGGCCATATGTAAAACACACCCAAACCGATCAGCGTCGGCGCGATCATGAGATACGCCCAAAGCCAGTCGCTTCGCTTCATCCGGTTCAACGATTTTTCCGCTTTTGGCCGGGCAGCGGCATGCACCTCAGGCTGAAGTTGGCTGCTCATCGCAATATCCCCCCTGACAATAAGCTCGTAGCAGGGGATGGCTCCGTTCACCCTCCGAAGCCATCCGCCCGTTGAAACCCTACTCTTGCGCCAGCAGCTCGTTCATTTTTTGCGCAAGCTCTTTGGCTGCATCCTCCACACTCATTTGGCCCGCCCAGGCTTTGGTCATGTACTCCGTCTCCAGCTTGGCCCACTTCGCCGTATCTTTGGAAATCGGGTACGCCTTGGCGTTCGCTGCCTGATCGATGAAAATTTGCAGATTGAAGTTCGGCATCGACTTGACCCACGTATCCTGGGTGCCGTTGAACGCCGGAATCGCCGCGCCTTTGCTCGCCTGAATCTCAGCCGCTTCCTTGGAGCCCAAGTACTTCACAAATTCCCACGCTTCTTTCGGATGCTTCGTGTTCGCCGCGATCACATTGCCCAGGCCGTGAATGACGCTGGTGTTTTCCTTGCCTTTTGGCAAATACGCGACGTCTACCTTGTCTTTTGTATATTCGTTGGTGTGAAAAGCGCTCGCCATCCACGAACCCGTGTAAATCATCGCCACCTTGCCCGACTCGAACAACTGCGTGGACTCGGTTTCCGACATTTGCGCCGCAGACGGGGACACTTTGTCGTTAATCATGTCGACCCACAGCTTCAGCCCCTCGATCGTTTCCGGTTTGTCAAAGCCCGACGACTTCTTGTCCTCGGAGATGACGTACCCGCCGCTCTGGAAGATCGTGTTGTAGTAGTTGTCCTGTCCGTACGGCGCTGCCGCGATGCCCCAGATGCCTTTTTTCTCGTCTGTCAGCTTTTTCGCCGCTTCCTTCAGCTTGTTCCAGTCCCATGTCTCGTCCGGATAAGGCACGTTCGCTTCATCAAACAGTTTTTTGTTGTACCAGAGGCCAATGGTGTCAAAATCTTTCGGCAATGCGTAGTTTTGTCCCTCGTATGTGTACAGATCAACCAGCGCCTTCGGGTAGTTCCCGAGGTCGATGCCGTCCGCCTTGATCTGGTCTGTGATCGGCAACAACACGTCGTTTGCCGCGTACTTGATGATCCGCGGGCCGTTGATCCAGAAAACGTCCGGCAACGTGCCGCCAGTCGCAGCCGCTTCCATCTTCGTCCAATACTGTTTGTTCGGCGTCAGCTCGATCTTGATGTCAATATTGGGATTGGCTTCGTGGAATTTCTTCGCAATTTCCTCCATGGCCGGCATCTGGTTTTTGTCCCACAGGGCGTACGTAAGCGTTACCTTTTCTCCGCTTGCCGCACCCGGCTGTTGCCCTTCAGACGGGGCGGCGCTTTGTCCGCCACCGGAACATCCTGCCACCGCTACCAACAGAGCGGCCATCGCCAATGAAACCAACTTTTTCATGTGAAATCCCTCCTCGACATTACGTTCTCCTCTGTTTTACCCCCAGCTTTTGATTGAAACGACTGTGCCTTGACCTCCGCGGCTCCCCCCTTTCACCATCCGAGGCTCACTTTCTTTTTCCAATGCTAAAATAAAGTCTGCAAAAAGGAACTACAGGCTGAAATGAAAAACGTCCTGTAGCAGTACGGCAGCGGCTGCCTTGACTTCAAAGTCCGCTCCCAGCATAGTCGGGCGGAACTCCAGCCCTTCCACCATGATGCCCATTGCCTGCTCCCGCACCTGTTTTTCGATGCGCTCGAACAAGACGTGGTTGTCGCGCATCATTTCCCCGCCGAGAATAATCAGGCTCGGGTTGAACAGATTGACCAGATTGACGATGCCGATCGACAAATACGACGCGATCTCTTCCACGATGTCCTCGCACACCTGGTCTTTTTGCTGCAAGGCTTGGCGGAACACGTCAAACGTAATTTTCGTCAAATCTCCGCCAGCCAGCTCCAGCACGAGCGTCTCTTTGCCGCGCGCAATCGCGGACAACAAGCCCGTGTAGATCGCCGGCCAGGCGACGTAGTTTTCCAGACAGCCGACATTGCCGCAATCGCAGCGCATGCCGCTCCGGTCCACTGTCGTATGCCCAAACTCGCCCGCGCCCCCGCGGCTTCCGCGGAAAATGGAACCGTTTACAACAAGACCTGAACCTACCCCTTCTCCGACTGTCACAAACAGCAGGTTGTCGGCATCAAGCCCCACGCCGAAGTTTTTTTCCGCCAGCGCGATCGCATTGGCGTCATTGTCCAGCCACGTCTCCATGCCAAAGCGCTGCTCGGCGAGATCCTTCAGCGGAACATCCGTCAGCCGCAGCTTGGAGTTGAAGCGAATCACGCCGCTTGCCGCATCGACAATCCCCGGCGCGATGATCGAAATGCCGAGGCAACGGGTGACATCCTCCACCTGCCCCAAGAAGTCCGCGATCGAATCCAGCACGTACTGCACGATCCGCTCGCTCACCATGCCAGGACCGACCGGGTACACCTGCTTGCGCTTGGTCGCCGCCTCCAGGTTCATCTCGGCAATCGTAATCGCCGTATTCGTGATGGAAACGCCGATCAAAAACTTCCCGTCCGGGCAAAAGCGCACCATGATTGGCTTGCGCCCGCCCTTCGATTCCCCTGTGCCATCCTCCGCTACCAATCCGTCGCGAATCAGCTCGTTGACGGCCGAAGTGACGGTGGTAGGGCTGATGCCTTGCCTTTTGGCGATGTCGCTGCGCGAGATGGGCCCATGCTGGCGGATTGTATCGAGTATGATAAAGCGATTCAGTTCTTGAATGAGTTTCAAATCTCCAGTCCTGCGCATCGTATAAGCTCATCCTTTGTTTTTCCAATGACTTTATAAAGTCATCTTAGCAGAATATTCAAACTTGTGTCAATTTGGATTTTTCAGTTTTTTATGAGTTTTCTTCGTGTTCCGGTTGCTGTCGGGAGCTTTGGAAATGGCATTGTCTTCCTGTATGATGGGGAGAGGAAGGTCTGCTTCTTGCCCCAAATCTCGCAACTAAACCAAAGGTGGTGCTGTCTATGGGTTCTCATCATTTGCTCCATCGAGAGATCAGAAGCTGCTTGCTGCCCTATCTGTTTTATTGCTTCCTCTCAAAACTGACGTTGCAAAGGTTCCGCCCGATTGAGGGCAAGAAAAAAGAATACGAGACAAAATGGCGCGAGAGCCGCTATTTGTAGGAGGTCTACCTGCGCATGTGCAATAACCTAATTTTTGGTATAATTAGAAAAAGTAGAATACTTATCCGACAAAGCAGGTGATTCGATTGGCAAGTTTGGGCGACTCTTCGATTGTGATGTTTCTGCCCTTGCTATTATTTTTGCTTTTCAACGCGATAAACATCCTCATCAGCATTTGGGCCTACCGCGATTCGCGGCGCAGAGGCAACAGCAAAGAATTTTCCGTTATCGTGCTGGTTGCGCTGCTTTTTTTCCCGGTGATCGGGTTGATTGTGTATTTGATTATACGGAAGGATTAGGCTTTGCCGGGATGCGATATTGAGCATCCCTCTTTCGTGTTCACCTGCCAGCCCTGCCAATCTGGCTCGACGGAATCACCGTTCAGCTTTGCGAAAAGGAGCATTTTCATAGACCGGCAGGCTCGAAGCTAAGCCAGCAGTCATTTTTTTGCGTGCCAAACAGCTCAACATGTCACCTATGCGGAGGGAACGATGAAGGAAACAAATCCCTAGATGGTTTTTTGGGCGCTGCTTGCTTGCCAGTGCCCAAAATCGCGTTGAATGGTGGATTGATCGGAAAAACAACGTCCGAGCGGTATGGCTGTTCGGCAGCTTTTTTATGTTTTATTTGGCGATGAACATCCCGTTTCTTGCTTCTATGCAGGAAAACGCAGCTTTTCACTGGGCAATCATATCGTGATGCACTTCGCGGCTTTGCAAGTAGTTAAGCAGTATTTTTCCAAATAAAAACATGAAAAGGAAAATTTTTCTTGATAGCTATTGCGAACATTAATATAATAATAGTGAATTTGGAATTTTAAGGAGGGGCTTTTGTGAACACTGCCATTGCGATTCTCACTTTTATCGGAGATCTCATACCATTAATCGTTCAACTGCTAAAAGCCTTTGCTTAATTTCCGAACGATCCGCAATGCAAGGGGCTGTTCCTCTGTCATTTTCCATGACGTAAGGGACAGCCCCTTCTCTCATTTAGCTCATTGTCTCAATTTCATTCCTATTGATGAGAAAACAATCGCCAGGTTTATCGCTAATTCTTTCGTGAACAAAAATAATCGTCCAGTCCATGGTCGAGTCAAACAGATACATATCAAAAGTGAAACGCGTGTAAGATTGCATCAATTTTGCTGCATCCATCGTAAACACTTTGCCGTATGCGAACTCTTTGCCTAACTTGCTTGTTGCGTCCCAGAAAAACAGCACTTCTTGTTTGCTTTTCAAAAAATCTGTTGCTTCTGCCAAGCTCATCCCTTGCATTTTGCAGCAAGCCTCTTTTCCTAAAAACTCCCAAAGGAATCCTCTGTGCAATGTTACATATCTTTTATAGAGAAACTTGCGAATTTGGTTACTGTCTACATCGAAAAATGTTTCTATGTACTGCCTGCGAAGCAGTTTTGCCCTCGCTTCTGGCAAAACGGGAATCTGCCGCACATTCACGACATCTGGCAAGTATTCTACTGAACGATAAACGTACATGTGATAATTGCCGCCTGATCCAAATACAAACTCTCTATATTCGCTATATTCGTCCTCTTCAAGCACCTCGTAATTCGTCATCGAAAACATGTCGTGTGAATAGTCCTCTAGAAAATAAGGTACTTTGGCATAAAGCCCCGCAGGTATTTTCGAGGCTATACACCTCTCCGGAAGATTTTCTATGGAACTGACTCGCTTGCCAATAATATATTTTTCCCCACTTGAAAAGAAATAAAAGACATTATTTTTCATCACATGTTCAATCTCTGACAAGATAGGGTCAGGCGCTTCGAAAAATTCATCCCAATCAAAACCCATATCAACTTCAATACCTGCGATATAAAATTCTTCCGTTGCTACAATGTTTAAGCGCATTCTATCCTCCTTATTTTACCAGAATCATAGCAGGAAAGGACGCAACTGTATATATGTTACGCCCTTTCCATTAGATTTATTTCAAACCACGCCACGGGAAGAAATGATGACCCCCCAGTCTTTGCCAAGAACCGTTTTTCATCTTCAGTAAGTGATAATGAGGAAGATTAGCGAGCCTAAGTTCCCCACCAGAGTAGTAATGAGGGTCTTCATATTTTTTATCATAATTCTTCTGTGTGACAACTTTTTCAGCATAATCTTTACGAACACTAAATGTGTCTCTTTCCTGACGAGCCAACAGTTGAGCTTCACTAAGAGTTAATGGATCCCCAACAATCACTCCACCCAGCCGATTTAAAAAAGCTCTAAAATGCTTCACTTTATTTCTTTTAATTTCGTATGTAACTGTTTCGCTAATCGACAGACTTTCTGTAACGATTTTAATAAATGACCTGCCTTCGTTATTCCCAATATCTTGAGCAAGTCTATCTTTTCTTGCAACATAGTCACTCAAATAATCGCTGACAATGATGGCTCCCGTAACAAGAGCAACAAAATCCCCTACCGGAAGTGGACCATCAATCGCAGCAATCACTCCCAATGCAGCCAAGCGCGCTGCCAACTGTCTTTCTGTCATACGAATCCCGGCATTTTTCAATACAGTTAGCGCTTCACTCGTTGCCATACTCCTAAGAGATACTTGTTTGGAAGACTCATCTTCTGGAAACTCGTTATGAATCTGGTAGTAATCATAATATTCTTGAGCAAGTGTATCTATGCGCTCGAAATCTCTCTGTAGTGCTTCTGGATCTACTTCTTCCATATATCTCATTGCATCAGTCTGATTCGTCGTATCAGGAACTTGATATTTATCAACAATTGATGCTACTTCTGCAAATAAGTACTCCTCATTTTCTTCCATATATTTGGTTAATTCATTATTCATTTCTCTTGCTTGTTCTGTCTCGGTTTCAGCCATTATTTCCATGAAATGCTCAATCTCGCTACGTTGAATATAGCCATCGTCTTCCTCAGTAGTGCTGGCGTAAACACCATTGGCATTTACAAAGAGAAGCCCCAAAATTAACAATACTGTTAACCACCGCTGATTTTTCAGCATAATAACTTGTTGATACTACTATCCCAGTAGCTCAACATTTCACTCCCTCCATTTTTAATTGGAAACTTTGGTTTTTGTTACCATTTATACTTATACTATACTTTTAATCTGCTTGTAAACAATTTTATGGATAAAATTTCCTATAATTCCATATTTTAAGCAAAGAACAATATTATGTATTGCCTATCTCCCCCGCTCCCCCAAAATAAAAAAACCCTCCCTTCCGACCATGGGAAGAAAAGGGAGGCTGGGTGGACTGGGTTCAAATCTCTAGTTCACCAAGTCGAACGAGTTCGACTACTGCCTGAGATCGACCTTTGACACCTAATTTTTGCATGACATTACTGATGTGATTGCGCACAGTCTTTTCGCTGATGAAGAGTTGTCCGGCAATCTCTTTGGTTGTCTTATCTTGGACCAAGAGTTCAAACACTTCTCTTTCGCGATTCGTTAACAACGGCTTGGTTTGGTCGCTACCCTTCAATCGTGCCACCCCTCCTTGTGGGCTCTACAGGAACAAGGTTGAGGGATTACAGAGTCACCTTATCCTATGATGGGGGGTGGGTGATGGTGCCGGAATTTCAAGGATTTTAGGCTTTTGCCTTACATCCTATTCAGAAAATGGGCAATGGGTTCCGAAACACCACACAAGAAACATTTTTGGCTTTGCCGCCGTGGCGAAAAAATTTTGTTGAGTCGACGGGCTGCCTGGCGTCTCTTTGGCCAAACAGGCTTCGTAATGCCCGCTTGGGGAGGCTGGCGTCGGAACCCAAAGGCCAACACCGCCCCCGACACTTCAGTCTATTCAAGTAGCGCGCTTGCTGCTCCCTTCTTTCCGGTTCCTTTTTCCAGCTTCTTTGCATGCTTGGTTCCCTTCCCTTGGAGCAAACGCCGCAAGCAAAAAGCCCCGATCCATTCAAGACTGGGGCTGCATGCGCTAAGCTTCCATCCTTTAAATAAACGGCGTCCGATGATACGTCTGCTCAAACTTCTCACGCAGTCCCTTTGCCAGCAGCGTAAACGAGCCGACCGCGATCACGAAGGCAACCAGCGGCGTGAGGAAAATCCAGGTGTAATTGCTGTACACGAAGCCCCGGTACGAACCGAGCAGCCCTGCCCACTCGTGCGTGATCGAGTGGAAAAGAACCGGGTCCATCGTCATTTTTGTCCCGCCCACGAAAAGGTCGAACATCCCGAGAAGCCCCATCAAGGTCATGATCGCGACCATTTCCGTGACCAATATAATGATGATCTGCTCCTTCAGATGCGGCAAGATATGCCGGAAAATGATCTGCTCGCGGCCCGCCCCGAGCGAGACGGCAGCCAGGACGTACTGCGACTCCTTGATCTGCTCCGTCTTTTGCCGGATCGAGGAAGCGACAGAGGGCGCTCCCAGCACGCCGACGACCACGATGAAAAACAACACAAGCGTGGATGTCGGCATCAGCGGGTTGATGCTGATCCCTTTCAGCAAGAAATAGACAGGGATGAAGATCGGCATGTAGCTCCAGGCATTTTCAATCGCCAGCCACCAGCGCTGGGGCTTGTCCTGCACGCCAATGTACAGGCCGAGAAAAATCCCGATCAACAATCGCACGGCGGCCACTGCCAGCGTGACGAACACGGTGTAAGGCGCGCCGTGAAGCAGCAAGGTCAGCAGGTCGTACCCCCATTTATCCGTTCCCAGCCAATGCTCCGCGGATGGAGGCAGCGGCGGTGCGACAATGATCGTTTTGCCGTTGACGACCTCGTTGCGCAGCTTTTCCTGAAAGTCCAGCTCATACGGGGCGATATACGGCCCGATCACGCCGATGAGCACGAGCAGCGCCACCAGGATGCCGCCGATCCACAATGACCAGTTGAATCGTTTTTGCATAGAAAAACCTCACTCGTTCCGAATAAAAATCGCGTTATTTGTAAACGACCACCCGTTCAAACAAATACAGAACCGCGCGGATGAGCACGTAGACCAAAATCGAGAGCAAAATGATCCCGAGCAGCCCCATCACCGCCGCGTTGAACTGGTAGCCGCCATCTTTGCTGAAAATAAAGCGGGTCAGGCCGACGACGTTGAGCAGGTACTCCACGATGAACAAGTTTGCTACCGTAATCGCGATCGTCTTTTTCAAATCCGCCACGAGAAACGGCTTGATGTTTTTGTACACGTGATGGGTGAGCACGTGCCAGATGCCCATTCCTTTTGCAAGCGCTGTCTTGATGTAGTCCTCGCCGCCGATCTGCGCGTACTTGAGGCTGACTACTTTCATCAGGAAAATCGTCGGTCCGATCGCCAGAAGCGTCATCGGGAACCAGTCGTTGGCGGAGTCGCTGGTAGGCGACAGCGTGATGATGCGAATATTCGTCAGCTTGTAAAAGGCAACGGCTGCCAGAATCGACATAAAAATCAGAATAAAATCAGGAATCGTGGCAACGAGGTTCAAAACCTTTTGCAGTTGACGAACCGCACGGAAGCGCTGCAAAAACAAGCCGAATACGAGACTGGCTACGACCGCGATGCTGACGCTGGCAAACAGCAGCTTGAACGTGTTCATGGCAAACGGTACGATATCTTCTGCAATGCTTCTCTCATTTTCGCCCAAATAGTACGTGCCGAGAGAACCACTCGCGATCTGCTGGATCAAGAATACGGTGTGAACGACGATCTCTTCCGGCGCGAAGACGATTTCGTCCTTGACCGTGTATAGCATAAACGGCCCGCCGCAGACGACGATCACTAGGAAGAACATCCCAAGCAGTTGTTTCACATATGCCAAGCACTCCTACCCCCTTACTAATTCCAACAATACACCATCTAAAAAAAATCATCTATACAATCAAAAAATATTTTATGTTTTTTTATATTTCAGACAATACAACCCGCAGGTGCAAATAGATTCAAAGTTGTGCGCATTAGAAAACCCGATGGCGCGAAGCCATTGCCAGACTCTTCGCAGCCAGCGGATACAAAACTTGCTTTCTCCCCCTGCTTCGAACTCTCGCTACGGTGCCCTTCTTCTGGCGAAAACCGCTCTTTCCCATTCTTACCTGCACAAAAAAAAGACGGCCGCAGCCGTCTCTTACCGAATGACGATAATTTGAATTTCCATCCGTCCCATGTCGTGCAGGTCGAGCGGAGCAGTCAAGGCTGTCCCTGTCACGTCCTTCAAATCGTGGTGCTGCACAAACAGCGGCGGCGTAATGTCGACGATCACACCGCGATTGGACAAAAGCGTACTGGCGTTGCCAGAGATCATGTTCCCCAACTCGGAAATCGCACTTTTCCCGAGCTCATCCATCTCCTGTACAGGAAAACCGCCCATCATGGCAGAGACGATGCGCAAAGCCAACTCCTCTTGCAGACCAAAAAACACGTCTCCTTGCAATTGACCTGTCATCCCGATACGAATCCAGGTGTGACCTTCCGAATTGCTCCATTCTTTTTCAGCTAATTCCCCACGCGAAATGTCTACATTGCACACTTGTTGAATCACGGAGGAGGCTGATTCAAGAAACGGATCTAGGTATTGGACTATCATTTGCGATCTCTTCCTTTCCCGGGCAATTATCTCTGCTATAGGACTATCATAATGTCGATATTTGGCAGATGCAAGACTATCACAAAAACTTTATAGGCAAAAGGTCACTTGTTCTGCGAATTTTCGGAAACCAATCCTCTACTTTGGCATCATTCCTTTTGGTATAAATGGCCGAGCACGTGCGCAAATCGAGCACTTCTACCCCGACCTCATGCCTGCTTAGCTGCCACATCGGCAAGCTGAGCTGCTCAAACGCAAACACCGTATCGCCAAACGCCAAGCATTCCCTGATGCACCGCTCGTCCGGATAGCTCTCATCGGATTCGAGCAGATGGACAGGCTCCAGGCCAAACTGCTGAAGCAGGTGCAGCCGATCCATGCACTGCTCCTTGCCGTGTTTCCCGGCAATTCTTCTCGGCGACAGCAGCGGAAACTCTCTCGTAACATATTCCCACTTTATCCCGTGGTAAAACATCGAATTTGCTTCCCCCCAAAGGAGCAGGCCCGGCTCTAGCGATTATCCGCTGTTGCCGGGCCATCCCTATTGCTTCTTTTTCCCGATCACATTCATCTCGGCACGAGCTTCCCGCCCCAGCGAATCAGTCGCGACAATCGTCAGTTTTTGCTTGCCTTCCTCAATCCGGTCCAGCACCAGGCGAAACCCTCCCCGGTCGTTGACGTCGACAGGCACATGATGATCGCCGTACGTAATTCGCAAGCTGACCGGCCCGGCTCCCGTCACCTTGCCCTCAATCGGCAGGAGCTCGCCTTCCTGGCCTTCCACCTGATTGTTCATCAGCTTGATCGTGGGAGCCGCGATCGTCCTCGCCCGGTAGTTCAACCGCTGTTCCCCCTGGCTGAGCACGACCGTGCCTGCGCTCGCATCTACGTACGCGTACAATAGCAGCGTGCTCTGGTTGCCTGCTCCATCTTTTCCTTCGATCAAGACGCGGTTTTCTCCTTGTTTCATCGGCAAAATGTGCGTCAAATTTTTATGCACAGGAATTTCCAACTGGTCTTCCTCGAAGTTGGCGACGATCTGGCCGTTGACGCTGGCCTGCCCTTTGTACGTCTGGTCGCGGTACAGGAAGCGGATCGGCAGCAGCATCGTTTTCGTCGCTGGATCAAACTGAATGTCTTCGGTCCCGTCGTTTTGGAGCTGGAGCATCGGCGGGCTTGTGTCGACGATGACCCGTTGCGTAAACTGCCGCGTGTTGCCGTACATGTCGGCAGTACTGTACACGACGTAGTTCAGCCCTTCCTGCAGCCGGAGAATCGTCTCGAACGAACCGTCTGCCTCCAGCTTGACAGGCGTTTTGTTGATCGAGAGCCGGACCCGATCCAGCAGCTCCTCGCCTGTGACCTTCCCGCGCAAGGCGACATCCGGCTGTTTGGATATTTTCAGATAGCTGAACAGATCGTCGGGAAATTCCACGAACGGCGGGACGGTGTCGCTTTTCCCGTTAATGTTTGCTACGCTGATGTTTCCGGCGTAATCGAAGGCGACTACGCTTATTTTTTTCTCCGGCTGATTGATGATCGTGCTGGTGATTTTCGGCGAATACGGGCCGCCTACTTTTTTCCCGTTGACGTAGAGCAGATAGCCTTGCACGTCTTTGTCGCGGCTGCTCCACTGCACCTTGTTTCCGGACAGAGAAGCGTTGAGGACTGGCGGCTTCGTGTCGACCCGGATCGGCAGCGTCATCGTTTGCCAATTGGCATCGCGGCCGTCGATTTTCGCCTTGATTAAAAACTGGTACGCTCCATCCGGCGCTTGCACATAGCTGCCTTTTTGCGGCGAAAAAATTTTGCCATCCCAGCTCCACGCCTCGCGCTCGGTGTAGTAATAAGGCGTTCCCAGCTTGGACTGGTCGTACTTGCTGACTTTTTCATCCCGCACCAGCGCGCGTATCGGCTTGCCGGACTGATCCGTTACTTCCACGACCACTTGCCGGGCGTTGCGCAAAAACGTAATCGAAGGAGCCGCGATATCGTAATGGCCGTCTCCGTTGGGAGAAAACGCAATCTGGCCTGGATCAATCTGTACGGTTCCGTCCTCTTTGACCCCGGTCACGCCCAAATAATCGCGGTAGCGCCATTTGTCGTTGCGCTTGTCGTGGTACCAGCTCGTCTTGACGCCCGTCCGCTTTTCCTGACTGCCAGCCTCCCATACAGGCTGGTCCATAATGCGCGGCTCGTCCCAGTCGCCGAAAAAGCCGAAGTAAGGGACGCGCAAGGCAGGCAGCGACTTGTCATCCGGCGCAAAGGAGATAAAGCCTTCGGCAAACTGGTTGCGGGCTGCTCCCTGCGGGATGGCGAGCGTCACCTTGACCTCGGCGCGCTTGCCAGGCTCCACGGTTACCTTCGGAGCGGAAAAGCGCAGTTGCGCCCCTTCCAGCGCGGTTGCCGTCAGCATGTTCAAGCCGTCCTTGCGCAAGTCGGTCATGACGCCGAACTCGTCGTGGAGCTGGTACGTTATCGGCTTTTTCCCGAACTTGTTATCAACAAACAAGGAAAACGTTGTCGTGTTCCCGATCTCTCCCAGCGAGACGCCAGCCTTGCCTTTGGCATCGACCACCACGGCAGGCGTCTGGATCGCTTTGGCGATTTGCATCAAGCCTGCTCCTTGAACGCGCGGGCTGTACGGATATTTTTTCACTTTGGCCTTGTCGGAAGCAGCCACGCTCACCCGCGGGTCCAAAATCGGCTCGGCTGTGTTCATCGCCGCTGCCTTCAACGTTTCGACCAAGGCCCGGCCTTGCAAGTTGCGCCCCTGCTTTTGGTAGGCTTGCTTGAGCAGCGCCATCCCGCCTGCTACGTGTGGCGTCGCCATGGACGTTCCGCTTTTGACTGCGTACTCCGAATCGCGGACGAGCGACAAAATCCCTCCGCCCGGCGCCGAAATTTCCGGCTTGAACTGCAGGTCAGGAGTCGGTCCCCAGGAGGAAAAGCCGGAAATCGTTCCGCCGTCCGGATAAGGCATCGGGTTTTGCGCGTACTCGCCATTGAAGGCGACCGTCACTTTTTTCCCTTTTTTCACCGCCTGCGCCAACTGCTCGCCCATCTGCTTCAGCACCGCCACCGCCGGAATTTGCTTCAAATGCTCCGCGCTGATGATGAGCGGCCCGGGTTCGTTGTTGTAAATAATCGCGCCGACGGCACCCGCTTCTTTGGCAAGGCGGAGCTTTTCATCAAAAGAAGTATCCCCCCGCTCCAAGAGCACGATTTTTTCCTTGACCGATACGTTGTAGTCTTCTTTTTTCCCTTTTCCCATGTAAACGAGCGGATACGGCTTCACCAGAGAAGCTATCGGATTGAGCGCCGACCCGCTCTCCACGTGCCCAGGCAAGTAGACGACGCGTTCCAGCCCTGGCACTCCCTGGACGCTGAAGCTGTTGCCCGCAAGCGTCGTCGCGTTGACGGATGCGACGGAAAACGCATCAGGGCTGAGGCCGGGGGAGCCGATCATGGCCACGTCCGGATTTTGCGCCCGCACCTTGTCGCTGCCGAAGTACGAGTCGTTCCCCGCTGCCGCCACGACGATGACGCCGTTGTCCACCGCCTTTTTCACGGCCATTTGCTCGACGTTCGACTCGTCCACATAACCGGCGGAGGAGCCGAGGCTGAGGTTGATGACATCGGCTTTTTTGGCGATCGAATCGTTAATCGCAAACAAGATCGACTCGCTCAAGCCTGGCACTTCCCCCTGGTAGTTGGAAAATACTTTTTGGCTCATGATTTGCGATTCCGGCGCGACTCCTTTGACTTTGCCGTTGGCGGCAATGATCCCGGCGACATGGATGCCGTGCTGCGATTCGGCTACGTCCTCGGTCGTCTGATTGCGGTCTGCCCAGTTGAAGCCCGGAATTACTTTTTGCGGCGAGCCTGACTTCTGCACAGCCAGCCGCTTGTCGTGCGGCGGCGGCAAATCAGGATGCCGCGGGTTTACGCCTGTATCAATGACCGAGATGAGCATTCCTTCTCCTTTAACCCCTGCCTCCCGCCAGGCGCGGTTCGCTTCGATCATCTCCAGCGTAGAGGCTTGTGCGCTGACAGCCTGTTCGCCCAGGACGACATGCTCGGAACGCTGCCACTCGTTGGCCCGCTCAGCGCGGACATGATTTCCGGCCTCGCCCGGCGCGTGGCTTGTATGTGATTGCTCCTTCATTTCCGCCAAATCGTGCATGACCACACTGCGCAAGCTGATGGCGTCGCCGTATGCAAAGACATCCGCGCGTGTATGGCCCACTGTCGTTACGGGAAGCAAAACCAACACTAACCCTAAGCTCATCACCTGTTTTTTCATCGTTTGCCCCCTTGTTGGAAGTACACCCATTATGTATCAGTTTTCACTGGGAGCCGCTCGGGTATTCTCGTCTTTTGCCCTAAGGTTGACAAAACAGGTGAATCAGCCTATATTTAATACCGTTAAATATTTCCTGTCCGAAATGTATTGTTATTAAGCTGCAAGGAGCTGAAACCAGCATGTCCTCCCCTTCCCCCGAGTCCATTGACCGCCTGCAAGAAGCTTTTCGCACCATCATGCGCACGTTGGGGACGCATATGGCCGAGCCTGTTCCCGGATTGACAGGTCCGCAATTTTACATCCTTCATCAATTGGAGCAACGCCAAAGATGTACCGTCGGCGAACTGGCCGATTCGATGATGGTCAAGCCCAGCGCGATTACCGCGATGATCGACCGGCTGGACAAGCACGGCTACGTCAGCCGGGAGCGCGATGAGGAAGATCGGCGCGTCGTCCATATCAGTCTGCTGGAAGCCGGAAAACACATTTTGGCCCAGGCGAAGCAGACGCGGCTGGAAACGCTCCGGCAACTGTTTTCCCACCTCACCGAAGAAGAGTGGGAGCAGTTCGTTCGCATGTTCGAAAAACTGGCAGTCGCCGCTGTCGCTGACGCAAGAAAAAAAGGCGTGCATTCCGGTTAAACCGGCGCACGCCTTTTTCTTTTGCCAAACGATTAGGAGAAGAAGAATTTCTTCACCGCATGTTTGGTCGTTTCTTTGTTCATGTGAGCAATCGAGGTCGTGAGCGGGATGCCTTTTGGACAAGCTTGCACGCAGTTTTGCGAGTTACCGCAATCGCCGATACCGCCGTCTTCCATCAGAGCTTCCAGACGCTCATGCTTGTTCATCATACCAGTTGGATGCTGGTTGAACAGGCGAACTTGGGAAATCGCAAACGGTCCAATGAACTCGGACTTCGCGTTCACGTTCGGGCAAGCCTCCAAGCATACCCCGCACGTCATGCACTTGGACAGCTCGTACGCCCATTGACGCTCTACTTCCGGCATGCGCGGACCTGGTCCCAGATCATGCGTACCATCGATTGGAATCCATGCTTTTACACGTTTCAACGCATCGAACATGCGGCTACGGTCAATCGACAAGTCGCGTTGTACAGGGAACGTGCTCATTGGCTCCAGACGAATTGGCTGTTCCAGTTTATCGATCAGCGCCGAGCAAGCCTGGCGCGGTCTTCCGTTGATGACCATCGAGCACGCGCCGCATACTTCTTCCAAGCAGTTCGATTCCCAGTTGACCGGAGAAGTTTTTTGGCCTTGCGCGTTGAGCGGATTGCGTTGAATCTCCATCAGCGCACCAATGACGTTCATACCAGGACGGTACGGGATTTTGAACTCTTCCTTGTATGGAGTGCTGTCAGGGCTGTCTTGGCGAGTAATAATCAGGTGAATCAATTTTTCTGCCATGATCCGTTTCCTCCTCTCTTAATGCTTCTTGTCAGACGTATAGTCACGTTTCCGTGGCGGGATCAACGAAACATCGATGTCTTCGTAGTAGATTTCTGGCGCGGTTGTTTCCGGATTGAACTTCGCCATAGTTGTCTTCATGAAGTTCTCGTCATCACGCTCAGGGAATTCCGGTTTGTAGTGAGCGCCGCGGCTCTCGTTACGCATGAGCGCACCGATTGTGATCGCACGGGAGAGGACGAGCATGTTCCACAAGTGACGAGTGAAGGAAGCACCTGCGTTGCTCCATTTGCTTGTATCGTTGATGTTGATTTTTTTGTAGCGCTCCATCAACTCTTGAATCTTTTCATCTGTTTTTTGCAGACGGTCGTTGTAACGAACTACCGTTACGTTGTCTGTCATCCACTCACCCAGCTCCTTGTGGATCAGGTAAGCATTTTCCGTTCCGTCCATTTTCAAAATGCTGTCGTATTTCGCCTGTTCTTTGCTCGTGTAGCTGTCAAAGAGAGTAGAAGACAGATCATCCGAAGATTGATTCAAGCCTTTGATGTACTCGATCGCTTTTGGACCGGCAACCATACCGCCGTAGATCGCGGACAACAGGGAGTTTGCACCCAAACGGTTCGCGCCGTGCTGGGAGTAATCGCACTCACCCGCTGCAAACAGACCAGGGATGTTGGTCATTTGGTTGTAGTCTACCCACATTCCGCCCATGGAGTAGTGAACGGCAGGGAAAATCTTCATCGGCACTTTGCGCGGGTCATCCCCTACGAATTTTTCGTAAATCTCGATAATACCGCCCAGTTTTACATCCAGCTCTTTCGGATCTTTGTGGGACAGATCGAGGTACACCATGTTTTCGCCGTTGACGCCCAGTTTCATGTCTACGCAGACAGAGAAGATTTCGCGAGTCGCAATATCACGCGGTACCAGGTTTCCGTAGGCAGGATATTTTTCCTCCAGGAAGTACCAAGGCTTACCGTCTTTGTACGTCCATACGCGACCGCCCTCACCGCGCGCGGATTCAGACATCAGACGCAGCTTGTCGTCGCCCGGAATCGCAGTCGGGTGAATCTGGATCATCTCACCGTTGGCGTAGATTACGCCTTGCTGGTAAGCGGCAGACGCTGCTGTACCTGTGTTGATGATCGAGTTGGTCGATTTACCGAAGATGATACCAGGGCCGCCTGTTGCCAAAATAACGGCATCTGCACGGAAGGATTGAATTTCACCGGAACGCATGTTTTGCGCGGTAATCCCGCGACAGGTTCCTGTCTCGTCCAAAACGGCTCCGAGGAAATCCCAATATTCGTACTTGGTAACCAGACCTTCTGCTTCGTAGCGGCGTACTTGCTCGTCCAGCGCGTACAGCAGTTGTTGTCCGGTTGTCGCACCTGCAAACGCAGTACGGTGATGTTTTGTTCCCCCGAAACGGCGGAAGTCCAACAGACCTTCTGGTGTGCGGTTGAACATGACGCCCATCCGGTCAAGCATATAGATAATTCCAGGTGCTGCATCGCACATTGCTTTTACTGGTGGTTGGTTTGCCAAGAAGTCTCCACCGTAAACTGTATCGTCGAAGTGCTCCCATGTGGAGTCGCCTTCCCCTTTGGTATTTACCGCACCGTTGATACCGCCCTGTGCACAAACAGAGTGGGAACGTTTTACCGGAACCAGGGAGAACAACTGAACGGGAACGCCTTTTTCTGCAGCTTTGATAGTAGCCATCAAGCCGGCCAATCCACCACCGACAATGATAAGTTTACCTTTTGCCATGATTTAGTCCCCCTATCCCTACAGAATGAAAGCCGACATCGCACGCAATCCGATGAAGGTTACAACTACGAATACGACCATAGTGAAGTATGTTGCAATTCGTTGGGAACGTGGTCCAACCGTAATTCCCCAGTGAACCAGGAACGACCAGAGTCCGTTGGAGAAGTGGAAAACCGTGCTGATAATCCCGATTGTGTAGAATACGATCATTGCTGGGCTGCTGAAAATGTTTGCGACCATGTCGAAGTCAACATGTGCACCCAATGCCTTCTGAATGCGAGTTTCCCATACGTGCCAAACAATGAAAATGAGGGTAATGATACCTGTTACCCGTTGCCACAGAAACATGTGGTTTCTGAAGTAACCGAAGTTCCCTACGTTTTGTTTCGCTTGGAACGCGATGTAGAGACCGTAAACAGCGTGAAACAGGATCGGGATGTAGATGAAGACAAATTCAACTACAAGCAGAAGTGGAACGTTTTCAATCAGACCTACCGTCTGGTTGAAAGCTTCGGCTCCACGGGTCGCCTGGTAGTTGGCTGTCAAGTGGAACAGCAGGAAGAGCCCGATCGGAAACAAACCAAGAAGTGAGTGCAGCTTGTGACTGAGAAAGCTATGGCCTTTCGCCATACAATGGTCCCCCTTTCAGTGTATGTAGCGCTCTTTTATGGACCTTTCTCCCATATCCTAACCCATTGCCTGACCCATTAGACATGCCAAAAAACCGTTAGCTCTCTCCACGCCTAACTTTGTCGGAATGTGTCAAAATACGAAAAAAAGTTGGGCAAAACTTTGACCAAATCCAATTGTACTCTTGTCGACACATAGCGTCAAGACAATCAGTAGACTAAATACATTGATAGAATAACTTTGTTTAGTTTCACTATTTTTTCTCTTAATCGGTCATGAAGCAAGCCTCCCTCTCATAATCTAGTACAGACAGGAGGGAAGCGAGATGAAAGATACCGATCAGTTGGCAGCCCTGTTGCCGCCCCACACGATTCCGGTGGCCGAACGCATGCACATGCCCTATCTCGGCTACCATCTGCTCCGCGAAACATTGACGAACGCCTTATTGGGAGACAGCGAAAGCCCGATATTGTACTGGCTGGGCAAAGACATCGGCCGGAAAATTCCGGTTCAGTCTTCCACGGGCCCGATTCTCCCTTTTATCCGCCTTGGGCTGGGACAGCTCGATCTCGTGGAAGAAACGGCAGACGCGATCGTCTACAAGCTCTCGCACACTATCTACAACTACCAAACGCCCGAGCGGCTCAGCCGCGCCTTGTCACTGGAAGCCGGAATCATCGCCGGCAGCATCGAGCAGTGGAAGGGCAAGGACACGTCCGCACAACTGGAGATCGAAAGCTCGTCCCGCATTCTTATCAAGGTGCGGACGCAAAAATAAACAAGCCGTTCGCCTTTGTGCGGGATACTGCCATACTTTTGTCATTGCAAAAGGCAGCGGGAACCCGCACTCGCGAATCATTCAAAAAGATGCCCCCTCTGCCAGCGGGCGAGGGAGCATTTGCTTCTTATAAGCCGTGCACGACTGCTGTTTCCGCCACATCAAGTCCGTATGCCGTATGCAGGCTGCGAACGGCAAGCTCGGTTTGGCCAGCAGGAATAACGCAGGACACTTTGATGTCCGACGTCGAAACCATTTTAATAGAAATTTCTTTTTCAGCCAAAACGCGGAACATCTCAGCGGCAACCCCCGGATTGTTCACCATGCCGGAGCCGACGATGGACACTTTGGTCAAGTTTTGCTCGAAGTCGACTTTTTCGAAGCCCAGCTCCGCTTTGTTGTTTTCCAGCGTATCCAGCGCCTTTTTCAAGTCATCTGCCGCGACCGTAAACGAAATGTTCGTGACAGCGGCATCGTAGGAGCTTTGAATGATGATGTCGACGTTCACCTGGTTGTCTGCGAGTGTATTGAACAGGCGGGAAAGAGTCCCCACCTTTGCAGGCATCCCGACAACCGTAACTTTGGCGATATCTTCGTCATGCGCGACTCCACTTACTACTCTTCCTGTTTCCATGTTGGCAACCTCCTCAACGTACGTACCCTCTTCGGCAGTAAAGCTGGAGCGGACCACCAGCCGTACCTTGTATTTTTTCGCAGCCTCCACCGAACGCGGATGCAGGACGCCTGCGCCGAGATTGGCAAGCTCCAGCATTTCATCATACGAGATCGTATTCAGCTTGCTTGCTGCCGGCACCATGCGTGGGTCGGCCGTGTAAACGCCAGAAACGTCTGTAAAAATCTCGCATTTGTCAGCATTCAGGCTGGCTGCCAGCGTAACCGCCGATGTATCCGATCCACCGCGGCCGAGCGTTGTAATTTCTCCTTCGTCGCTAAGACCTTGGAACCCTGCCACAATCACGACGCGGCCTCGACCGAGCTCCGCCTGAATGCGCTGTGGATCAATTTGCTTGATCCGCGCCCGGCCGTGGATCGCTTCTGTCGTCACTCCGGCCTGCCAGCCAGTCAAAGAAATGGCATCGTAGCCTTTGGAATGCAAGGCCATCGCGAGCAATGCGATCGATACTTGCTCCCCCGTGGTCAGCAGCATATCCATTTCACGCTCGGAAGGGTAGGCGCTGATCTGTTTGGCCATATCTACCAGGACGTCGGTAGATTTGCCCATCGCAGACACGACGACTACCAGGTCATGCCCTTCTTCTTTGTAGCTGATAATTCGGTCCGCAACTCGTAAAATTCGCTCAATAGTCCCTACAGAGGTGCCTCCGTATTTCTGCACGATCAACCCCATGCGGCTTCTCTCCCTTTTCTCATATCCAATGTTTGTAGAATGTATCGTTTTCTCTCGTTTTATTAGCTTGTTTTCGCTTGTTCGTTTATGGAAAATTTTACCTGTCACTTTATAAAAAAGGCACCGACAAGGAATAAGTACCTGCCGCTGCCTACTGTTTCGACATACCGGTTCCTCCCTCCCAATACACGCGGACAATGCAGCACATGACAGGACAACACCTATCACCGCTCACATTGACACACCGTGAGATAGCACTCCATCTGACGCCGGTTAAGAGCCAGATGACAGTCCTGCACTTGTTCAATGCAGACCCAGCATGGAGAACTACGGGTTTTCCTCCACACTTCGGCGAATTCCCCTTTCCCGCTCCCTTCACAGATACCCGATCTCAGGGTGGTACTCTTGGTTTTCGCGCCTCTACCTCACTTCATAAGGGAAGTGAGGCTAACTATTCTGTTTGAAACGCATTATATCACGGGAATCCGAACGGTTCAATTGCTTTTTGAAAAAAACGTTACGATTCCAGCTTGCGCAAATGGGCGATAATCTGCTTCGCCAGCTTGTCGCCGATCCCCAACTGCCGGAAATCCTCCACCGTCGCCTCGCGCATTTTTTTCAGCGAGCCAAAATGGGTAAACAACAGCTTGCGCCGCTTTTCGCCGATGCCCGGTATTTCGTCGAGCTGGGAGGAGAGCATCGTCTTCGTCCGGGATTGTCGGTGAAACGTAATCGCAAACCGGTGCACCTCGTCCTGAATGCGCTGCAGCAAGTAAAACTCGTAGCTGTCCCGCTTCAGATTCACCGGCTCCGGCGGATCGCCGTACATCAACTGCGCGGTTTTGTGCTTTTCGTCTTTGGCCAGGCCGCAGACCGGGATGTACAGCCCCAGCTCGTTTTCCAGCACGTCCATGGCGGCGCTGATCTGCCCTTTGCCCCCGTCGATGACGATCAGATCGGGCAGCGGCTGGTTTTCCTTCAGCAAGCGCGAATACCGTCTGCGGATTACCTCGCGCATGGAGCCGTAATCGTCCGGCCCTTCGACTGTCTTGATCTTGAACTTGCGGTATTCCTTTTTGTCCGGACGGCCGTCCGTAAAGACAATCATCGCCGACACAGGCTCGGTTCCTTGGATGTTGGAGTTGTCGAACGCCTCGATCCGGTGCGGGACGCCGATCCCCAGCACATGCCCCAGGTTGTGCACCGCCTGAACGGTCCGCGCGTCGTCCTTGGACATCAGGGCGAACTTTTCCTGCAGGGCGATCCGCGCGTTTTCACAAGCCATCTGTACCAGCTCGCGCTTTTTGCTGCGCTTGGGCGTCAACACCTTGACTCCCAGCCATTCACTCAACAGCTCCGGCTCGCTTTCCTCCGGCAGCAAAATTTCTTTGGGCAGCGCGTTTTGCTTGTCGTAGTAAAACTGGGTGACGTACGACATGAAGTCCTCGCTCTCGTTTCCGTAGTAAGGGAAGGAGGTCGTCTGCCGCTCGATCATCTTGCCCTGGCGCATGTAAAAAATTTGAATGCACATCCAGCCTTTTTCCACGGCAAAGCCGATAATGTCGCGGTCAACCGTATCGGTGAACGTAATTTTCTGCTTCTCCATCACCGCTTCGATGCTCTTGATCTGATCGCGGAACTCCTTGGCCCGCTCAAACTCCATCGCCTCTGCGGCCTGGAGCATTTTTTCCGTGAGCTGCTGCTTCATCTGCTCGTGTCCGCCGTCGAGGAAGCGGCTGATCTCATCTACCAGTCGCTGGTTTTCTTCAGCCGAAACCTCGTACACACAGGGGGCGAGACATTGGCCCAAATGGTAGTACAAACATACCTGCTTGGGCATGTTGCGGCATTTGCGCAAAGGATAGAGCCGGTCGAGCAGCTTTTTCACCTCGGACGCGTCGCCTGCATTCGGGTACGGCCCGAAGTATTTCGCCTTGTCTTTCAGCACCTTGCGGGTAATTTCCAGCCGCGGCTGCGCTTCGTTCGTAATTTTGATGTACGGGTAGGTTTTGTCGTCGCGAAGCATGACGTTATAGCGCGGGTCGTGCTTTTTGATGAGGTTGCACTCCAGCAATAACGCCTCGATCGCAGACGACACCACGATATACTCAAAGTCCGCGATCTCGCTGACCAGAAGCTGCGTCTTCCCGTTATGGCTTCCGGTGAAGTACGAGCGCACGCGGTTTTTCAGCACCTTGGCTTTTCCGACGTATATAATTTCCCCGTTTGCATTTTTCATCAGGTAGCAGCCGGGCTTTTCTGGCAGCACAGCCAGCTTGTCTTTCAAGGTACGGTTCATGGCTGCACCTCCTTTTTCCTTTTAACGGCTTTCGCTTTAGCGTTTTTTCATGACGGGCTGTTCCAGGACGTACAGCTCATCCTCCAGGGCGTTCATCCGCTCCAGCAACAGCTTGCGGCTGTCCTGTACGCCCTGGTTATAGTAAAACGGCCCGAGCTCTCTGGAAAAGAAGGCGATCAGCTCTTCCGTCTCCAGGTTGCCCAGCTCCTCGCCGTGTTCTGCGTGAAAATACCGTTGCACTTGCAACACGAGATATTCCGTTTGCTCTCTCGTCAGTTTGGTTGGCATCCGCATCTGGCTTCCTTCCATGGTTTTCCTCTGATAAGAATATACGTTCTACTCCCATAGTACCACGGATCGGGCAGCAAAAAAACTGCCGCTTCGATCTGAAAGCGACAGTTTTCCTCTGACAGCCAGCTTTTAATGCTTGCGTCCGCCTAAGTACGCTTCTTTGACGCGCTCATCGTTCAACAGCGCGTCAGCCGCCCCGTCGAGAACAATCTGGCCGGCTTCCAGCACATAGCCGTAATCGGCGATTTTCAGTGCCTGCTTGACGTTTTGCTCGACGATCAGCACCGTCGTGCCTTCCGCATTAATCTGCTTGATGACTTTGAAAATGTCTGCCACCACAATCGGGGCCAGTCCCATGGACGGCTCGTCCAAAAGCAGCAGCTTGGGGCGCGACATCAAAGCTCTGGCAATCGCCAGCATTTGCTGCTGCCCGCCAGACATCGTACCGCCCAACTGGGTCAGCCGTTCTTTCAAAATCGGAAACCAGGTCATCATTTTTTCCATGTCGTCCTTGATGCCTTGGGTGTCGTTGCGTTGGAAAGCGCCCATTTCGAGGTTTTCCAGCACGGTCATTTTGCCGAGGATCGCCCGCCCTTCCGGCACGAGCGCCAGTCCGCTTTTCACGATCTGGTGCGGCTTTTTGCCGTCCATGCGCTCCCCGCAAAACGTAATGCTGCCTGCCTCCGGCTTTAGTTGGCCGGCGATCGTGCGCATCGTCGTCGTTTTGCCTGCTCCGTTGGCGCCGATGAGAGAGACGATCTTTCCTTCCGGCACTTCCAGCGTAATGCCGCGAATCGCCTTGATTTGACCGTAGGAGGTCGAAAGGTTTTGTACGTGCAGCATGCTATTCTTCCTCCTTGCCCAAGTATGCCTCGATCACATCGGGGTTGTTTTGTACCTCTTCCGGCGTTCCGTCCGCAATTTTCACGCCGAAATTGATGCAGACGACTTTCTCGCACAAGTTCATGACCAGCCCCATGTCGTGCTCGACCAGCAAGACGGTCGTGCCGTCATCGCGAATTTTGCGCACCAGTTCCATCAGCGCTTTCGTCTCTGTCTCGATCATCCCGGCAGCAGGCTCGTCCAAAAGCAATAGCTTCGGCTCGGTCGCGAGCGCCCTGGCGATTTCCAGACGGCGCTGCTGCCCGTACGCGAGCGTATCCGAGCGGACGTCTGCCACGTCGGACAGCCCGACAAACTCCAGCAATTGTTCCGCTTTTTTCGCAACCGCCTTCTCCTCGGACCGCTGGCCAGGCGTGCGCAAAAGCGAAGCCCAAAACCCCGCCTTCATCCGCGCATGGCAACCTACCTTGACGTTGTCGAGTGCGCTCATGTGACCAAAGAGGCGAATATTTTGAAACGTGCGGGCAATCCCCATTTCCGTGATTTTGTTCGGCGGCATCCCGTTCAGCGTCTGTCCGGCAAAGGAAAAGGTGCCTGTCGTCGGCGCAAAAATTCCGGTGGCCATATTGAAGATCGTCGTCTTTCCGGCGCCGTTCGGGCCGATCAGGCCGACGATTTCCCCTTCGCGCACGGAAAAGGACACATCGCGCAGGGCCGTGATGCCGCCAAAGCTTTTTCCTACGTTCGCCAATTCCAGCAACATCTCACAGTCCCCCCTTCGCCTTGCTTTTGTCTTTTTTGAACCATTTTTTGAAAGTATCGGTACCGATCAGGCCGTGCGGGCGGAAAGCCATCACGCCGACCATAATCAGACCGTACATGAGCATTTTGTATTCGGCCAGGCCGCGCAAAACTTCCGGCAGCGCCGTCAGCACGAGCGCGCCAAACAATGGTCCCCACACGACCTCGCTTCCCCCGATCACGGCAAAGGAGAGAATTTCCACGACTTTGTGGTAGTTGAAATCGTCCGGCGTAATCGTCGTCGTAATGTGCGCGAACAAGCCGCCGCACACGCCGGCGAGCACCGATCCGATGACGAAGGCGAGCATTTTGTAGTACGCCACTTGCAGGCCCATCGCCCGCGCCGCTGTCTCGTCCGCCTTGATCGCTTCGAACGCCCGGCCGAGCCTGGACTTGTTCAGACGCAGCGTCAAAAAGAGAATGACAGCGAACAACAACAGCATGAACAGGCACGTAGACAAAGCTTTCATTTGCATGACGGAGACGCCCAATGTCGTCGCTTTCAGCCCGATCGCTTTCTCAAAATCGTACAAATAATTGCCGATGGATTGCAGGCCGGTCAGCCCCAACGCCCCGTTCGTAATCTCCAGATTGAGCAAAATGACGCGAATGACCTCGCCAAAGCCGAGAGTGGCAATCGCCAGGTACAAGCCGTGCAGCTTCAAGGTTGGCGCGCCGATGAGCAGAGCGATCAAGCCTGCCGCCAAACCGCCGATGAGGATGGCAACAAACAGCGGCATGTCCGCCTGCTTGGTCAAAATACTCGCCGTGAAGGCGCCGATGCTCATGAATCCGGCATGCCCCAGCGAGAGCTGTCCGGTGGAGAGCGTGATGTAAATGCTGATCGCCAAGATGCTGTTCAGCAAAATAAAGGTAAACACCTGTAAGTTATACGGATTGAGAATGTCCAATGTTTGCACCTCCTTTACGCTTTGCGTCCAAATAGTCCTTCCGGCTTCAGCAACAAAATCACGATGATGAGGCCGAACGCCACGGCATCGCGATAAGACGAGTCTCCGTAGGCGACGGTAAACACCTCGATGATTCCGAGCAAAACGCCGCACACCATCGCTCCGGGAATGCTGCCGACGCCGCCCAGAATCAACACCGCCAGCCCCTTGAACCCGAGCGTCATCCCCATCGTAGGAATGAGGGCGGAATACGCCATGCCGATCAAAATGCCCGCCACACCGCCGAGAGCAGAGGCGATGATGACCGTGACGACGATCACCATGTTGGTGTTGATGCCCAAAAGGTTTGCCGTATCCGTATTTTCCGCCGTCGCCCGGATCGCTTTACCCATCTTCGTCTTTTGAATCCAGAAGTGCAGGACAAACATGAGAAGGATGGAGATTCCCAAAATGACAAGATCCACGCTGCGAATTTGAATGATGCCCAGATCAAGCGGCTGACTTCCAAACGATTGCGGGAACGCCCGCGAGTCCGCGCCAAAAAACTTGTGCATCGCTTCCTCCACCAAAATGGCAAACCCGATCGTACTGATGAGCGAAGCCAGGTGGGGAACGTTTTTCTTGCGCAGCGGCCGCAGCGCTGTGTACTCCAGCACCAGCCCGAGAGCCGCCGAGATGACCACTGCCGCGAGCAGCGCGACGCCAAGCGGCATGTTCATGCTTGTCATCAGCACGAGGCCGACGAGCGAGCCAAAAATGAAAATTTGTCCATGAGCCATATTGATGATTCCGAGCACGCCGAAAATGAGCGTGTAGCCCAGCGCAATCAAGGAATAAGTGCTACCTACTGTCAAGCCATTGACTAATTGCTGCCAAAACAACTGCCTCACCTCACTGTAAAATGGTTGCCTGCCACGCGAAAACCAGCCGTTATTCTCGCTGGATCAGCAAGCGAAAGCGCACGCCTCGTCCTTTCTGATCCAGCGAGAAAACGTCATTGCCGATGGGAAAGAAGAGCCCGGGTTGCCCCGGGCATCATCCTATTCAAACGGGACGAATTTTCCATCTTTCGCGACAACGACTACTGCGTCTCCGATCGGGTTGCGCTTCTCATCGAAGGAAAGCTTGCCGGATACACCCGTAAAGTCTTTCAACTGGGCAAGCTGTTCGCGCAACGCTTCACGCTCGGCTTTGCCTGCTGCAAGCAGAGACTGCGACATGATGTACAGCGAATCGTACGCTTGCGCTGCGAATTGGTCAGGCTTCTTGTTGTATTTGGCTTCGAACGCCTTGACAAAGGCTTGTACCTTTTCGTCCTGCTTCTCAGGGCTGAACGGAGTCGCCACAATCAACCCTTCGGCTGCCGGGCCTGCAATTTCAAAAACTTTCGGATTATTGAAACCATTGCCGCCAAGGATCGTTCCGGTGATGCCGAGCTCGCGCGCTTTTTTCACAACCATGGAGCCTTCTTTGTACAGCGCAGATACGAGCAGCGCGTCCGGGTTGCCTTGTTTCAGCTTGGTCAGTTGGGCGGAAAAGTCGACGTCTCCGTTAGCAAAAGTCGCTTCCCCGGTAATTTCCAGGCCCATTTTTTCAGCCGTAGCTTTCATGACCTTGTAGCCATTCACAGAGAAATCGTCGTTGGAAGCGTAAATGAGCGCCACTTTTTTCAGGCCGTTTTTCTCGACTGCCGCTTTCATTGCTGTCGGAATCGCAATCGATTCAGGCAGCGAGTTGCGGAAGACGTATTCGCCGATGTCGTTGATGCCCTCGGATGTGTTGGAAATACCGAAGATCGGCGTTTCCGATTCGTTCGCGACTGGTCCGGCAGCGAACATTTCGCCCGAGAGCGTCGGCCCGATGATCGCGACGACATTATCCTGATTAATCAGTTTATTTACGGCGTTGATCGCTCCGTCTTTTTCCCCCGCCGAATCCTCGAACTTAAGCTCGATCTTGAGCTTGCCTTTATTCGCTTCATTCAGCTCGCCCAATGCCAGTTCCAAGCCTGCCTTTTGCGCTTCCCCGTATGCTGCGCCAGAACCGGAGAGAAAGCTGACCACACCGATTTTAGCCGTAAATTCTTGCCCGTCTGCACTGGCTGCCGGCTGCGAATCGCTGTTCCCTGCTGCTGGCGTGCTGGAAGTTCCTCCCCCGCTTCCACATCCCGCCATCAACACTGCGCCTAACGAAATCGTTGCCAGAGATCGCCACAACTGAAACCCCTTCACCTTCATCGAAAAGCCTCCCTTAATCTTTCTAAATAGACTGAATATATGAAGTTTAATAAAAGCATTCAAAAAAGGCAAATAATTTTCTCTGAGTAAACTTAATTTTTTGACAAACGATCGCTCGGTTGGAAGCCGCAACCATTATGTACCATCACGTTGAATGCGCTTACAATTATGCTCGTCCAAAAACGGGTGCGGCAGCGTTTCGGGAATGAGAAAAGCGGCTTGTTCTCGCCGCTTTCTCATGCTGTCTGTTTGCTTGTTTACAGGTGTTTGCCTACGGTTGCCATGAGAGCTTCTTTTGGTTGGAAACCGATTACTTTATCGACAGGCTGGCCATCCTTGAAGACGATCAAGGTCGGGATGGACATAACGCCAAAACGGCCTGCAGAATCCGGATTGTCGTCAACGTTTACTTTGACGATTTTGAGCTTGGAGCCGACTTCGCCGTCGATTTGCTCCAGCACAGGAGCGATCATTTTGCAAGGGCCGCACCAAGGAGCCCAGAAGTCAACCAGGACCGTACCGCCTTGCTCTACTTCCTGGGAAAAGGTGTTGTCAGTTGCATTAACAATTGCCATGGAAAGTTACCTCCTCGAAAAGTCAATTACTAAAAAAGGGTCAAATGCTACTTCAGTATATCATCCAAAAACAAAAATGACTATGGCGCCCCGCACTTTGTGCGCACTTCACGCTATAGTCTATCCAGTCGCTTCTTCCCTTATCGGTTGCTTTTTGCTTTATTGCCCTACTTGCTTGATGCGATTGATTTCCCGCTCATGATCGCTCACCTTTTTGTGCAGCAGGTCGATATCGGCCTCGATCAGCTTGTCTTGGCGCTCCAAACGCTCCAGCCGCTGAATCGCGTCGTCGCGGAAGTCGTACATCTCTTCACGAAATGCGTACATCTCTTCACGAAACGCGTACATCTCTTCACGAAACGCGTACATCTCTTCACGAAACGCGTACATTTCCGCCCTGAACTCGTACATCTCTGCCTTGAACTCCCGCAGCTCCTGCTGAACCTCTTTGACGATCCGGTTGTTCTCCCCCACCATGTGAATCAGTTGTTGCAACAGCTCTTCACTCATGCCGCTCACCTCTCCTTGGGTTTATTATAACAAGCAAGAACAGTGTAACGTAAGGGCTTGAGACAAAAAAAGCGTCCCCTCTTGCGGGACGCTTCTTGACATTTTCAACGGCCTGCTCAGCCTTAGACCAACACTTTTTTGAATTCGGCAGTAAGCAGTGGCAACACTTCGAACAGATCGCCTACGATGCCGTAATCCGCCACCTGGAAGATCGGCGCTTCCGGGTCTTTGTTGATCGCGACGATCACCTTGGAGCTGGACATGCCCGCCAAGTGCTGGATCGCCCCGGAAATGCCGCACGCAATGTACAGGTCAGGCGTTACGACTTTTCCCGTCTGCCCGATTTGCATCGAGTAGTCGCAGTAGTCGGCGTCGCACGCGCCACGGGACGCGCCTACAGCCGCACCGAGCACGTCTGCCAGCTCATACAGCGGCTGGAAGCCTTCCGCGCTCTTCACGCCGCGGCCGCCGGAGATGACGACTTTCGCTTCGGACAAGTCCACTTTGCCGCTTGTTTTGCGCACGACTTCTTTGACAATCGTGCGCAAGTCTTTGATTTCCAGGTCAACCGGAACGACAATCGCCTTTTTCGCAGCGTCCGGCGTGCCGATAGCGATATTGTTTGGACGGATGGTGATGAAAATTTTCCCGTCTACGAATTTGCGTTGTTGGAAAGCTTTGCCCGCATAAATCGGACGAACGAACACAGGACCCGCTTCGATGCTCGTCACATCGGAGACCAGGCCGTAGCCGAGCTTCGCCGCCACCCGCGGCGCGACGTCGCGGCCGATTGCCGTATGCCCCAAAATAACGGCATCAGGAGAGGCCAGCTCGATCAACTGCACAAGTGCTTGTGTATAGGCGTCAGGCGTGTACTGGGCGAGTGCCTCGTGATCCGCCGTGTAAACCGTGCTTGCTCCATGCTGTGCCAATACTGGCGCATGCGCTGCCGCGTCTGCCCCGAATACTCCCGCGACGATTTCGCCACCCTCGGCCAATGCTTGTGCTGCAGCCAACGCTTCCAGCGACACGTTGCGAAGTTGTCCGTCACGTACTTCTGTGAGTACAAGTACTTTTTTCATGGATATCCTCTCCCTCTCGCTTAGATCACTTTCGCTTCATTGCGCAACAGTTGCACCAATTCCGACGTCTGGGCTGCCAAATCGCCAGTGAGAATGCGGCCCGCCTGCTTTTTCGCTGGCAAGGTCTGGTCGACGATCTCGGTTTTTGCCTTCACTGCTTCGGCATTCAGGCCCAAATCGTCTGCGCTGAGTCGCTCCAGCGGCTTTTTCTTCGCTTTCATGATTCCGGGGAGAGAAGGATAGCGCGGCTCGTTCAGCCCTTGCTGTGCGGTAATCAGCACCGGCAGGCTTGTTTCCACGACTTCCAGATCGCCTTCCACGTCGCGCTCTACGCGAACAGTGGTGCCGTCTACTTCCAGCTTCACAGCGGTGGATACGTGGTTGATGCCCAGCTCTTCTGCAAGACGCGGGCCGCCCTGGCCTGCGCCGGAGTCTACCGCCATCTGTCCACCGATGATGATGTCAAACCCGACTTTTTTCGCAACCGCAGCAAGCACTTTTGCCGTTGTGTATTCATCGCCAAACAAAGACTCGTCATCCACGAGCACAGCTTTGTCCGCTCCCATCGCGAGCGCAGTGCGCAAAGAGCTTTCCACGCGGTCCGGCCCTACGCTTACCACTGTCACTTCGCCGCCGTGCTCCTCCTTGAGCTTGATCGCTTCTTCTACCGCGTACTCATCGTATGGATTGATGATGAACTCCACGCCATCCTCGGAAATTTGCCCGTTTTGGATGACGATTTTTTCTTCTGTGTCAAACGTCTGCTTCAACACAACCACGATATTCATCAGGATGCCTCCTCCTTAATGGTTCCTCGTACTGGTGATGCTGCAATCATCGGGTTACTTGTCTGTAAACTGCGGCGCGCGCTTTTCCAAAAACGCTGCCACGCCTTCCTTCATATCTTCTGACGCAAATGCCTCGCCGAATTTTTTCGCTTCCTGCTCCAGTCCTTCCGTCGAGCCAAGCTGCACGGTGTTGTGGACAGATTCCAGGGCGAGCCTGAGCGTGACAGAGCTTTTTTGGGTGATGGCGTAGGCCAGCTTCTTCGCTTCCGCGAGCAACTGTTCGGCTGGATATACCGCTTCCACGAGTCCGATGCGCAAAGCTTCCTCGCCGCCGATCATCTCAGAGGTGAGAATCAGTTGGGTCGCTTTTCCTCTGCCGACCAGTCGCGGCAAGCGCTGCGTTCCGCCGTAGCCAGGGATGAGTCCCAGATTCAGCTCCGGCAGTCCCAGCTTCGCTTCGACTGCGGCAAAGCGTATATGGCAAGCCATCGCAAGCTCCAGTCCGCCACCCAGGCAAGCGCCGTTAATGGCTGCGATAATGGGCTTCGGGAATGTCTCCAGTCGGTCGAACAACGCTTGGCCTCTCCTCGCCATCGCTTCCGCTTCAGCAGGGGCCAATTGGGTAAATTCCTTGATATCGGCTCCCGCAATGAAAAACCGGCCTTCTCCAGTCAAGACAATCGCTTTGACTTCCGCGTTGTTTTCCAACTGGTTCAAAAGTTCACTCAATTCATCGAGCACCGCTCTACCCAGTGCGTTAGCGGGCGGGTTGCTGATCGTCACGACAGCGACGCGATCAGCGATCTCTACATTCCAATGCGAATCCATGCCTCTCCCCCCAAACTAATCCCTATGAACAAACAGGCTATTTATCCCTTCTGAGCGAACGCTCAGTCTTGCTGTTTCCATTGTAACAAACGTTTTCGCACAAAAAAAGCTTTTCTTTCATTCTTTTCCCTTCATACCGAACAGGAAGAGGTTATGAATGGAATCAACATGAGAGACAAGATCGTACTTGCACTGCTTCATGACCCAAGATGTCGTCACTTCATCCAGCGTGCCAAAAATCATTTTCCTCGTCATCCTGACGTCCAGATCCGGCCGGAACACCGCTTGCTCTATCCCTTCCCGGATGATTTCTTCGATCAGGTTGAAATATTGCTTCATCACGTTGCCGATGCCTTCGCTGATGACCGGATTGGCCTGGCGCAGCTCAATCTGCGTAACTTTTGCCAAATCGTGGTCTTTGGCCAACTGGCTCAAGTGGGCATGCACGAGGACGTACAATTTTTGCTCGATGGATGTCGCTTCGAAAATCCGTTTGCGGTTTTCGTCCACGAACTGACCCATCTTCTCGTTGAACAACGAAATCAGGATATCATCCTTGTTTTCAAAATAGAGGTATATGGTGCCGTCTGCTACCTTCGCCTCTTTTGCAATCTTGGATACCTGGGCGCTGTAATAGCCTTGTCTGGCGATTACCCGTACAGCAGCATCAATAATGGCTTGATACTTTTCCCCCGTTTTTTTTGCCATAATAACCTCCATCTTTACTCGCAATGATGATAAGACAATTTCCGAAATGAATGATTATTCATTCATAAAATCAGTTTAATACAGGAACCCGGCGCTGTCAATTGCCCGGCGTGAACATGAATGACGGCGACAGCCTGTCCCGTGCAAGCTCACAAAAATGGCCGCTTCCTCAAAGGGACGCGAGCCGAACGGCAGCATCTGTGCGTCAGCTTGTTTTGATCTCGTCCTGTGCTTCCTGGCGAGCTTTGTCTTCTTCCTGCAACTGCCTGCGCAGCACTTTGCCCACCATCGTCTTGGGCAGTTCTGTGCGAAACTCGTACTTTCGCGGAATTTTGTAGGCGGCGAGCTTCTTGCGGCAATGCGCTTCGAGTTCTTCCTCGCTCGCCTGCTTGCCGTCCTTGAAGACGATGAACGCCTTTACCGTCTCGCCGCGATACGGGTCCGGAACGCCGATGACAGCCGCCTCCTGGATGGACGGATGCTCGAACAGCACTTCCTCCACCTCGCGCGGATAAATGTTGAAGCCTCCTGCGATTATCATGTCCTTTTTGCGGTCGACGATGTAGAAGTAGCCGTTTTCGTCCATGTACCCTACGTCACCCGTCAGCAGCCAGCCATCCTTCAAGACCGCGGCTGTCTCCTCCGGGCGGTTCCAGTAGCCGAGCATGACCTGCGGCCCTTTGACCGCCAGCTCGCCGACCTCGCCCTGCGGCAGCTCTTCTCCTGTGACCGTGTCGAGGATGCGACAGTCCGTATCCGGCCAAGGCATGCCGATGCTGCCGGTAATGCTTTTTTCCCAGATCGGGTTGGAGTGGGTCACTGGCGATGCTTCCGTCAGGCCGTAGCCTTCCACGAGCTTGCCTCCTGTCAGTTCCTCGAACTTGACCTTGACCTCGACGGGAAGCGGCGCCGAACCGCTGACACACGCCTCGATCGAAGACAGGTCGTGGTTTTTCAGGTCGGGGTGATTAATCAGGGCGATGTACATCGTCGGCGCGCCGGGGAACAAGGTCGGCTTGCGCTTGTCGATCATCTCGAAAATTTGTTTGACCTCGAACTTCGGCACGAGGATGATTTCTGCGGCAATGCAAATGCCTTTGTTCATCACTGTCGTCATGCCGTAGACGTGAAAGAGCGGAAGCACGCCCAAAATTCGCTCGCCGCCTCTGCGCAGCTTGTAGAGGACAGCCTGGCACTGCATCGCATTGGCGATCAGATTGGCATGCGTCAGCATGACGCCTTTGGCTACCCCTGTCGTGCCGCCCGTGTACTGGAGCAGGGCGATGTCCTGTTCCGGGTCGACTGGCACATGGACAGGGGTGACAGCGCTTTCTTTTACGGCGGAAAGAAAAGGCTCAACATCTGCGCTGTATGTAACCTGCGGAGTTTGCCCCTGTTTTTTCTGGACCAGCGGATACAGCCATTTTTTCAATAAGGGAAGAAAATCGCCAACACTTGTCACAAAAATACGTTTGAGTGGTGTGGACGAGCGGACTTGCGCTACGCGCTTGTACAGCAAATCCAGCGTGATGATCGTCTCTGCGCCGGAGTCTTCCAGTTGGTGAATCAGCTCGCGCTCCGTGTAGAGCGGGTTCGTCATCACTACGATCGCGCCTGCAAACAGCGCGCCGTAATAGCTGATGACGGCTTGCGGGGTATTCGGCAGCATGATCGCCACACGGTCGCCTTTTTGCACGCCCCGTTTGACCAGCGCGTTGGCAAATCGGTAAGACAGTTCCAAAAGCTCCCGGTACGAAATCGTCTTGCCCATGAAGTAAATCGCGTTGTTGTCCGGGTACGATGCAGCCGACTGCACGAGAAATTGCGTCAGCGGAATACGGGGGTAATCCAGTGACGGTGCAGTTTCGGACGGGTAATTGGCAATCCAAGGCTTGGCATTTGACATAGTCATTCCCTCCATCCCTTCAATGGCCTTGCCCCTCCCCTATGATCGTCATTCATAATCTCTTCCTTATTGCTATTGTATTCGAAAGATAGTTAATTTTCCAATTAAAAACGTTTTTGGATAAGAAAACGTGGCTTCGCCAAAAAGATTGGCGAAGCCTTCGTCGTCCCGTTCAAGCGGAGTATGTCTGTTTTCAGCGCCTTCCCTCGTTCGTCACGGCTGCAGCGCCGCGAGCACCTGCTGGCGAACCCGCTCGCGCTCCGCTGTCGGCACGAGATGATACCAGCCTACGATGCCGTTGTGCCAGATGCGCTCGTCCTGCCCGACCAGCGTATCGGTCTTGATTTTGTTCCGCGTCCCGTCGCCGTAGCTCAACAGCAGCGAGGCGATTTCCTGATCGGTCAGATCGGTTTTGACGTGCTGGCCCAAAATCTCCATCAGCTTGAACGCCTTCGTGTACATTTGCGCCGAAGTGCCCTTTTGCGCCAGGGCGGCCAAAATCTCCTGCTGGCGGTTGATCCGCTGGTAGTCGCTGTCTTCTTTGCCCAGGTCGCTTTTGCGGTAGCGCGCGTAATCCAGCGCCTGTTCGCCGGACAGCACCTGCAAGCCTGGCATCAGGTCAATGTACGTGTCGTCGCTCGGGTCGCTGTACTTCATCCGCTTTTTGACGTCGATCGAGACGCCGCCCAACTCGTCGACGATTTTGCGGAAGCCTTCGAAGTCCACAGAGACGTAGCGGTCGATCTTGATATCGAGAAATGTTTCCAGCGTCTCCTTGACCAGCTTCGGTCCGCCAAAAGCCATCGCATGATTCACTTTGTCATGGCCTTTGCCGGGCAGCTCCATGTAGCTGTCCCGCGGAATCGAGATGAGGTAGGCGGACTGCTTCGCGGGATGAACGGCGGCGAGCATCAGCGTGTCCGACCGCGCTTTTTCCCCGTCCCGGCTGTCCACACCGAGCAGCATGACGACGAACGGCTTCAACGGCTCGCTGCCCGTCAACAGGTCGCGCGGCGGCGGCAAAGTGGCAGCCGCCTGCTTGGCCCCGCCTTTTGCCTGTCCGTCGAGGGGCGCGTACCATTTTTCCGTCATCTGCTTATATTGATAGGCACTGTAGCCGATCGCAACGAGCGCTCCGGCCAGCAGGCAGGAAAACAGGTGAAACGCGATCTGTTTTTTGTATTGCTTCAAAAATGAAAAAAATGCCATGAAAAAAGCCTCCCCCTTTGCAAGCACAGCCGCTGCCTTTTTTTACTGCTTCAAGAGGCAGGGCTTGCTTCCATTTTTAACAGGGGAGACTTGATTTAAACGTGCTTCGTGCGCGCGGCAACAGAAAACGCTTTTGCTGCTACGCCCGCTCGACGACCATCGCCATGCCCATGCCGCCGCCAACACACAGTGTCGCCAATCCGCGCTTGAGCTGGCGGCGCTTCAGTTCGTGCAGCAAGGTCACGACGATCCGGCATCCGGTGGAGCCGACAGGATGGCCGAGCGAGATTCCGCTGCCGTTTACGTTGGTGATCTCGCGCGGCAGCTCGAGCAGCTTTTCGACAGCGAGGTATTGGGCGGCGAACGCCTCGTTCACCTCGATCAGCTCCATGTCGGCCAGCGTCATGCCCGCCTTCGCCAACGCCTTTTTCACAGCGGGCACCGGGCCGTAGCCCATCAGGTCCGGCTCTACTCCGGCTGTCGCCCACGAGACGATTCTGCCGAGCGGCTCGATACCAAGCTCCTTCGCTTTGGCTTCCCGCATCAGCACGACAGCGGAAGCTCCATCGTTCAGCCCGGAAGCGTTGCCCGCCGTCACGGTGCCATCCTCGCGAAAGCCTGGCTTCAGCTTGGCGAGGCTCTCCATCGTCACGCCGCGTCTCGGGAACTCGTCTTCCGTGACGACGACCTCTCCGGTGCGTTTTTTGATCGGCACGCCGATGATTTCCTCCGCAAACAGCCCATTGTCGATTGCCCGGATCGCGTTGTGCTGGCTGCGCATGGCGATTTCGTCCTGCTCCTCGCGGCTGATGTTGTACAAGTCGGCCAGACGCTCGGCTGTCTCGCCCATCAAAATCTGGTGATGCGGGTCCGTCAAAAGCTCCCACATCGCATCAGTCATTTCCCCGTGCATGAGCCTGCGGCCCCATCTGGCGTTTTTCAACACGTAAGGAGCGTTGCTCATGCTCTCTGTGCCGCCTGCGATCACCACTTCGTTTTCGCCGAGCAAAATTTGCGACGCGCCGCTGGCAATCGCCTGCATCCCGGACGCGCACTGACGCTGCACAGTAAAGCCCGTCACTTCCTTGCCCAGCCCCGCGTCAATAGCCGCGACTCTGGCGATGTTCGGTTCATCTGTGCGCTGGATGCAGTTGCCCAAAATAACCTCGTCGATCTGTGATGCTTCCAGGCCCGCTCTCGCCATGACGCCGCGAATGGCCACCTCCGCCAGCTTGCGAGCGCTTACATCTTTTAAGACACCGCCAAACGTACCGATTGGCGTACGTCCGGCAGCAGCAATGACGACATGCTCCATTTCTTTCCCCTCCACTGTCATGATTGTTTTTTATGTTCTCACACAGTAGTTACAAAATGGTTCACAGCCGTATTCTTCATCAACACCGTCACCCACTCGTCCGAATGGCGCTCGGTTTCCTTCTGAAAGCCCGCCTCCTCGAATGCCGCGAGCACGGCCTCCCGATTCCAGTCTACGATCCCGGAGAGAATAATTTGCCCGCCCGGTGCGATTCGTTCGCGAATCAGCGGAAGCATGGAGACGTTCTCGTCCCCTCCGATGTTGACCAAAATCAGATCAGCCTGCGGCGGGAGCTGGGCCGCGACCTCTGCGTCGGAAGCGTCGCCGATCACGACGCGAACCGCGTCCTCTGGCAGCTCATTGTTCGCCGCGTTGACTTGCACCTGATACTCGCTCTCCGGGTTGATATCAACGGCCCAGACCGGATGCTGCGCACCGTTGCGCGCACTGAACAGGGAGAGGATGCCCGAGCCTGTCCCGATGTCGAAAACGACTTTGCCCGTCAGATCCATCTCTTGCAATAGCAAAAGAATATCCTGCGTCGTCCCGTGATAGCCGGTACCAAACGCCGCCCCCGGATCAATCCACAGCACATGCTCGGCGTCGGCCAGCAACTGCGGGTCCGTCCAGCTAGGCGCCACCCACCAGTTGCCGACCCGCACCTCGCGAAACTCGTCCTTCCACGACTCGTTTTCTTCGGCTACCTGCTCGACTTCCTTGACCTGCACCTGGCCGTTCCAGCGGGAAATGTACGCCTGAAGCCGCGCGACATGCTCCTCTTCGCTATCCTGCTTCGGCTCAAACAAGTACGCCACGACAGGCCCTTCCGTATTTTCCGCGTAATCATAGCCGTTTTCCGTCGTCAAAATTTCGATCTGCGGCTCGACCCAGCCGAGCGTGTACGGGCTGCCCAACACTTCCGCCACAAATAAATCCTCTGTCATTTGCTCTACCAACAAGGTGTATTTCAACCACATGCTTTCCATGATGAATCTTGCTCCTTCCAGGTTGCTTTCGCCACATGGCAGTTGACTTGCCCGTTCCCGGCAACGCCGTACCGCTATTGTATCTGCTGTTGGCAAGTTTGCTAGGGAACATGGTATGATAGTAGAATGGACTATTTTACTGCAGGGAGGCTTGCCATGTTTGACGAATTTTTTTACCGACGCCGGAAAAACAAAGGATTGCTCGTCGTGATGATTGCCTTGATCCTGCTCGGCATCGGCATGTTTGCGATGGGGTTCTTTTATCTGTTCGCGTAAGGCGCCCATCCCGATTGTTCGCGCGCGCTTTCATTATACCCTATGAAAACCAGCTAGCCCAAGGTCTATCGCGAAAAGCCGGGACGCCAAGTTTTGTGCCGGGGTCGCTTTACTTCCTCTTGTTTACTCGATTATACTTGAGAATGTATTTTTCCTGTACGTTTGATATAGAAAGAAGGTTCACTCCATGTCGCGAATTCTCATCTCCGGGTACTACGGCTTTAACAATGCCGGAGACGATGTGGTCCTGTACGGCATCATCAGCTCTCTTACGCGGGAACAACCAAATATCTCTCTCGCCGTTCTGTCCAATCAACCTGATCGGACTGCGGAATTGTTCGGGATTGAAGCTTATGACCGCTGGAGCTTTGGAACCATCGTCCGTGAGCTTTCGCGCAGCGACATGCTAGTGATGGGCGGCGGAACGCTGATGCAGGACGTGACCAGTCCGCGCAGTGTTCTCTACTATTTGGGCATCGTCACCATCGCCAAGCTTCTCCGCAAGCCCGTGGTCTTTTACGCTCAAGGGTTTGGCCCTATTCTCAAATCACTCAGCCGCCAGGTCATCAAACGCGTAGTGAACCGGGTTGATGTCATTACCGTGCGAGACTATGAATCGGGAGAAGACTTCAAGGCGTGCGGCGTCAAAAAAGCGCCGATCCATGTCACAGCAGATCCTGCCCTGACGATCTCCCTTGACGATATACCGGATGCGCGCGGAAAAGAACTGCTTCAAGGCATGTTCGCCGACCCTGCCAAGCCTTTGGTAGCGATCTCCGTGCGGGACTGGAAGCAGGAACAGGCGTTCAAGCGGACCATCGCCAAAGCGGCGGACTGGTTTGTCTTGCGCGGCTGGAATGTCCTGTTTCTCCCGATGCACGTTCCCAGCGATTTGGCGCCATCCAAAGAAATCATGGCACAGATGACCCAGACAGGAGCACGTCTACTCGATGCGCCCGTTACTTTTCACGATATCATGTCTGTTTTGAAACAGTGCGACTACGTCGTCGGCATGCGCCTGCACTCGCTCATTCTCGCCTGCATGCTGCGCATTCCGTTTATCGGCATCTCCTACGATCCGAAAATCGACCGCTTTGTCGAGCGCGCCGGGATGCCGAATGCAGGCCACATCACGAAGCTGGACGAGACTCAGCTTCTCGCGCTGCTGGCCGAGAAAATCGACAAGCTCGACGCCGAGATTGAGGTCGTTACCGCGCATTCCCGCACGCTTGCGGTAGAAGCGGCCAAAAGCAGCGAGCTGGTGCTTCAGGCGCTGCGAAAATAAGGCTTTACAGGAAAGGAGGACGCGCTTATGTCCTTTTCTTCGCAAGTATTGCTCGGATTAAACCGGCTTTTCCCGCTCCCCGTTCACCCGTTCAACCTGGCGAACAACGGGGAGATGAGCTATACCGAATGGCAGTTTCAAAAAGGGGACCAGACGATTCAGTTTTTCCTCCCCTTCCACTCCCAAGAGCAAATGTTCAGCGACAAAACCGTGCTGGACATCGGCTGTGGCGGCGGTGGCAAAACATGTTACTACGCCACCTTCGGCCCGAAAAAGATGATCGGGATTGACATCGTTCCGCACTACGCCGAGGAAGGCAATGCCTTTGCCCGGGAAAAGGGGCTCGCTGACGTCGTTTCCTTCATGACAGGCGACGCTGCCCGCACGGATTTTGCCGACAACACGTTTGACACGATCATCATGAACGACGCGATGGAGCACGTGGGCGAGCCGGAAAAGACGCTGGAAGAGTGCTTCCGCATCTTAAAGCCCGGCGGACACTTGTACATCAACTTCCCGCCGTACTATCACCCGTACGGTGCGCATTTGTCAGACGCGATCGGCATTCCGTGGGTGCACGCCCTCTTTTCCGAACAGGCGCTGATCGACGCCTACAAAAAGCTGGTGCGCGATTTGCCGGACGGTTCTGACCGCATCTCGTTCCGCTTTGACAAACGGCCAGATGGCAGCGAGACGATCTCCTACATCAACCGGATGACGATCAAGCGTTTCCGCAACATTCAAAAAGGCGTGAAGCATCCTGCCGTCTACGAGCGCGAGATTCCGCTGCGCAACCAGCTTAAGGGCTTGGCAAACGTGCCTGGCTTCCGCGAGTTTTTCGTCAAAATGGTCGTCTGCGTGTATCAAAAATCCCCTTCCTCCTGATGTGGAGAAAGGGGATTTTCTTTTGCCCAGCCAAACTTGCGTTATTGTGCCTTCGACGACGCCTGTTTCTTGCGGATGAGGTTGATAAAGGCGCGCAGCTTGGCCCCGCCAGGCAGCCAGTCCAGCTCCTTGTCCTCGATCAGCGGGATCAACAGCAGCAGGCCCAAATAGACGACCAGTCCCACGCCTACGCCCGTAACCGTTTCGATGGCGCCAAGCAGGCGAACTTTTTCCTTGCCCGCGAGCAGCAGGCCAACGGCTTCGGTCGCGCCCCATGCGAGCAGCAGCATCAGGTTGGCGACGAGCAGCGGATAAATCGTATCAAAGCGCCAGTGGATCGGCACCTGCACGAGCTTGCTGATGACCCGCATGTTGAGAATGCAGACAAACGCGGTCGCGCACAGCCACGACAAGGACAGCCCGTCCATGCCGAACATGGAGGTGAACACGAGTGTCGTTGCGACCTTGACGATCACGCCGTACAACAGATGGCGCGCAGGAATTTTCTCTTTGCCGATCCCTTGCAAAATGCCGTTGGTCGCAAGTAGCAGCGAGAGCGGAATCGCGCTGATGCCCAGAATCGCCATCGCCCGCGTCCCTTCCATGTCGCCGTAGAGCGCCAGGTTGGCCCCTTCGGCTACGGCTGTCAGTCCAAGCCCAGCCGGCAGGCCGATCAGCCAGGCGAAGCGCAGCGACAGCTTGGTCAAGGTCGTGACGCGCTCCTGGTCTTTTTGCCGCTTGGCTTCCGCAATCGCAGGAACGATCGAGAGCGCAATGGAGGAGCCGAACAAACTCGCCATTTGCAAAAGCGGGCCGCCCCGGCTGTAAATGCCGAACCACGTATCCGCCGTCAAGCCGTCTACATTCCATATGTAGCGGAAAATATTGATCGCCAGAAACGAATCGGTCAAGCTGAAAATCGGAATGACGAGCGCGCTGACGCAGATCGGCCAGGCGATTCGCCACATGGAGCCGAAAAACGCGCGATCGTACCACCAGTCAAGACGTCCCCACTTTGCGTGTGCAAACACGGAGTTTTTCCGGTTGTGCAGCCACATGAGCAGCGCGAGAAAGCCGAGACTGAGCAGCGTGCTAATCATCGTCCCGAAGTTGACGCCCGTAATGACCGTATCGGTGTCCTCTCCCAGCCTGACCAGGTAGAGCGAAGCGACCAGAATGAAAATCACCCGCAACGTCTGCTCCACGATCTGCGACAGACCGACGTACAGCATTTTTTGATGGCCGTAAAAGAAGCCGCGAATGACGGCAATCAGCGGCACGAACAGCAAGGACAGCGAAATGGCCCGGATCGGCTCGATCAGATGCGGGTTGCCCATCAGCTTGGCAATCAGCGGCGAGCTGACGTACAAAATCGCGAACAGCACAATCCCGATCCCGCCCATCATCACCATGCTCCGCGCCAAAATCTGCCCGACAGAGCCTTGCTTGCCCTCGGCGAGCGCCTCGGCAATGACCCGCGACAGCGCGACTGGCACACCTGCCGTCGCCAAAATGAGGAAAGTCAGGTAGAGCGGGTACACCTCCTGATAGAGTCCAAGACCGTTGTCCCCGACGATCTCCTGCAGAGGGATGCGGTAAAACATCCCGATTACTTTTGACAAAATTCCCGCGATGGCCAGAATCAGCGCCCCTGCGAGAAAGTGACTTTTTTTCAACATGGGTAACTCCTTTTTGCGTCGCTTTGACTTGGGGGCTGGCTATCGCCATGAACCCACCCTCTATCCTACTATCATTTCCTCCTTCCAGCAAACAGGTATATCGATGGAATTTGGCTGGAATACTGGTGAAAAACAGATTCCATTGACTTCTTCGAATCGTCTGATGGGAAGCGTAGGAGGAATAAGGATGGCCCTAACGGGTTTTTTGATTCGCCAAGTACAGTGGCCCTTGATGGAGGTACTGAAGGAAAACCGCACGCGCCCGTACATGCGAAAGCTGCAAGCCGCCCAGCATTTGTCCAGGGAGGTGCTGGCAAGCCGCCAGCGCGAAAAGCTGCAAAGGCTGCTCGATCACGCTGTCCGGCACGTGCCGGCCTACGCCGACTACACTGAGGTCTGGAGCGAGTATCGGGAAGCGCCGGAACGCTTTTTGCAAAAGCTTGCGCCCCTCGACAAGACGCGTTTTCGGCGCAATCCCGACGCGTACTTGAGCAGCGGGATTCGCACCGACAAGCTGATCCAAAACCGCACGGGCGGCTCTACCGGGGAACCGACCCGCTTCTACCTCGACCGTCCGGCTGTCGAACATTACGAGGCGGCACGCTGGCTGGGCCTCTCGTGGCACGGCATCCAGATCGGCGACCCGTGTGTCATGCTCTGGGGCTCGCCGCTGGAGCTTAACCAGCAGCAGGTCAGGCAATATCGCTGGAAGGAGCGCTGGCTGAAAAACCGCTTGCTGCTCTCCGCCTACGAATTGGACGAACGCCGTCTGGATACGCAATTGAAGCTCATCAGACGGTTCCGCCCCGCCTATTTGTACGGCTACGCCTCGGCTCTGTACACGCTCGCGCAAATGATGCTGCAAAGAGGCACGACGCTCGGCATCCCGCTCAAAGCGGTCGTCTCCACGGCGGAGAGCTTGCACGAGCATCAGCGCCAGGCGATCGCAGCCGCCTTCGCAGCGCCTGTCGTCAACGAGTACGGCGCGCGCGACGGCGGGATTATCGCCTACCAATGCCCTGCCGGAAACATGCACGCCTTTTCCGAAAACAGCTATTTGGAAGTGGTCGATCCGCTCACGCACATTCCCGTGTTTCCCGGTGTTCCCGGCGCCCTGCTCGTCACGGATTTGCACAACAAAGCGATGCCGCGCCTGCGCTATCAACTGGGCGATGTCGTCGCGCTCTCTGCGAAAACGTGCTCGTGCGACATTTCGTTTCCGCTGCTCGAAGCGATCGACGGCAGGGAGGACGACATGTTCATCTCCCAGCACGGGCAGTACGTGCACGGCCACTACTTCAACCACATCGTCCGCAACCTGGACAGCTTTCGCACCTTCCAGATCGTCCAGCACGAGCCGCAGCGGCTGAGCCTGAAACTCGTGAAGGAGCCGGACCGCTTTTTGCCCGCCGATGAAGCGAAGCTTTTGGCGGGAATCCGCTCCGCGCTGGGCGAAGTGAGCGTGCAGGTGTCATACGTCGACCACATCCCGCCTACCGGCTCGGGAAAAATTCGCTACGCGATCCGCGAATGTCCGCTTACGAGCGTCCTGCCGCCGGAGTAGAGCGCTTCCTGACCTTTTGCAACAGCTCGGAGACGAGCGGCTCGCGCAGGAGCGCCATCACGGCCACGTAGACTAATGCGCCGCCTGCAATGCCGATCGGCAAATACAGCCAGACGGACAGAAGCGACAGCCACGGGTCGACGAGCACAATCGCCGCGCCCATGATCGCGCAGGCCAAAAGCGTCCTGGCTGCCGTTTTGAGAAAACTCGCCCGGACAGGGCTGCCTACCGCCCTCCAGAGCAGGACGAACAGCAAGAGCGCCTGACAGATGGCGGATACCGCATTCGCCAGCGCGATGCCGCCGTGTCCCAAGAGCGGGATCAACAGCCAGTTGGCCAGCACGTACACGCCAATTCCGATCGCCCCGATAATGACGGGCGTCTTGGTGTTTTCCAGAGCGTAAAAAGCGCGGGTGAGCAAATCGCGCGCTGCCAGGAAGTACAGCCCCAGGCCGTAAAACGGCAACGCCCAGGCCGTCAAGGCAACCGAGTGCTCATCAAATGCGCCGCGCTCAAAGGCGAGCCGCACGACTGGCTCTGCGTACAGGGCAAGTCCGACCGTGACGGGGACGAGCAGGATGAACAGATAGGCAAGTCCTTTTTGCAGGATTTGCTTCATCTCGGCCATCTCTCCCCGTTTCACGTGGCTGGCCAACAGAGGGAACAGCGGCAGCGTAAACGCGCCGACAAAAATCGCCATCGGCATTTGCACGATCTGGTTCGCGTTGGCAAGCGCCGAGACGACGCCCGTTCCTACCCCTTCTGCGAAGCCTCTTTCCATAAAGGTCGTCGCTTGTGCCACGACAGCGCCGATCAAAATCGGGATGACGCGCTCCCCCATTCCTTTTAAGGAAGCGTCGTCACGCCAGGCGAGCGACAAGCGGTGCCGATAGCCGAAGCCGCGCAAGGTCGGCAGCATTACAAGCATCGCCGCCAAATAGCCGATGCTCGTCGCAATCGCTAGGCCCACCGCTCCGTACAGCGGCACGAGCACATACATGCCGGCGATCACGAGCGCTCCGTTTGCTACCGTCCCCAATGTCGGGGTAAAAAAATGCTGGTGCGCATTGCACAGGCTCGACCACAAGCCAGTCAGCCCGATGAAGACGGCGGAAGGCCACATCCATTGCAGCATCTCGGCGGTCAGCGCCAACTTTTCCCCGGACAGGCCGAACATCGCGGCAAGCTGGTGGGAAAAGACGATGCCCAGCACAGACAGCAGTGCGAATATTCCCAGAATGATCGCAAGCATTTTGTGATACAGCTCGCCAGTCGGCTCTTTTTTTTCAATCAGTCCGCGCATCGTCGGGATCAGCACCGCGTTGATCGCGCCGGGCACGACCAGAAACAGCGTCAGCGGAATCGTGGCGGCGATGTTGAACGCATCCGCCTCCATCCCTGTGCCGTACAGACTGGATACGTACACGCTGCGAAAAAAGCCCAGCAATCTTCCCACGAGAGTCAGCACGACAATCATGGAAGCAATCCTCAACAAACTCATGACCCAATTCTCCTATCTCTCGTTCAAAACTACGGTGTCCGTCGCATCGACAGCAATCGGGCACAGCCTGTTTCTTCGTTCGTAGCAAGATCGAGACGTCTGGTTCCCCAGCTTGTTCCGTCTCAAACACACCTGTTATCATATCTTATTTCTAGCGTTCCTACCAACCTCTTTCCGCCCCAGCTTGCTTGCAGGTTGCCGGATTCATTATAATGGGTAGGTTAATCCCTACCTGTAGGAGGACTACAAACAAAATGAGAGAAACCGTGTTGAAGTGGGGAAGCCAATCAACCACGTGGTTGTATCTGCTGTTGGCCTATCCGGTAATCGACTATGTCTTGCGAAAGATTCTACCGATTCCAGTCGTTTCGTCTTTTTGGGATGAAGCGTTGCTCATCATCCTGATGGTGTTTACGTTCGGCGCCTTTTTGCAAACGAACCGGACCATGCCTGGAATCAAGCATTTGCTCAGTGCGTTTTTCGTCCTCGGCCTCGCCCTGATGGTGACGGACATGGCCAACTGGGAGGCGAGTGTGGAGGGTTTTCGCTCCGTCTACCAGTACATCATCGCCTTTTTGATGGGCTTTTATTTGCTGAAGTCCGCCGATGATCTGGACAAGTTTATGAAAGGACTCGCCCTGATCGGCTTTTTGGCTGCCGTCGTCGGGGTGATGCAAGTCGTGCTCGGAGTCAAAACGCCCGAATCGTGGGTGCAGGAAGGCGAAGCGATCACGACACGCGCCTTTTCGTTCGTCACCAGCCCGAACGTGCTCGGAAGCTACATGGCCTTGATCGCGCCAGTGGCCGCCGGACTGTTCATGAAAGCGACCAGCCGCAAGGAAAAATGGGTGTGGGCGATCGTCACCCTGACGACGTTGCTCGCCCTGTTGTTGACCGGATCGCGCGGAGCCTGGTTTGCGCTGGCTTTCGCTCTGTTCGTCTGCTTTTACATATGGAACAAGCGGATCGCCGGGTATTTGGTGCTCGCGGGCATCATCGGGCTCGTGGCCCTGTTCTTCGTCCCGGAATCGGTTCCGATGGTAGGTACGGTGAAAAACCGCATTTTCACCCTGTTTACCCCTGAATACTTCGAGTCGAGCAGCCAGGGCGGACGTGTAGGCCGCTGGGGTGAGGCGTATGACAAAATGCGCATCGAGCCGCTGTTTGGCGTCGGGCTCGGCCATCACGGGGGAGCCGTGGCGTCGAGGCATTTTGGCACGATCTACTCGGACAGCTACTTCTTCAAAAGTCTCGCCGAGTACGGCCTGATCGGGATTATCCTGCTGATCGGCCTGGTCGTCTCCATGCTCAAATACGGAGTCGGGCTTGTTTCCAAGCTGCAAGGCTCGCCGCACTTTTTCTCGGTGCTCGGACTGTTTGGCGGGTTGATTGCGGTCGCGACGCACAACCTCGTGGAAAATATTTTCGAGGTGCCGTTCATGGCCCTCTATTTCTGGCTGTTTGGCGGCTTCCTCTGCGCTCTGTACGTCGACCAAACACAAAACAAAAGGTGGTGAACCTATGCGCCGCAATCCTATTCTCTCTACGATAAGCTGGGCGCTGTACGCCATTGCCCTGTTTTTGATCTACCATTTGCTCGTCAAGCCCGCGTTTCTTGACTTGACGTGGATCGCTTTGCTGATTTTCCTGCCGTTGCTCGCTTTTTGCTACTACGTGATTCATCCGTCTGAACGGCGCCAGGTGCTCGTGTTTACGATCGGCTTTTTGCTGCTGGATCGCGCCCTGACCCGCGTGGACGTCAAAACGACAGCGGCTCTTTTGATCGGTGGCGCGGTTGCCATCATCGTCATTGCCCTGCTCGCCAAATGGTACGGCCGCCTGAACTGGCGCGCAGTCGGCTCGCTCGTGCTGATCGCCGTGCTGGCCAATGTCACATTCAACCGCTATACGCTGACGGCTTTGAGCCATTTTACCGTGCAGTACGAGTCCAGCCGGCTGTATAACGGCGACTGGGTGAACTACTTCCCGATGACGCTGTACGACGTCGACGGCGACGGCAAAATGGAGATCGTCACCTACGGCAACGCCGAGGAACTGCCGTTGCCCGAAAAGACAGAAAAGCCGGAGACAGAGGAAGAGAAACAGGCGTTGGCAGAAAAGCTGCGCCATTTGCAAGCGGAGCCGCTCACGCTCTACATCCTGACCTGGAAAGACGGACAAATGGTGCGGATGCCAAACGAGCAAATCCCGGCAGAAGCCATGACGCGAATCAAGGAAATGCTGCCGACCGACTACCCTGGCTTCCCGTATTACACCATGAAGGACGGGCAACTCGTACCGAACGTGCAGCGTCAGTCGTATTCCGAAGCGATGATGCAGGCGGGCACAACGGCTCACCGCGCCTTTGTGCTCGATCTGAACAACATCGCCAACATGCTGGAACAAAATCAGGGCAGCATGGATGTGCGCCAGGAGCTGGGCCGCAACTACAAAAACTTGCACATCACAAACGGCATGCTGACCGGTACGTATGACGGCAGACCATTTGGCGGCACTACAAAAGCCACCAAGCTGCTTTCGACGATGATGCTGCCGGATGGCCGCGAAGGTCTGATTGTCATTGGCGAGCATTTGAGTGTGCTGGCTGTCGAACCGGACGGCACGCTGACAGAAGCGTACCAGTTGACCCGCAAGCAGGCTGAGCTTGCAACAGGCGAGTTCATCCCTGCCGACATCGACCACGACAAAGTAGACGAGCTGCTCGTAGCAGGCCGCCCTTCGTACATTCTGAAGCCAAAGCCAGACGGTACCTGGGACATTCTCTGGGCGAGCAACGCTCACGACAAAAGCTTCCGCTTCTCCAACTTCGCCGCGGTTGGCAGCGACCAGACGCCGGAGATCATCGCCAAGGCGAGAAGCTGGGTCAGCACGACGGACGCGCCTTACTTGTCCGGCTACGACTACACGCCGGAGGGCCTGAAGCAAAACTGGCGCATTTACTTGCCGCTCATCAACGTCCAGATTGGAGACATCGACGGCGACAAGCAAAACGAAATCATCGCCTCCATGGAAAATACGCACCGCATTCTCGTGTTCAAACAGCACAGCATCCCTGTATTCTGGCTGACCATCGTTCTGTTCGCGGGACTGCTCGTTTACGGAGTCGTAAGGAGGGTTCGCCATGCGTAAACTGACAAAGGCATGGGCATTGCTCGCTGCCATCTGCACAGCCTCCCTGCTCGGCGGCTGCACGTATGAGTCCGGCACGAAGGCATTTGCCACCACCAACTTCGATACGCAGCCCGCGCCGCCGACTACGGCCCAAACCGAATCGGCTGCCGAATGGCTGAAAACCGCTCTGGAAAAAGGGAAAACGGCGGAAGAAGCACAGGCATTCTGGTACAGAGGCCACGTGCTTAACCGCATCCTCGCCCGGACGACGACCAGCATGTTCGACGGAGCCGTCCTCAACGACAAAGGGTACAACGTCGGCACGCGCATCGCCGCACAGCCTTATACGTACTATCGCATCGGCGACAAGCGCTACATCCGCACGAATGATTACTGGGTGACAGCGCCGGATGAGCCGCTCGAATTTGACGTGCTGAAAGGCTTCGAGGACTGGCTGCCGTTCATGGACCGGGCAGTGCAATTGCCGGATGAAAAAGTAATCGGCGTTGTCTGCGTGCCTTTCCAGGTGAAGATGACGGGCGCACAATGGCTAAAAGACAGCCAAAGCCCGCTGTTTGAACCGTTGAAAAAGCTGGTCGGCGACCGCCCTGACCTCGAATATATTTTGAAAGAATCGACAATCAAGGCGACGTTTTGGTACGGCAAGGAAGATCGCCTGATCCACCAGTACGAGACATGGATCATCTTGCCGCTGCCGGAGGCCGGAACGATGGACCAGCAGGTGAAGTTCAACCTGTACAAGTACGGCGACACAGGCGGCATCAACATCAAAGAGCCGGAAGAAGTGGAAAAATATTTGCTGTACTAGGGGCTGGCTTCGCTACAGCCGCTGGCAACAAAAAAGAGCCTGCTGCGAGTAAATTCGCGGCAGGCTCTTTTGTTTGCTGCGCTTCGTCAAGGCTTCGCTCTCTTACAGCCCGAGGCCGCCCGCTGCCTTGCCGGCTCTGGCCAGGATCAGGCTGTAGACGAAGGCGGCTGCCGAGCATATCCCCATCGCCCAGTAGAGCGCCGCCCCTCCGCCTTGCTGGAACAGCCAGCCGCCGACGAGCGAGCCAATGATGCCGGAAATGCCGAAAAACAACACGGCCAGCACTGTTTGCCCTGTCGCCTTCCACTCTTCCGGGATGATTTTGTACAAGTACTGAATCGTAGCTGTGTAAAACAGGACGAACGTGACGCCTTGCGTCAATTGCAAGTAAACGACCCACTCCGCCGAAGGGGCGATTGCACAGAGCACATAGCGGATCGCATACAGCGCGGAGGCGAGCATTATCAGCCTGAGTTCGCTCCAGCGGGCGAGCAGTCTGGCACTGATCGCGAAAAACGCGACCTCGCTCACCGCCGCCAAAAACCACGCTTGCCCGACATCCCCCGTCGTGCCGCCCAGGCTCTGCACATAGACGCCGAGGAAGCTGTCGTTCGTCCGGTGCGGAGTCGCCGCAATCAGCACGAGCAGAAAGAAGCGCTGCGTTTGCGGATAGAGGAAAAACTGCTTCAACTCCTGCCAGGACAACGACTTGCTGCTGGCAGGCGCATCCTGCATGACGAGCGCGCATACGTAGGCAAACACGCCGTAGCCGACAAACAGCCAGACGAGCTGCCCCATCCCCAGCCGATCGAGCGTCCAGCCGATGAACAGCGACGCCGTCGCGTAGCCGACTGCGCCAAACGTGCGGATCGAGCCGAAGCTTGTGCCGTGCAGTTCGGCAATCCGGTAGTTGAGGCTCTCGGTCAACGGATCGGTCGGCAGCAGGAAAAAATACATCGCGCCGACCAGCAAAAACAGCGCGAAAAACGAAGCCGAGGTGAACAGCAGGACTCCTGCCGCGATGGACAGACCTAAGGTCAACAGGATGATCCGCCTGATCGTCTTGTAGCGGTCGCTCATCATCCCCCAAAACGGCTGGGACAATATGCCGATAAACGAACCTGCCCCGATCAGTACGCCTATTTGCGCCGGCGTGATGCCGCGATAAGTCAAATAGACGGGCAAAAACGAAATGAAAATGGACAACAGGGAAAAATAAAAGAAATTGTACGCCCGCAAGCTCAGTATGGCAGTATTCACGTTCCACCTCATCTTGTTTTGGCATAGAAAGATAGCCCCGCAGCCTTTTGCAAGGCCCGAGGCTCGGCACGCTGTTCCGTTATCCGCTCACCAGCTCGTTCATCAGGTCGGCAAGCTGTCTCGCCTGCTCGCGGCGCTCGTATGGCTTCACGCGCTCCGCAAAATCTGCCCCGCGCGCCTCGCCGCTGCCCGTCTTCCCGCTCTGCTCCTTCCATTCGCGATACAGTTGCAAGTACGCCTGCTTGATCGCATCCTTATGCTCCGGATCAGCCACCTGGCCCAGACGGAAGTTTTCGATAATCTCTGTCGCTTCCCCTGCTTTGTTCAGCGCGAGAATCGGATTGCCGATCCCCATGTATTCGTACAGCTTGCCCGGAATGTACGCACCCGCGTCAGCGGACACGTCCCCGATGAGCAGCAGGGCATCGGCTGCTTTCATCAAGCCGAGCGCCTCCTTGTGCGGCAGGTTGCCCAATACGCGCACGATGTCAGCAAGCCCCAGCGCTTCCACGCAATCCCGGTTTTCCGAATACCCGGGATAGTCAAACACGCCTGCGAAGCTGAGCAGCAGTTCCTGCCTGTCTACCTGCCCCTCGTCGATCAGCTCGCGGATCGCTTGCAGCAGCAGCCGCGGATTGCGCTTTTGATACAAAATGCCCGCGTAGACCGCATGGAATTTTCCCGGCGCCGCATAGCTTGGCGTCAGCTCCTGAAAGTCGGCCTGGTCGAAGCCGTTGTAAATCAGCTCCATCCGCTTGATTCGCTCCTGATGCTTATTTTGGAAGTTTTTGGCAAAAGTGGCGGTGACGGTCGTAATCGCATCGGCCTTTGCCATCACTCTCGCTTCCATCCGCTCCTCCAGCCGTTCGCGCCAGGCAATGCCAGAGGTGTGCATGTTTTGCGTCCACGGATCGCGGAAATCCGCCACCCATTTGCAGCCGAACTCATCCGCGAGCTTCTCGGCAATCAAGTGGTTGGTAACAGGGCCAGAGGTGGAAAAAATCACGTCGATTTTTTCCTGGCGCATGATTTCCCGTCCGAGCTTGAGCGCATTGGGCAGCCAGAGAATTTGGTCGTCCGGGATCAACAAGTACGGCTTGAGCTTTTTCAAGACGTTCACGACCTGCTTTTTCACCCGCTGCTTCAACGATACACGCGGGGCGTCGTCAGTCGAGCTACCTGCGGCAACGGCAGTGGCTTGTCCTCTCCCCGGCAGCAGTTGCCACTCTTTTGCCCGATGAATGTTCACCTCGCCTGGAAGCTGCGCCAGAAGTGAAGGATCAAGCGTGGCGTGGTAGACTGGATCGACGGTAAGCACGTGGACGTTCCAGCCGAACTCCCCCAAATATTTGGCCATTTTCAACGGCCGTGGAACACCGCCGCCGCCGATGGGAGGAAATATGTAGCATATGATTAACACGTTGTGCGCTTTCATCTTGTAACCGTCCTTCTCGTTTTTACGTTTTCCATCCTAAACGATACCACAAGTGCTGTCTTATTGCGAATCTATCAGCCATCTGCTATAGTGAGAATGGCTTTGTTTACGCATGGAAGGCTCGCAGCCCTTCGCGGCGCTGTGCCAGCTTTTTTCTTTTTAAAAAAACAATCGCTCCTCCATGAACAAGCCTCGACAGAGGTTTTCTTGAATAAGATTCGGGTGAATTTACATGAGCAAACTACGCGTCCTCCACGTGATTGGCGGGGGGGAATTTGGCGGTGCGGAACAACATATTCTCAATCTGGTTACGACTTTTCCTGCGGAGGAAGTAGACGTCGCCGTCGTCTGCTTCTACGATTCGCTCTTTGCCGAGAAGCTGCGGGCTGCTGGCATCAAGGTGATTGCGTTGAACCAGTTCGGCCGATTTGACATTCGTCTGCTGCAAGCTTTGCGGCGCACGTTCCTCGCTTTTGGGCCTGCGATCATCCATACGCACGGGATCAAGGCCAACTTTTTTTCCCGGCTGGCCGCGCTCGGCATGAAGGTGCCTCTCTTGACGACCGTACACAGCTCGCTGCGCTACGATTACGCAGGCGCGTTGGCCTACGCGATCGTCAGCATGATGGAACGGAGCACCCGCCACTGGAATCGGCACTACATCGCCATCAGCGGCGCCATTGCCGACGTCTTGCGCGAGCAGGGCGTGAAAAGTTCCGCGATCAGCGTGATCTACAACGGGATGGATTTGTCTCCTTACCAGCAGGATCAGCTTCGCGAGAGCGACCGCAGCCGTTTTCGCGCGGAGTGGAACGTGCCGCAGGACGCCTTTTTGTTCGGAACCGTAGCGCGATTCGTTCCAGTCAAAGGCTTGCCGATTCTGCTCGACGCCTTTCACGCGCTTGTGCAGGACAAAGCAGCGTCGCCTTATCTCGTGCTGATCGGCGACGGCTCGGAACGTCCGGCGCTGGAAGCGAAGGTGCAGGAGCTGGGCCTTGCGGAGCGCGTCCGCTTTGCCGGGTTTCGGCAGGACATTCCGGCTTGCCTGCATGCCATCGACGGCTTTGTTCACTCCTCCCTGTACGAAGGGCTCGGCTACACGATTATCGAGGCGATGGCCGCCAAAGTGCCTGTCGTCGCAAGCAACGTGGGCGGCGTGAAGGAATTCGTCTTCCACGAGCGCACGGGACTGGTTGTCGAGCCGAACGATTCCGCAGCATTGGCGCGAGCAATGGAACAGCTCTGGACTTCGCCACAACTGCGCGAGACGCTGGCGCAAAACGCCTTGGAAAAGGTCGAAGCCACTTTCACGATTCAGCAGATGACCGCTCAAATTTTGTCTCTGTACCGAAAGCTGTTGTCATAAGCGAAGCACGACTGGCCGTCTGATGGACGCTGCTCGTGCTTTTTGCGCTGCCGCTGGCGGGTAAAAACTGTTTGAACAATCTGGATTCATGGTTGCCTCCGCAGGGACAATCTGGTTACATAGAACTGGAACAATTATGAATCGCACGTGAAAGGATGACACGAAGCATGAAACTTTTTCTCTCGGTAGACATGGAAGGCATCTCCGGCATCGTCGACACCAGCTACATCAATCCTGATTCGGGCGTAAACTACCAGCGCGGCCGCCAGTTCATGACCGATGACGCCAACGCGGTGATCGAAGCGGCGCTTGCCAGCGGCGCGACGGAAATCGTCGTGGCGGACAGCCACAATACGATGAACAACATTTTGTGGGAAAAGCTGCACCCGAAAGCGCGGCTGCTCGCTGGCTCGCCCCGCGATTGCTCGATGATGCAGGGGCTAGATGAGAGCTTCGATGCCGCCATGTTTATCGGCTACCATACCCGCCAAGGAGTTCCTGGCGTGCTCAGCCACACCATGTCCGGCGTCGTCCGCAACATGTACATCAACGGACGGGTCGTAGGCGAATTTGGCTTTAACGCGGCAATCGCGGGCTTGTACAACGTTCCGGTCATCATGGTGTCCGGCGACAACCTCATCGCCGAAGAAGCGCGGGAGCTGATTCCTGGCATCCGTACAGCGATCGTCAAGGAAGCGGTGTCGCGCACAGCCGCTATCTGTCTGTCGCGCGAGGAAGCGACCGCCGCACTGAAGGAGCAGGCGGCGCTTGCGCTTGGCAATGTATCCGCCATCGCTCCGTTTACGAACGACAGTCCGCTTACGCTGGCCATGGAGTTTTCCCATGCCGGCCAAGCCGAAATGGCGGCAATCGTCCCTCACACCCGCTATGAGACGGCGACAAACACCGTTTATTACAGCACGGACGATCCGCAGGACTTGTACAAAACGATGCGGGCGATGCTGAACCTCGCTTCCGAGGCAGAGTTTTTCTAGGACTTTACTCGTGGCAAAAGGAAAAAGGCAAGGCATAGCGCCGTGCCTTTTTCGCGCTCCGTTATGAGCTGCTTTTCTGCCTTCCTTTGCGCAGCATGGGTGCCTCCTGTGCTGTAGGTTCCGCCTCCGCCCGCAACCTGTGTGGCCGATGCGTCCGCGTGGCGCCAGGAATGCAGCCGCCGGACAAAGGGTGTGGGAAAAAAAGGCGATTGCGCCGGAATGCAAAAAAACAGGCCCAGCAAGTGGGCCTGTTTGTCGTTTTTGGCTTTTACAGTTTGCGAACGTTCGTCGCCTGTGGGCCGCGTTGACCGTTTTCCACGTCAAACTCGACCTCTTGCCCTTCATCCAGGGATTTGTAGCCTTCTCCCTGAATCGCGGAGAAGTGGACGAACACATCATCCGCACCATCCCGTTCGATAAAACCGAAACCTTTTTCGCTGTTGAACCATTTTACTCTACCACGTTCCATTTTTGCCTCCTAGCATGTATCCCTTACATGATTGAAATATGATCTTACCTGGTTACTATTGCCATAAACGAAACGAGTTATACATCCAAAAAAGAGAGCGCGGCGAAAACGGCTCTGCCAGCCCTCCTTGCTGCGAAAAAGCACTCCGGTTCAAGACAGTCGAAAAGCTCTCTAACTTGCCTGACTGCGAGACGAAAGAGCCTCCATAAACGCTTTCGCTGGGCGTTTACAGAGGCTCTTTTTTCCGGTTTGGTTGCACCCGTACCCTCGCGCAACTCCCCAGCACGCGGTATTTCGCTGTCGGAGAGCGGTCGGTCGACCACTTGCTGTCATTTGCGCTTGATTAAATGCGCACAACAGTAGCCTTGCTGACCGAGTTGAGCGGAATGCGGTTTTTCGTATCGAACAAAATCGCGGAGTCGGCCATTTGCGCCGCTACTTCATCCCAGTTTACGTCCGCGAACTGTTTTTGCACAGCCGTCAAAATCAAGGCGTCGGCACCGCGAACGGCTGCCTCCAGACTGTCTTGCTTGTGCTCGTACGCAGTCGGTACCGCCGGGTCATACGAGCGCACCTCGACTCTTTTGGCGAGCAACAGCTTGATGATGTCGTGCACAGGGCTGACGCGGTCGTCGTTGGAGAAGTCCTTCATCGCAAGCCCCAGTACAGCTACACGGCTGCCTGCAAGCGTCTTGCCTTTTTGCTGCAACGCTTTTTCCAGCATGCCGATCAGCACTTCCGGCACAGCATCGTTAGTCATGCGCGCCTGCTGCAAGATCGGCAGCGACACGCCCAGCTCGCGAGCTTTTGGCTGCAAGTAATACAGGGCGTTCGGCAGGCAGAAGCCGCCAACGCCAGGACCAGGCGTCAATAGGTTCACGCGCTTGTGCGTGTTGGCAACCTTAATCAGCTCGAACGTGTCGATTCCGAACGCCTCGGAAAAGCGGGCGAACTCTTGAACCATCGCGATATTGACGTCGCGCTGGATGTTTTCGATGACTTTGGCGGTTTCGACCACGCGGATGTCCGAGATCGTAATGTCTGTTTCGCTGATGAAGGAAAGCAGCTCTTTTCCTTTCTCGGCGCTCTGCTCGTTGATGCCGCCAAGCACGAGCGGCATGTGGATGAACTCTTCAAAAGCTCGTCCTTCGGCAATCCGCTCGGAGCAGTACGTCAAATAAAAGTCGACGCCTGCGACGAGGCCGCTCACTTCTTCGAGAATCGGCTTCAGCACTTCTTCCGTGGTCCCTGGAACGACCGTGCTGCGAATCATGATCGTATCGCCCTTTTTCAGCACGCTGCCGAGCGATTGGGCACAGCTTTTCAACGGTCCGAGATCCGGGTCGCCGTTATGCACCGGCAAACCGACGGTCACAATATAATGATCGACTTCCGCAGCCGCTTCCTCGTAGGAAGTGGTAGCGCGGAAACGCTTTGCTTCAATTTGTTCCTTGAGAATCTCCGGCAAGGTTTTCCCCTGATAGGACTCCAAATGGTGGGAATGCGCCGCATTAATTTCATCCACGACGTGAGGCAAGGCGTCAACGCCGACGACGTTTGCTCCCTTCATGGCATAGGTAAGAGCAAGCGGCAAGCCAACAAACCCTAATCCCACTACAGCTACGCGCACAGGCTGAGTCATTGCGTATCTCCTCTTTCACGTTCTCTAAGGTAAGGTCCGTGCAACCGTACAGTCGCGCGGCCAACTTGCAAATTGCTTATGACAGATAGTAAATGCCCGCAGCGATAAAAACCACGCACAATCCTATGAGGACCTTGTACAACGTCTCCAAGGCTGCTCCTCCCCATGATTCATATTGTCGGCTTTGGCCCTGTCCAAAAGGGCATGGGACCGCACCCGTCTGGGAAAAAAAGTGCGGAACTCTCTGCCAAATCCTAATTATACTCTCGATTGAAATATCGTTCAACAAGGGTTTGTTTTCATGCCGAACCGGAAGTGTCCAAAAATACGGTCAGCGGCCCGGTCACATAAACTTGGCAGGCAAGCCGATACCCTTGCTGCACGGCTTCTCCCAGACGGTATTGCTCGGTCTCGGACGGCGGAGGGGCCGAGCCTGCTGGAATATTCATCCTGACCATACAAGTTCGACACTTTCCCGTCGTGCAGAAAAAATCGATCGGAAGCTGCGCGCGCACCAGCGCCATCAGCAAGTTTTCCCCCCGCGCAAGCGAGATGCTGCGCTCCTTGCCGCCTTCCCATACGGTTGCTGCGAACTGCTCCGGACGGTTGCTTCCCATCCCCACACGCTTTCCCTCCCCGCTTCTGATCGAAAAACAGTGCGCCCTACTTGGACAGGCTCGCTCCGATAATATAAGAAAAGCCGATGGACAGGACCATCGCGATGAAGCCGATCGCCCTGTTGTCATTGGCTATTTCCTCATCCACCTTGAACGAGGGGGTCATAAATTCAAAAATAAAGTAAGCGATCAGAAGCAAGCAAAAACCGAATGAACCCCAGATCAAAGCCTGCCCTAAAGAAAGATTCGCCTGAATCGAATAGCGGAAAACATTGGCGATGCCAAAAATTTTTCCGCCCGTTGCCATCGCGACGGCCATGTTCCCACGTTTCAGCTCTGCCCATACACGATAGCGCGTCACCAGCTCGAAAATCGCCAAAAACAAAATCATCGCGAGTCCGGTAACGGTAAAGTAAGCAGCAGTTGCAAAATATGGATTGTGCAGAAGGCCTGCCATGGAATCTCCTCCCGACATCTCTATTTCAGTTCGGCAATGGTCGCGCCAACGCCGCCTTCCCCCTGTCCGCCCAGGCGGAAAGATTTGACGTTGCGGTGGCTTCTTAAATATTCATGCACACCTTTGCGCAAAACGCCCGTACCGTGTCCGTGAATGATGGAAACCGAGTGCAGTCCAGCCAAAAGCGCATCGTCGAGAAACTGGTCCATTTCCCGGATGGCGTCCTCGACGTTGTATCCGCGCAAGTCGAGGTCCATTTTAATGCTGGCCGTTCTGCGCTTGACGGATGTGTACGGCGCGGCTTGCGGCTTTTGCGTAATCGAGTTTTGCACGTTCATGTCTTCGCGTCTGACCTTCATTTTCATAATGCCGATCTGGACGAGAAACTCGTCGTTGTTCACCTTTTCCAGCACGGTTCCTTTTTGGCCGAAGCTGGTGACCATGACTTCATCGCCCACCTTGATCTGGGTGGCGCGAACGGCCTTGGCCGGCTTTTTCACTTTTTCCTTCTCCAGCTCAAGCACGGCATTGCCGAGTCGTTTTTTCGCATCGATCAGCCGGTGCTCCTTGATCTCCACGCCTTCGTCTCTCATCTCGCGCAGCTCGCGAATGATCGTCTCCGCCTCTTCTTTTGCCAATTGAACGGCGATCCGCGCTTCGTCTTCCGCCCGTTCCATCAGCTTGTTTTTCTCCTCGGCAAACCGGGCGCGTTCTTCCTCGAGCTGACGGCGCAATTCCTCCGCTTCTTTTCTCGCCGCCGCTGCCGCCAGTCGGTCAGCCTCGGCGGATTTGCGGTTGCGCTCCAGAGAAGCGATCATGCTCTCCACCTGGTTGTCTTCCTCACTGATGGAGCCGCGGGCCACCTCGATGATCGCCTCGGGCAGTCCGAGACGTCTGGCGATGGCAAAAGCGTTGGAGCGTCCCGGCACGCCGACGAGCAAACGGTACGTCGGGCGCAAGGTTTGCACGTCAAATTCCACGCTGGCGTTGATGACCTCGGGCCTGTCGTACGCATACGCCTTCAGCTCGCTGTAGTGCGTAGTGGCGACCAGTCTGGCTCCAGAGTCAATCACGTGGTCGATGATCGACATGGCGAGCGCCGCCCCTTCTGTCGGGTCCGTACCCGCTCCCAGCTCGTCGAACAGCACGAGGCTTTTCGCGTCCATCTTTTCCAGAATGGAAATGATGTTTTTCATATGGCTGGAAAAGGTGGAAAGGCTTTGCTCGATAGACTGTTCATCCCCAATGTCGGCAAACACGGAAGAAAACACCGTCATCTCGCTCTCTTCTTCTGCCGGAATGTGCAGTCCCGCCATCGCCATCAGCGACAAAAGCCCGATCGTTTTAAGCGAGACGGTTTTCCCGCCCGTGTTCGGACCCGTCACGACGATCGCCTGGTACTCGCCGCCCAGCTCGACGTCGACAGGAACGACGACCTCGCGCGGGATCAGCGGATGGCGCGCTTTTTTCATGTTCAAATAGCCGCGGTCGTTCAGCTTGGGACAGACGGCTTTCATGCTCCAGGCAAGCTGGGCTTTGGCGAACATGAAGTCAAGCTCGGTCAGCGCATCGACATTCTCGACGAGCGCATCCACGGCAAAAGCGACTTGCTCGGTGAGCAGGTACAAAATCCGCTCTACCTCGCGCTCTTCCCGCAGTCGCAGTTCACGCAGCTTGTTGTTCATCGACACGATCACTTCCGGCTCGATGAACAGCGTAGCTCCGGAAGCGGACTGGTCGTGGACAATCCCGCCGAACACGTGGCGGTATTCCTGCTTCACGGGAATGACAAAGCGATCGCCGCGAATCGTGACGATGTTTTCCATCAGCATTTTTTGATAAGAAGAGGAGCGCGTCATCTGGTCCAGCTTTTCCCGGATGCGCGACTCCACCTGCCTGATCTCCTGGCGCACTTGGCGCAGCTCCATGCTGGCGCTGTCCATGACGTCTCCGTTTTCGTCAATACAGCGGCGAATTTCCATTTCCAGCTCGCGCAAGCCTTCGATGCGCTCGGCTTGCTGCTTTATGAGCGGCATTTCGTGGTCCTCGCACATGTCCAGCAAAAACGTCTTCAAACGGCGCCCCGCCATGACCGTGCTGGCGATGTCCAATAGCTCCATCGGCGCGAGCATCGCATTCAGCCTGGCGCGCTGCACAGAACCGCGGATATCGCGAATGCCGCCGAGCGGAGCGCTGCCTTTCAGGCGCAGGACAGTGGCAGCCTCTTCGGTGCCCTGCTGGGCGATTTTCACTTCGTCCAGCCGCACGAAGGGGGTCAGTTCCGCTGCTTTTTCTTTTCCATATGTGCAAGATGCCTTGTCGACTAACAGGGCGATAATTTTATCGTATTCCAAAGTTTTTAATACCCGTTGTTCCACTGTATCCTCCTTATTTCCTCACCGGCGACCGTCGGACTGCGCGGATAAGTACAACGGTCTGAACCTTCAATCACTGCGATTTCCTCATTATATCATGTCAGCCGTTCCAAGGATAATTTTACACGCACCCGCTTTGGCATAGTTCGGCTCGGAAATAGCCAGAATGAAAATGAACCAATCCAAAAGGAGGAGTTTACATGACGATCATGCGTCATCTCGTCCGCTTCGTCGTCGCTTCCGTCGTCCTGATGTTCGTCGGCTTTCTGGTACCCGGGTTTTCTGTAAGCAGCTTCTGGACTGCTTTTCTTGCCGCTGTCGTAATCGCCCTCTTGGGCTGGGTCGTGGAAGCCATGTTCGGAGATCGCATTTCCCCCTACAATCGCGGAATCATCGGCTTCCTCGTCAGCGCTGTCGTGATCTACCTGACACAGTTTATCGTCTCCGGTTTCCATGTGACTGTCATCGGAGCGCTTCTGGCGTCTTTGGTAATCGGGATCATCGACCTGTTCATTCCGATCAAGACCCATATGGACATGCGCAATGGGGATGCCGGAAACCGCCAGGAAACGTAAGACCCGCTTTACGCGAAAAGAGCCAACCCGTCACATGCGGGCTGGCTCTTTTTCAGTTTGATCGGCCTTCTATTGCGGTTGTGCAGACTGGCGATGAATCATCCCAGCCAGGTAGCCTGCGCCAAAGCCATTGTCGATATTGACTACCGCGACTCCGTTAGCACACGAGTTGAGCATGGTCAACAGCGCCGAAACGCCGCCAAAGCTGGCGCCGTAGCCGACGCTCGTAGGCACCGCGATAACCGGCTTGTCGACGAGTCCAGCCAGTACGCTGGCGAGCGCCCCCTCCATGCCGGCCACACAGACGATGACGCTGGCACCCCTGATCTCCTCCAGGCGCTGGAACAGCCGATGGATTCCGGCGACCCCCACATCGACAATCACCTTGACCTCACTGCCAAAGCAGCGCGCCGTCCAGGCCGCTTCCTGCGCCACCTGCCAGTCTGACGTGCCCGCTGCCACGACCGCGACGTAGCCATCACGCTCCGGCACGAGCGGCTCTTTTGTGGACAAAAGCAAGCGCGCCTCTGCTATGTACTGGACGTCTGGCCACCGCTTCCGGACTTTGTCTGCTTGCTGCTCGCTTGCCCTGGTGACCAAAACGAGCTTTTGATGCTCGCGCAGCCGTTCCATAATCCCGACGAGCTGACTGGCGCTTTTGCCCTCTCCGTAGACGACTTCGGGAAATCCCGTCCGCGCTGAACGCGCCAGATCGAGAGTGGCGTAGTCCAGGCGGCTGATCCCGGAAAGCTGCTCCTCGGCCTGCTCCACGCTCAACCGTCCGGAAGCGACTTGCTGCAAAATGCGTTTGACGTCATCCATGCTGTTTTTTCACTTCCGTTCCCAGCACGGCGTTCATGCTGCCCGTCTGATAGCCGAACAAATCGAGCGTCACGTAGGAAAAGCCGATCTCCTGAAGCGTCCTGTTGATCTCGACGTGGTGTGCGAGCAGGCGGCTGAAATCCGCCGGGCTGACCTCAATGCGCGCAATCGTGTCGTGGTGGCGCACCCTGACCTGGTGAAAGCCAAGGCTGAGCAGATAGCCTTCCGCCCGGTCGATCTGGTCGATTTTTTCCAGCGTAATCTCCGAGCCGTAGGGAATCCTGGAGGAAAGACAAGCAAAGGACGGTTTGTTCCACGTAGGCAGCCCCATTTCCTTGGACAGCGCCCTGATCTCGTCTTTGTAAAACCCGGCCTCTTGCAGCGGGCTGCGCACACCGCGCTGGGCGGCAGCCATCCGACCGGGACGGTAGTCGCCGCGATCGTCCATGTTCGCTCCGTCGCAAATGACTGCCTTCCATTTGTTTTCTTCGGCCATCCGGCCCAAATGCTCGTACAGGCCGTCTTTGCAATAAAAGCAGCGGTTCACCGGATTGGACACAAAATTCGGATTTTCCATCTCGCGAATTTCCGTTGTGACAAACCGTGCGCCAAGCTGGGCGGCAAGCCGCTTCGCCGCCTCAAACTCGCGGGTGGGAAACGTTTCCGAAGCGGCAGTCACGGCAATCGCTGCCTCGCCCAGTTCCTCAACCGCCCTCGCCAGCAAAAACGTGCTGTCCACGCCGCCTGAAAACGCCACCAGCACTGTCCCCATTTCGCGCAAGACCGCTCCCAGTTTCTCGTTTTTTTCTGCCAGCGTCCAGTCTTCGCTATCTGTAGTCAGTTGGTTGCCCACTTCCATGAGTTGCCCCTCCTTTTTGTCCAAGCTTTTGCCGCACAACGCGAAAAGAGAGGCCAGCGCCCCTCTTTTCTCCTTAATCTATCGGCTTATCATTTGCATCTTCCTGAAGGATCTTCAGCAGTTCTTCGTACTCCTGCCGCAAGCGGAAGTATTCATCCGCGATGTTTACCGCAGAGAGTACGGCAATTTTAGCGGTGTCCAGTCGATGGTTGCCGTTCGCGATTTCGTTCATCTTGTCATCAACGAAACCGGCCACCATGCGTATGTGATTGACACTTGCCTTGCCACTGAGCCGGTATTGTTGGCCGAAGATATCCACCGTCAAACGATTTTTCCCATCACCTTGCACGAGGGGTTCCTCCCTACTGCGACCTTTGCTCTACTGTATCCTTTTTAGGTTACTGAAAATGTCAGAGTTCGTCAAGCCATCTTACATCCGCAGTTCGGCACCCGTATTGTTTTTCAGCGCTTCGACAACAGCGGTTGTCACCTGCTGGATTTCTTCATCCTGCAAAGTGCGCTCCGCGTGGCGGAACACGAGAGCAAACGCCATGCTCTTCTTGTCCTGTGCAATCCGCTCGCCTGTGTACACATCGAACAAGGTCAACGATTCCAGCAGCTCGCCCGCCGCTTCGCGAATGGTCGCTTCCAACGCACCCGCAGGCACGCTGCGGTCTACGACCAGCGCCAGGTCGCGCGTTACAGCCGGGAACTTAGGCAACTGGCTGTAGTGTCCAACCTCGGCAGCCGCCTCGATCAGCACAGCCACATCCAACTGGAACACGTACGTCTCAGACAGATCGTACGCTTTTTCCGTACCTGGGTGTACTTGCCCCAGATAGCCCAATCGTTTGTCGCCTGCCCATACTTCCGCTGTACGGCCTGGGTGCATGCCGGCAATGTCCGCTGCCGCTTTGTACTGGGCTGTGCGGATGCCCAGGCGCGCCAGGAGCGAATCGACAATCCCTTTGACCTGATAAAAGTCTACAGGCTGTTTCGCGCCCATCCAGTTTTGCGGCAAAAGCTGCCCTGTCAGCGCACCTGCCACGTACAGACGCTCTTCCGGAAGCTGCGTCAGCGACTCTTCGCGCGTCAAAAACACGCGGCCCAGCTCAAAAATGGCGACGTCGTGATTTTGCCGATTTTTGTTGTAGGCGACGGTTTCCAACAGACTTGGAACGAGGCTGGTGCGCAGTGTGCTGTGCTCCTCGCTCATCGGCATCAAGAGGGACACCGGGCTTACTTTTTCCTGATGCAGACCCGCAACTGCCTCCACGCGGTCCGGGTGCACCAGTGCGTAGGAAATCGCCTCGCTCAAGCCCGTGCCGATCAGATGGTGACGGATCGTGCGGCGCAGCTTTTGCTCGTGCGTCAGTTGGCCTTGCGTGGTCGAGCCAGTCGGCAGGCTGGTCGGGATGTTATCGTAGCCGTACAGACGCGCCACTTCCTCCACCAAATCTTCCGGCAGTGTAATGTCGCCGCGTCTCGTCGGCACGGTAACGGTCCAGCTTTCGCCTTCGGTTGTGAACGGAAATTGCAAACGCGTAAAAATCGGGGAAACGTCTGCGGCAGACAGGCTCGTTCCCAGATGTTGATTGATTTTGTCCAAAGTCACGGTGACAACGGCCGGCTTCGCTTCGTTTACGACTGCGGAGCGGATGCCTTTGGACACGCTGGCCCCGGACAGTTGCTGGATCAAAGCAGCGGCACGCTCTCCCGCTTCCTGCACGCGCGCCTGATCGACGCCTTTTTCCCAACGGACGCAGCCTTCTGTGCGCATGCCGAGTGTGCGGGCGGTGCGGCGGACTGTTTTTGGCGTAAACCAGGCGGCTTCGAGAATGATTTCCTTCGTCTCGTTCGTAATCTCGGAGTTGGCTCCGCCCATCACGCCGGCGATGGCCAAGCCTTTTGCCGGGTCGGCGATCAAGAGAGTCTGCTCATCCAGTTCGCGCTCCTGGTCATCCAAAGTAACGAGCTTTTCCCCTGCGTTTGCCAGGCGGACGACAATTTTGCGATCCTGAACCTGCGCCGCGTCAAACGCGTGCAGCGGCTGCCCGTACTCCAGCAAAACGTAGTTGGTGACGTCTACCACGTTGTTGATCGGGCGAATGCCTGCTGCCATCAGGCGATTTTTCATCCATTGCGGGGAAGACGCAATTTTGGCATTCGTGAAGTGGCGGCCGTGGTATTGGTAGCATTCGTTTTCGGCTGCGATCGTAACTTCCAGCGGGTTCTCCCCGCCGTCTTCGGTCAGCTCGATTTGCGGCAGCACCACTTCTTTGCCCAAGATAGCGGCCACCTCGTAGGCAACGCCGAGCATGCTCAGGCAGTCAGAGCGGTTTGGCGTCAGGCCAAGCTCCAGCACGTAGTCGTCCAGCCCGAGGTAGGAGACTGCGTCCATACCGATTTCCGCATCCTCCGGCAACACCATGATGCCTTCCTGCTGGTCTTTTGCCAGCAGCTTGTCGTTTAGCCCCAACTCTTTTGCCGAGCAAATCATGCCCTGGGATTCCACGCCGCGCAACTTGGAGCGCTTGATGTTCAGGCCCCCGGGCAGTTTTGCGCCGATCAGCGCGACGGGTACTTTTTGCCCTTTGTCTACGTTTGGCGCTCCGCAGACGATTTGCAGGTCTTCGCCTTGCCCCGCATCGACCACGCATACGCTCAGACGGTCAGCGTCCGGGTGCTTGCTGCGTTCTTTGACATACCCGATCACTACACCGGAAACACCTGCGTTGCGCGATTCTACTGCGTCTACCTCAATCCCGCTGCGAGTCAGCTTCTCAGCCAGCTCCTGGGGCGTCGTTCCACTCAGATCGACGTATTCGGATAACCATTGATACGATACCTTCATCTTTGCCTCTCCTCTCTAGCCTCGGTTGAACTGACGCAGGAAACGAACGTCGTTGGTATAAAAATGGCGGATGTCCTCCACCCCGTATTTGAGCATCGCGATACGCTCTACCCCCATTCCGAAAGCAAAGCCGCTGACTTCCTGCGGATTGTAGCCGGCCATTTCCAGCACGCGCGGGTGCACCATGCCGGAGCCCAAAATCTCGATCCAGCCCGTTTGCTTGCACACGCGGCAGCCGTGACCGCCGCAGTTGAAGCATTGCAGGTCGACCTCTGCGCTAGGCTCGGTGAACGGGAAGAAGCTCGGACGCAGGCGAATTTGCTGGTTTTCCCCGAACATTTGGCGGGCAAACGTCAGCAGAATCCCTTTCAGATCGCTCATGCCGATGCCTTTGTCAACCACGAGGCCCTCGATCTGCGTGAACTGGTGGGAGTGGGTCGCATCGTCATCGTCGCGGCGATACACTTTTCCGGGACAGATGATCTTCACAGGCGTCTTGCCTTCTTTTTTCAGCATCGTCCGCGCCTGCACCGGAGACGTATGGGTGCGCATCAAAATTTCGTCCGTCACGTAAAACGTATCCTGCATGTCGCGCGCCGGATGGTCTTTTGGCAGGTTGAGCATTTCGAAGTTGAAGTGGTCCATCTCCACTTCTGGTCCTTCTGCCACCTCGAAGCCCAGACCGATGAAAATGTCTTCGATCTCCTCGATGATGCGGGAGAGCGGGTGCATCGTTCCGGCAGGCACCGGACGCCCTGGCAAGGTTACGTCTACCGTCTGGGACGACAGCTTCGCGTTCAGCGCCGCTTCTTCAATCGCCTGCTGCTTGCTGGAAAAAGCTGTCTCCAGCGCTTCCCGCACTTCGTTGACCAGTTGCCCGACTACCGGACGCTCTTCGGGAGACAGGCTGCCCATCCCGCGCAGCAGTTCTGTCAGCTCGCCCTTTTTCCCCAAATATTTGACGCGCAACTCCTGAAGTTGTGCAGCTTCCGTCACCTGGCTGATTTGCCCCAGCGCGGACTCCTTCATTTCTTGCAACCGAGTTTGCACTTCGTATCGCTCCTTTTTTCTGTAGATAAAAAAAGAAAAACCCGCCCCAAAAAGGGACGAGTTACTTTTTTCTCGCGGTACCACCCTTGTTAGACAGACGGCTCGCTTTCGTGACAAAGCTGTGACAATATCACTAACAGCGAACGAGACTTCTGTCTCACTTCAGCTCATTGGTAACGGGAATGACCCGGCTGCTCCTACTGCGCGAAAGCGGTTCAGAGTGCGGCTTCGGAGTGAATTCGGCAGCTATCGTGCTAAAGATGCTCGCAGTCTGTGGCACCTTCTCCCTGAAAAACAGATAGGACCTGCGTACTAGTCTCCGTCATCGCTTTGCGTTATAATCGAGATGTAGGAAAATTATAGCGCAACAAGAGAGAACTTTCAATTATACAAATGTTACATATCACTTGTTCTCCCTAGTTCGATTTTCGCAAATCCGAAAGGGGACTTTTGACATGATCGAGAAGGTTACGGCCCTTTATGATAAGACATGCGTCTGTCGGCATTGCCAAGCGACTTTTTCCACCAAACGGATCAGAACCGGCGCTCTTACCATGATTCACCGCGACAGCGACTTCTATACCACGTTCAAGGAGCAGTCGCTGAATCCGATTTTATATACCGTCAACGTCTGCCCGGTATGCGGCTTCGCCTTCACCGATCAGTTCACAAGCAAGCTCGCTCCGTGGCAAAAACAGGCCGTCGAGGAGCACATCTCCATGAAGTGGCAGCCAAAAGATTTCGGCTCCATTCGCAAGGTGCAGGAAGCGATTGTCAGCTACAAGCTGGCGATTTACGCCGCCGAGCTGACCGATCAGCCGCACTCGGTCAAAGCGGGCCTGTACTTGCGGCTCGCCTGGCTGTACCGCTACATGGACAATCTCCCGGAAGAGCTGCGCTTCATCGCGATGGCGGTCGACGAGTACGAGGAATCGTACATTCACTCCGACTATGCCCACGGTGACAAGGAAATGTCCGAGGTCAGACTGCTGTACCTGATCGGCGAGCTGTACCGCCGTCTGGAAAAATTCGAACTGGCGATCAAATATTTCGGCAAGGCGCTCGCTTTTCGCAACCATACGATTGAGAGCGGTATCATCCGCATGGCGCAGGATCAGTGGCAACTGGCGCGCGAGGAATTTAAAGAGAAAAAAAGCGAGCAAAAGATCGGCTGATAGCGGCATGAATGCAGGTATTTCAACTTTGTTGTTGGAATGCCTTTTTTTCTTTTGCATGGCGCAGGGAGAAGCGGGAGGCATAGCGCCGGAGAATGGTTTTCTCTGAACGGCTCTCGCCTTTTTGCCTTTTGTTTTGTGCGAGCGGGCGGCAGATCAGTTCGCGGCTGTCAGCGCTGAGCTCGCCAAGCAAGGGGAGGCGGACTTTTTAACGCCTTCGCCTACCTGGTCCACGATGCCAGCGAACTCGTTGCCGGGAATTTGCGGAAGCTTTACGGAAATGCCTTGGGGTGTCCAGCCGCTTCGGATCGCGCAATCGTAATGCTTTACCCCGGCCGTTTTCACGCGGACCCTAACTTGCCCCGGACCCGCCTGCGGATCGGGAAACGTCATGACCTCCATGACCTCTGGTCCGCCTATTGAACGAAATGCTGCTGCTCTCATTGTGCAACTCTCCTATATTTTTCCGGATTGGGTAACAACGTTTAACGCAATGTTTTTAATGCGCCGCTCCAGGCAATCAGTTCGTCTAGCATGGCGTTTACTTTATCTACGTGCAGTTCGGCGGGGTTGAATGTTTGGAAATTTTCGAAATCGGCAAAGATCGAAAATGTCGGGTGCGCGCGGACGTCTGCCACGAGCAGCTCTCCCAAAATTCCGCGCAAATGCTCGGCTGCACGCGCCCCGCCCGTCGATCCGTAGCTGACGATGCCCGCAGCCTTGTTGTTCCATTCCGTGCGTGCCGAATCCAGCGCGTTTTTCAATGCTCCCGTGATGCTGTGATTGTACTCCTGGACGATGAACACGAATCCATCCAAGCTGGAAAGCTTTTTGGACCAAGCGACCAGGCCAGGCTCATTGCCTGTGCCTTCCCCGAAAAAAGGCAATTGAAACTCGGCGATATCTACAATTTCATACATCGCATCTCCGCGGCCATCGGCAATGCCTTTCACCCAGTTTGCGACTTGCGGGCTTACCCGCCCTTGGCGCGTGCTTCCCAAAATAATGCCAATTTGCAATTGTTTCATGAAGAATCCTCCCATCATTCGATGTTTGTTCGCTTCGTGTCCTCCACCTTTTGAGCGGCTTTCCTGTTCCTTCCGCGTTGCCTATCACCATACGGCTACGGCACATAGGCATATAACAAAACCATACTATGCTCGTGCAGAGCGCCCCAAGAACCAGGAAAGCTGGATGGAAACGGGCGCGCGAGGCAGGTGTGGGGCGAATTTTCGCTAGGCTGTTTGCTGGTGGGCGGCACCTTTCTGGACGCTCAGCCTCCCCTCTGTCCACTCTTCCACTCTGACACTGCCCAGCGAGTCACTTGGGAGACGTTGAGCCAAAGTGTGTTGTGCTCCTTGCATGCTTTATTTTACAATCACTTACATATAAACAAAAATATATCTTAAATCATACAGATCATATACTCAGGTATATAGGAAAGGAGAGCATGCGCATGGAGTTGTTGCAGTTGCACTATTTTCGCACGGTAGCCCGGACGGAGCACATGACGAAGGCAGCCCAGGAGCTGTGCATCGCGCAGCCTGCGCTGAGCAAGACGATTTCGAGGCTGGAGGAAGACTTGGGAGTTCCCTTGTTCGACCGACACAGAGGCCGGATTCGTCTGAATGCGTTCGGCAAAGCTTTTCTGGACAAAGTCGAAAAGGCGCTCACCCTGCTGGAAGAAGGCAGAAAAGAAGTGTCCGAGCTGGCCGGACTTGAACAAGGGAGCATTCACCTCGCCACGTCGACGCTGGATCGGTTGACGGATGCGCTGGGCGAGTTTCTCGCGCTGTATCCGGAAGTCAGCTTTCGGATTACGCAAGCTTCGATGGAAGAAATGACGCAGTTGGTGGAGGCTGGCGAAGTCGACATGTGCTTTACAGCGCTGCCAATCAATCGGCCCGACATTAGCACGGTGTCCCTCCTGAAAGAAGAAGTGTACCTGGCCGTTCCCCACGGACATCGGTTTGCGGGGAGGAAAAGCGTTCGCTTGAGCGAACTGGCGGAGGACCCGTTTATCGGGTACAAGGAAGGGTTTCCTTTTCAAAAAATGAACGATTTGTTTTTCCGAGAAGCCGGGATCACGCCTAACTTCGTCTGCCGGGTCGACGAGCCTACCGCCATTGCCAGCCTCGTCCGGGCGGGGCTAGGCGTCGCGCTCGTAGGCAACTGCGGAGGCCCGGGCTCCCCGCTGAACCTGCTGCGGATTGAGTTTCCCGTGTGCCAGCGCAATTTCCAGATTGCCTGGAACGAGAAGCGGTACTTATCGCTTGCTGCGCGTAAGTTTCGCGACTTTCTCATCGGGTACTTTGCGGAAGTGGGGGAAACCGGGGAATGAGAAGCGCGGTGAGGTAGGGTGTCGGTGGTGGTGAGGTGCGGACTTTGATGCGGCGTGAGGCGGTGCGGGCTGGGAGGCGGCTCGGGCTGCAAAGCGGCGCGGGCTGCGAGGCGCGGCGGCCTGCGAGGCGCGACGCGGACAGTAAGGCGGCGCGGGCTGTGATACCGCGCAAACTGTAATGCCACGCGAGCTAAATCGCACCATCCAGAAACTACAGCACGCCCCCTTTCACCTTGCCCTGCTGATCGCCCTCCCAAAATTCACACGAAAAAAAACAGGGACACTGGACTCTTTTCCCCAGTATCCCTGCTTTGCTGTCACTGTCTTCTGTTGCGCTGCGCTTCATACACAAAAATGCCCGCCGCGACGGCGGCATTCAGCGATTCCGCTTTGCCGTACAGCGGAATGTGCACGAGCTGGTCGGCGCAGGCCAGCATCTCTTTGGACACGCCTCGGCCTTCGTTGCCGATGACGAGCGCGATCTTGCCGCAATAATTCGCCTGATCGTAGGACACGCTGTCTTGTGCCAAGGACGAGACGAGGACACGCCCGCCTTGCTGCTTCCACTCGTTTGCCGTGGCAGCGAGCTCCCGCGAAAAGACAGGCAGGCGGAACATGGCGCCCATCGTGGCCCGCACGACTTTTCCGTTGTAAATGTCGACGCTGCCCTTGCCCAGCACGACTCCATCCACACCGGCGGCCTCTGCCGTTCGCAAAATCGTGCCCAAATTGCCCGGGTCCTGGATTTCATCGAGGAACAAAAGCAGGGCATTTTCCTTGGCTGACAGCTTGTCAACCCATTCGTCCCACTGACTCGCCGTCTTCTTCACTGCCGCGACGATTCCTTGCGGCGATTTCGTTTCCGACAGCTTGGCCAAAACCGCAGCGGACGCCGCGATTACTTGCGTAGCCTGGGGATGGTTCGCCAATGCCCGCTGGCAGGCGGGATCGAGGCTGCGCTCCTGATCGTACAGGATGGTCGTCACTTCCGCCCCGCTGTTCAGCGCCTCCTCCACCAGATGCGCGCCTTCGACGAGGTAGCGTCCCTGCTCCTCCCGGCCTTTTTTATCGAGCAACTGGTGCAGTCTTTTCACCAGCGGATTTTGAACTGAAGTAATGATTTCATGTGCCATCGTTATGCCCGCTCCTCAAATGCTTTCAAGTCTTTGTTGTTTCCGATTACAACAAGAACGTCTCCGTACTGGATCACTTCATCCGGGCTTGGAGCGATGTTGAATTTGTCCCCGCTTTTGATCGCGATGACGTTGACCTCGTACTTTCTGCGGATGTCGAGCTGTCTCAAGTTTTGCCCGACCAGCTTGGACGATACGACGACCTCTGCCACGCTGTAGTCCTCCGCCAGCTCGATAAAGTCGAGGACGTTTGCGGAGATGAGATTGTGCGCCACACGCACGCCCATGTCCCGCTCCGGGAAAACGACGCGGTCGGCCCCTACTTTGTACAACACTTGTCCGTGCCGCTCATTTTGCGCTTTGGCGACGATTTTTTTCACGCCCAGCTCCTTCAGCGTCAAGACAGTGAGGATGCTCGCCTGAATGTCGACCCCGATCGCCACGACCACTACGTCGAAGTTGCGAATGCCGATTTCCTTCAAGGCGCGTTCATCTGTCGAATCAGCCGCGACAGCGTGGGTGACATACTGAATATTTTCATTGATGCGCTCTTCGTTTTCATCAATGCCCATGACTTCGTAATCCATCTCGTACAGCGTCCTGGCAACACTGGAACCAAAACGGCCCATTCCGATGATGGCAAACTGTTTTGACATGCTGATCTTCTCCTTCGATCCTATATCCAATAACTTGCATTATAGCATTAGACAGCGTAGCTTTGCACAGGCGAAACCAAAAGATGCCCGTGTCCAATGAAATCGCTTCGCGACAAAGGGGTATGAGCAATCCGGCGAAGACAAATACTAACTCATGAATTTATTCTCACAAGAGAGGTGCTGGCTAAGGTATGAACATTGCCTCGCTCAATTTGCGTCAAGCGATCATGTACAAAATGCAAGGCTCGGATTCCGGAGCGGTAGAAGAAACGATCAGCGATGCGATCGCAAGCGGCCAGGAAAAAACCTTGCCTGGTCTCGGCGTCCTGTTTGAAGTGCTGTGGCAAAACAGCGATGCTTCCTCCCGCCAGGAGATGGTCGAAACTATCGCTTCCCATCTGCCCGCTCAAGCGGAAAAGCCGATTTAATTGGAAAGCCAACCGAACACGAGCAAAAGGGAGAGACGCCACTACGTCTCTCCCTTTTTGTCTTCTGCCACCTGCTGCGAGGAGCGCGAACGAATCAACTGAAGCACAGCCAGCAAAATCGGAAAGAGCACCGTTGGCAAGTAGCTGAAATACGTCAGCTTTTGGGCGTAGGCAAAAAATTCGACGATGTTTTGCGGCCACAGCGCGACGTAAAAAAGCGGGAAGAAGAAGATCAGCGCGATGATTCGCTGAAAGCGGATCCCTTTTTTCAACCACAGCCGCGTGGCGAAAATCATCGAGTAGTACATGTTGCCGAACGTCGTAAACACGGACGCCATCCAGATCGTGAGAAAAGCCGACTCTATCCGTTCCAGAAACCAGCCGGTTTGTTGCGCGGTTTTGACCATATCCAGCGTCGGCCAGATCAGATGCTGCAACTCCTCGTAGCCAAACACCACGATGCCCGCCGCAGCGGTCAGCACATACGACACGATCGTGAAGGCAAACCCGCTCCAGGCCGCCAGCGAAATCCGCGCTCCCGGCATCGCCAGCCCGAAGTAGATCATCATCAGCTCAAATCCCGTGTACATCGTAAACGTTCCAATCGCGGTGCTGGCCACTCCCTGCCATGAATCAATGTGCAGCGGCAGCAGATTGTACCAGTTCGCACTGTTGATCGTCACGTACGGGATGATGAGGATCGGCACAAACATGATCGGAAACAACAGCTCGTTGACCCTGACCAGCACCTCGAACTCGTGCATGCACAAGTACAAGACGATCAAAAGCAAAGTCAGCAAAATCACTTCAAGGGGCGTGTCCAGCAGGACAGACGTGACAATGACCTCGCCAAACCCGCGGGCGACCATCGCCGTATTCAAAAATTGAAACAGGAGGTACAAAAGCACCCACGGGATGTTGAGAATTTTTCCCAACCACGGGTGCCGATGGCCGCCAAAGACGAGCGGGCCGTACTCTACAAAGGTCAGTCCTGGATACTGCCTGCTCAAATAGATGATCGCCATAAGAGGGATAACCACAATCAACCCGCCAACGAGAGGCCCCAGCCAGCCCACTTCCTGCAGTTCCGTGCTGGCGGTACGCGGTAAGGTAAGGATTCCCACCCCGATCATCGAGCTAATCAGGATTGCGATTAGTTGCCATGTACTGATGTTGCCCCTTTGATTTCCCATCTTTATCGGCTCCTATTGCATTTCCATACCTAAACGGCGAATTTTGATCGTATAGTCAACGCCAATTGGAAAATTTTTAAAATCCTTCTTCCAGTCGTGCTTCTCCCAGTAATCCCGGTAGTGGTGCGCTCGAAGCGCCAGCCCGAGCTTCAAAATGTCGCTGTTGTACTCCTTTTGCAACTGGTGAAACAGCTTTTTCGCCCGTTCCTCCATCTCCTTTTTAATCAAGCCCTGCATTTTCTGGATGAAAACTTCCGGGGACATGTTCGTATTGGCGGTCACTTCCACGATATCTCCCTGCAGCTCGCAGGAAAACATCGCGGCAAGCGCCCCTTTGTTGTTCCTTCCTTTCAAATCCAGTCTCGTTTTGACAAAGTGAGGCCGGAATGTCACATAGCCGTTGTCCGTACCGGGCAGCGGGATGACGACATCGCCCCCGCGCTCTTCGTTTCGCAGTTGCAAAAACGACCACGACTGCACTTCGTTGAGCGTCCCTACCATTTTGTGCCCGCGAAAGACGGCCACGCCTCTCCAGCGTACCTCGGTCGCGCTCGCCTGAACGTAGTTGAGAAAAGGCTCCATCGTCTTGTTCGAGGTCTGGTTGAAGTAGTCTCCCAGCGTCTGATCGGGAATCGTGCCCATCTTCGCTCCGTTTTCGATCAGGTCCATCAGAAACACGACGGGGACTTGCGCGAGCTGCGGCTTGATTTTGAGCAAGGTGGCCGCTTCCCCCTTGACGACGATCGGCCACATCAGGCGGCGGATTTGCGGCTCCCGGCGAAAGCTGTCCATAATGTCGCCGATGCCTTTTCTCGCTACTTCTTCACTGACGGCAAGCACGCGGGTATGGCCCAAAAACAGCTTCTGGTTCAGCCGAATTTGCAGATTGTTGTTGGCATCGAGAATCGTCCGGCCCGTCACGCTCATGATCTTGACCGCATCGGCATTTCCGCCGCCGCCTTGTCCGCTGCTTCCGGCGATCTTGATCGGGATCGGAATTTGCACAGTCAATCTGTACAACTCTTCTTGTCCCTCTACCATATCTACCGCAATGGCAAGTACGGAAGTGCGCTCCTCCAGCTCCCTTCTGTCCCAGCAGCCCGTCAAAAGAGAGACGCACACGCACAGAACTGCCAGCCCAAGCCATCCTTTAGCCATCTGCATTCCTCTCCTTTTGTTTTCGCCCCAGGTCCCGGATGAAAAGCATTGTCAAATAGAGAATAGGGATCCCCAAATTGAGGATGAGGCTGTAAACGCCCAAATAGGAGCTGATCCGAAACAGTTCTACGATGTTTTGCGGCCACAGCGCGATAAAGTAAAGGGGGATGAACATGACTGCCGAGAGGATTCGCTGAAAACCCATCCCTCTGTTGAACAACTGGCGCAAGCCGTAAATGAAAGCGTAGTAGGCGTTGGCCACGGTAGTAAAAACAGCCGTTACCCACACGGCCAGAAAGGCGGATTCCAGCCTTTCCAAAATCAGTCCCGGTACCTGTGTGGTCTTCACCAGCTCCAAGGTTGGCCAGGCTACGCGCTGCAGCTCCTCGTAGCCGAAGACGACGATGCCCGCCACTACGATCAAGGTGTAGACGACCAGCGTGATCGCGATGCCGTAAAAACCAGCTTTTACTTTGCTCTTGTTTTCGTGCGCGTAGGCGAAAAAAATGAGCATGATTTCGTAGCCGGAAAAAGAGTAGACCGCTTCGTAAGCTCCCTTGAGCAGCGACGGGCCGGTCGCTCGAAAAAGCGGCAGCAGATTGTTCCACTCCGCTTTTTGAAACGAGGCGAGCGCAATGAACAGCACAGGGAGCAAAACGAGCGGCAGCAACAGCTCATTGATCCGGGCCACGACATCCAGATCGTGCAACGTGAGGATGAATGCCAGCGCAAACATGGTAATAATGATGACTTCCAGCGGTGTGTCGAGCAAAACGGAAGTCACTACGACTTCGCCAAAGATGCGGGAGACAATCCCGGTCGCAAGGTACATGAAGCCGAGATAGGCGAGAATCCAGGGGAAGCTGAGCCACTTGCCCAGCCGCGAATTTTTTTTGGCCCCCCAGACGATCGTGCTGTACTCGACGAAGGTCATTCCCGGAAAACGCTGGCTGAGCTTTGCGATCATCCAGACAGACACAAAGGCAATGACGGAACCGAATACAGGCGACATCCAGCCCGCTTCATACAAGATGGCTGAGGTGGAACGCGGCAATGTCAAAATGCCTACGCCGATCAGCGTACTGGTAATCAAGGACGTCTGCTGCCACAAGGAAAACGTTTGTTGTCGGCTGCTCACGTCCTGCCTGCTCACGGTTTTTCATCCTCTCTCATGCGGATTTCATCCTGGATGTGAAACATCGTCGGGCGAGTTCTCAACAAGTGATGGGGCGCACGGATGAACAAATCCTTCATCCCCTTCAGATTCAACGGGCTAAGCGGCGACATGTAGGGCACGCCGAACGACTTGAGCGATGACAAATGAATCAGGATGACGATCAAAAACAGCATGATTCCGTACAGGCCGAACATTCCTGCGAGCAGCATGACCGGGAAGCGCAGCATCCGAATGGCAATCGCCGCACTGTAGCTGGGCGAAGCAAAGGAACCGATGGTCGTCACCGCCACGATGATAACCATGACAGGGCTGACCAGACCCGCGGATACGGCTGCCTCCCCGACCACCAGCGCCCCGACGATCCCGATCGTAGGTCCGATCGGCCCTGGCAGCCGGACGCTCGCCTCCCGCAAAATCTCAATCGCCAGCTCCATGAACAGCGCCTCTACCAGCGAAGGAAACGGCACCGTCGATCTCCCTGCCGCCATCGCGATGACGAGCCGGGAAGGAATCATCTCAGGATGAAACGAGCTAAAGGCGATGTAGAGCGAAGGCAACAGCAGCGCAATCGTAATACTGATAATGCGGATAAATCGCAGCAACGTCGCGATGTAAAACCGCTCGTAATAATCCTCTGGACTTTGGTAAAACTGGGAAAAAACCGCCGGGGCAATCAAGGCAAAAGGCGTTCCGTCCACCAGAATGCTCACCTTGCCTTCCAGCAAGTTTGCCACGACCTTGTCCGGCCTCTCCGTATTTTGAATCTGCGGAAAGGGCGACCAGCGGCGGTCCTGAATCAGTTGCTCGATGTAGCCGCTCTCCAAAATCGAATCGACGTTGATTTTCTCCAATCTCGCCAGCATTTCTTGCACCAGCAGCGGATGGGCCAGGCCATCAATGTACATGACGTAAACATCTGTCTGCGTCCGTTGGCCGATCACCATATGGCGCACTCTCAGGTTCGGGTCTTTCAGGCGAAACCGGATCAAGGCGGAATTGACGCAGAGCGTCTCGCAAAAGCCGTCCCGCGGCCCGCGCACGACAGACTCGGTCTGCGGCTCGTCGACGCTTCGGCGGTCCCAGCCCCGCGTGTTGTTCAAATACGCTTTGTTGTCGCCATTGCGCATGAGCACGGCGCTTCCTGACAAGATGTTGCGAATGACCTGTCTCAGCCCGTCCGTCGACTCCAGCTCATTGGATGCCGGGAGGTCGTCGGGAATTTTCGGATCGGACATGTACACAATGATAAACTCGCTGATGATGTTGCGATCGACCATCCCGTCGAGAAAAACGATGGCGCAATCGGTGTCGCGCTTGTCGCGAAAGCGGCGGACGACCAGGTCGTCGCATTTTCCCAGCTCTTTCTCGATCATGATGATGTTTTCGTCCACATCCAACGAAAGCTCTATATCCGAGACACTTTCCATGCTTCGATCGGCATGATGGTGTAACGCCTTCTCCTGAAGGGTTTCCTTCCGCTTTTGCCACGCTTTCCAAAACTGGCTCAACGCTTTCCCCTCCTAGATCGTGGGCATGCGATTTCGAGTACGGATAGTGTGCCCAAGAAAGGAAATGAAAACCCATTTTATGCGAAGAAACGAAAAAGGCCCGACAGATGTCGGACCTCTCTCATATAGCTGCGCTCGACTTATTGTTTGCTTGCGGGCAAGCCTTTTACCGGCTCTCCCAGCAGCGGAGTGGAAAGAACGTAAATGCCGTGGTTGGAGAAGGCCCAGATCAGGTTGCGGTCCCACTCGACGAAAATGCTGTGCACCGGGTTGGAATGCTCGCTCTGCTCAATACCGCTGCCGTCGTTGCGCAAATACTCACCGGACATTTTCGGCACAAAGTAAGCGCCAATCGTCGGTTTGTTCGGGTCTTTCAGGTCAAACACTTGCACACCCGCGTTGTAGAACGCATACGGCATCACGGTCTGGCTAGGCGTGCCCGGCTGAATCGCCGCATAGCCGCTGTAGTAGACCATTCCCGTCGTCTCGACCTTGGTCACGTCGATGTTGTCGCCTTCGGTTCCGCTCACGCTCATCGGCATGTCAATGTGGGACACGGCTTTCATGTTGTTCGGGTCGCTGATGTCAACCACCCAGAAGCCGTAGCCGCCCATGGCCGCATACCCGTACTTGCCGCCTTCTTGCGCGGGTCAGTAATGTCGTACACGTTGTACATCGTCGTCTCGTAGTCGTACAAATACCGGCGGCCGTTCAGGTCAAACGTGGCCTGCCAACTGTGGCCCCAGCCCGCCACATACGGGTAAAACCCTTCGATCTTCATGTTTTTGAGATACTGGTTTTGATCCAAGTACGGCAAGCTTCCCTCAAAAGGCTGCGGCCCTTCGTTGTCCGGCGTAGCCGTCGGGTGCTTGAACGTGCCCGTTTTGCCATCGTACCCCCACGTACCCGCAGCAGGCTCGGTCGGTTCGCCTGGCAGCAGCTTGTGCTCCCCTTTTGGATACGGCGGCGGTGCGTCAGGCGCATTCACGTTCAGTCCTGTGCGCAAAGCGACAAAGCTGTTGGTCTGGGTTGCCCCGGCTGCATCCACTGCCGTCAGTGGAAAAAGCGCACCTGCTGCGAGCGCAGTGGCAAGCCATGCACTGACCACCCGCTTCGTCTGTTTCTTTTTCAATGAATATTCCCCCCTGCCTGTTTTTTCGTCAACGCTCTTATGAGAAAGTCTCGATGTTACGAAGAAATGTCTTTCTTGTCGCTTTCGCTTTGCTTGCCCATGTTCACGGATGCTTCATAGGCAGCCGGGTTTGCCTTTTTCCAGATGAAGTAGGCGATCGTGATGACGATAAGCAGCGGGAAGCCCATGGTCAACGTGTCCTTGAACTCCGGCTGGAACCAGGTCGAGAGTACGACGCAAGCCAAAAGAACAGCTCCGACAATCGTCAGATACGGGTAGCCGATCATTCTCACCGGGAGCTTGCGCCCGCCCATTTTCTCCCATTTGCGGCGGAAGAACAGGTGCGTCACAAAGACCATGAACCAAGCGAACATGGCGCCGAAGCTGGAGAGCGAAATCATGACGACAAACGACTGGTCTGGCGCGACGATGTTGATAATCGAGGCAATGGCAATCCCGATCGTGGACAAGGCCAGCGCTTTGACCGGGACGCCTTTTTTGCTCAGCTCCCCGAGCTTGGCAGGAGCGAAGCCGCCGCGCGCCAAGGAAAATACCATCCGCGTGGAAATGTACAGTTGGCTGTTCATCGCAGACAAGGCAGCGGTCAGTACGACGAAGTTCATGATCCCGGCCGCACCATGAATATTGATTATTTGAAATACTTTGACAAACGGACTCGCATCACTTCCGGCATTTTGCCACGGCACGATCATCAGCATCAGGGCGAGCGTCAGGATGTAGAACAGGACGAGACGGACAACGGCGGATTTCAGCGCCATCGGCACGGCTTTTTCCGGCTCCTTCGCTTCCCCTGCGCTGACTGCGATCATTTCGATACTGAGATAAGAGAACAAGGAGATGAAGATCGCGATCCACATGCCCCACATGCCGTTCGGGAAAAAGCCTCCGTTGTTGGTGAAGTTTTGCGGACCGATCTCCGGGTTTGCGCTACCGCCGAATACGACATAAGCTCCGAATACGATGAACAAAATAATGGCAGCGACTTTAATCATCGAGAACCAGTATTCGACAGTACCGAACAGGTTCACACTGGTAGCGTTTACATAAAGGAGTACGGCTGAGAAAATGACGATCCAGACGATGCCCGGCACGTCAGGGAACCAGTATTTCATGTAGACAGATATCGCGGACACTTCGGTGCCGACTGCGCAGACCAGGCTGAACCAATAGGCGTAGCGGACGGAGAAGCCTGCCCACGGATTGACGTAGCGCTCCGCGTGAGCGCCGAACGATCCTGTCGTCGGATGCGCGACGGTCATTTCAGCCAGGCAGCCCATCAGCAAAAGCGCGATGACCGCCCCGATCAAATAGCTGACGATCACGCTCGGCCCGGCAAAGCCAATCGCCATCCCGCTTCCCAAAAACAGCCCGGTACCGATTGCGCCCCCGATGGCAATCATGGCTAGCTGGCGGGTGGTTAACCCGCGCTGCAGCCCTTTTTCACGCTCCATGATGTCCTGAAAATGGTTTTGCTTTGACAATTGCGCACACTCCTTTGCCCAAGCGACTAGGCGACAACACCGCGCTTGTTCTCGAATTTTTCGTACCGTTTTTCTTGCATGATCGCTTTTAGCACCTGCACGCTTTCCCACACCTCGGTGTACGTGTTGTAAAAAGCAACCGGAGCGAGGCGAATGATGTTCGGAGCGCGGAAGTCAGGGATGATGCCGCTCTCCTTCAACGCCTTGCAAATCCGGACGGCTTCTTCGTGCTCCAGGCTGACGTGGCCGCCGCGGCGCTCGTCTTCCTGCGGATTGGCAATGGCAAAGCCCATGCCTGCCAACTCCACTTCGATCAAGTCCATCATGTAGCGGGTCAGCTTCAACGATTTTTCCCGCAGCTTCTCGATTGGGACTTCCTGGAACATTTCCAGCGAGCCGATTAATGGTGCGACGCTCAGCATATGCGGTGTGCCCAGTTGATAAGCGCCTGCCGTCTCGCATACATCCAGCGTGTGCTCCATATCGAACTGTTTGTCTTTTTTCGAGCTGTACCAGCCAGTCAAGCCCGGCACTCTACCAAAATGCTTGCGGTTGACATACAGGCTTCCGACGCTGCCAGGGCCGCCGTTGACGTATTTGTAGTTGCACCAGTAAGCGAAGTCGACTCCCCATTTGCTGAAGGAGTGCGGAATCGCTCCGACCGAGTGGCAGCCGTCAAAGCCGATGAGGATGCCTCTTTCGTGCGCCGCTTTGGTCAGCCGTTCGATATCGAGCAACTGTCCGCTGCGATAGAGCACGGTCGGCAAGATGACGAGCGCGACTTCCTCGGTCATGGCGGCGATGATGTCGTCCTCCTCGATCAGATGGCCATCCCGCGAAGCGATGCGAATCAGCTCTTTCTCTGGGTCCAAGCCGTGCAGCTTGATTTGGCTTTGCAAGGCGTAAATGTCTGTCGGAAAATCAAGCTCGGTCGCGATGATTTTCGTTCTTTTACCTTCCGGGTGATAAAAGGTGGCGGCGAGCTGGTGCAAGTTGACCGTGGTCGAGCCTGTGACGATTACTTCCTCGGGCTCCGCGCCGATGAGAGATGCGCTCATTTCGCCCAGTTTTTCTGGCAGGAAAAACCACGGATGCTCGCCGGTTGTCCACCCGTCAATGCCGAGCTCTTTCCACGACTGCAAAATGTCCTGCAAGCTTTTCTCCGCTCGTTTGGACATCAGTCCCAAGGAATTGCCATCCAGGTACATCGAAGGCAGCAAGTAAAACTCTTCGCGGTATTTCGCCAACTCGTCCTGGGCATCCAGTTGCTGCGCGTAGTTTTTGCTGAGTGGAATGGATGATTGAGCCATCGTAACCTCCTTGAAATTTCCGTTACAGAAAACGGGTTTGTTCTTTTGTGACTCCCCCCACGCCCCAGTGGGAAGGGGGAAGCTCTGTTACCAGCACGCGGACCTGGTCCGGCTTTACTTGCAAGCTGGCAGTGACAGCCTGGGTAATTCCCTCGATCATTTGCCTGATCTGTTCCTTGTCTCGCCCTTCCAGTATGGACACCTGTACAATCGGCATCAAAACCACCTCTGTCTTTTTCGACAGTCCGAAAAGTCGCTGCCCGTGTTGGCTGTCTATGCCTGACAGCCAAAGGAGACGCTGCCGAGGCCGTCGACAGTGACCGTAATGACATCCCCCGGCTCGAACGGAATCGCTTCCGTGATCGCGCCGGACAGGACGATCTGGCCTTTTTTCAAGCCCAGGCCGCGCTCGCCCAGCTTGTTGACAGCCCAGGCCATCGCCGCTGCGGGCGAACCGAGCACGGCCGCTCCAGAGCCTGTAGTTTGTATGACGCCATTTTTGCTCATGACCACACCAGCCAGGGCGAGATCGTATTCGTCGGGCGCTACCCATTTGCTGCCGACGAGAAAAGCCGAAGAGGAGCAATTGTCCGCCACGACGTCCGGGAGGGTGAAGCGGAAGTTTTCGTAACGGCTGTGCCCGCCAGATCGTCCCCGAGCAAAAACGCGATTTCCGGCTCGGCCTTCGGATGGATGAAGCGTCGGTAGGAAAGCGGCTCCCACTCCAGCGCGAGCATCCCGTCCGTCAAGTAGCCGTAAATCGCTTCGTGCACGCCCATCATCTGCTGCTTGGCCCGGCTGGTCAAGCCCAGCTTCAAGCCGATGCAGCGCTCGCCATCCGCTTCCATGCGCGCAATCAGTTGCTGCTGAAGCTCATAGGCCGTCGCAATGGGCAAATCGGGGCAGCGGGCTGTCAGCTTCTCCACCTCGCGCCACTCGCGGTATGCCGCAAGTAAATATTCGACCATCTCTCTCTGTACTTCCTGCGTCACTGCCATTTGTCATCTCCCCGCCCTTTGCAGCTTCGCCAGCTCAGCCGCCACATCAATAATCATGTCTTCCTGCCCGCCGACGGCTTTGCGTCTGCCGACTTCGAGCAAAATATCCCGCGGATCGACGCCGAAGCGTTTGCCCGCCCGCTCTGCATGCAACAAAAAGCTGGAGTACACTCCCGCATAGCCCATGACGAGACTGCCTTTGCGGATTTCCTGCGGATGCGGCATGATTGGACCGACGATGTCTTCGGCGACATCCATCAGTTTGTACAGGTCGATGCCGAGATCGACGCCCATGCGATCGAGCACCGCGATCAACACCTCTGTCTGCGCGTTGCCCGCTCCTGCGCCGAGACGTCCGCTTCGGTCACATGCGTGGCTACCCGGACAAGTCCCGCCCCGCGCTTTTGCGCTTCTTTCAGCTCATGCACCGTGCCGATGCCCGGTATGAGCAGCACCGCGACTTTTGCTTGCCTGCACGAAGCGACCGCCGCTTCGATCAGCTCCATTTCGTCGACGAGCGAGCGACCGTACTGGATCGTCGAGCCGCCCAGACCGTCTCCGTGGCTCACCTCGATGTAAGGAACGCCTGCCTCATCCAGCCCTCGGGCGACGGCCTGCACCTGCTCGCGCGTGAACTGGTGGGCGACGACGTGGCTGCCGTCGCGCAAGCAAACTTCTGTCATTTTGATTGGTCGATCGCTATTTTGTTCCAAGGCTTACCCCTCTCCCATCCAAAAGATGACGGGCGACCTCTTCTCCCACCCGCACAGCCGCAGCCGTCATGATGTCCAAATTGCCAGCGTAGGGCGAGAAGTAGTCTCCCGCACCTTCGACCTCCAGAAATACGGTCACGCGATTTTCTTCGAACAGCGGCTCCTGCTTCAGCCGATAGCCGGGAACGTACGCTTGCACCTGCTCGACGATCTCCAAAACAGACTGGCGAATCGCCGCCTCGTCCATCTGCTTTACTTCGCACTAAACGGTGTCGCGCATTTCGTGGCCGAACCGTTCGAGCAACAGCCGGATGTTCAGCGGCTCGTAACTCAGCGAGTCGAAGTAAAAGTTTTTCGTATAGAAGCTTGGCGGCTGCTCTGTCACGCGCAGATGCGGCCAGACGTTCCAGCCTTGGTCCAGGCGCGGCATCCGCTCCCGGCCCAGCGTCTCCCACGGATGGACAAACAGCGGCACGTCCCACTTCGCGCAGCTTTCAAAAAACGGCAGGAAGGCCGGATCGTCGAGGTTTTGCCCGTTGATGTTCGTGCCGATCTCGATTCCTTTCAGCCCTAACTGATGAATGCAGCGATCCAGCTCGCGGATCGAGCGGTCCACGTCCTGCAGCGGAACCGTTCCGAGTCCGATGAACCGATCGGGATATTGGCGCACCGTGTCGGCGATGAAATCGTTTTGCAGCCGGGCCATCGCTTCCGCCGCCTCTGCAGAGGAAGTCTATTCTGGCTGCCATTCGTTCACTTCCTCGGATGCTACATGCCCGCAGCTTTTGCATGTCCGCAAATCTTCACTGCCATTGAACGCATGAATCGCTTCTTTTACTTGCTTTTCGATATCTGTCAACTGCACGCGTGTCCGATGCATCTCGTGGTCGCATTTTTCGCAGAACCAGACGAGGTCTTCCAGCTCGCCGTGATCGCGGTTGCGCTCGATGACCAGGCCAATCGTATCTGCCACGCGATGCGGGGAATGCGGGACATTCGCTGGCAAGAGAAACATTTCCCCCTCGCGCACCGTCACTACCTCCCGCTTGCCTTCGGCGTTGATGATTTCCACGTAGCAATCGCCCTTGAGCTGGTAAAAAATTTCTTCGGACGGGTCGACGTGGAAGTCGCGGCGCTTGTTCGGGCCGCCCAGCACCATCATCATCAGCTCGGCATTTTTCAGACGACCTTGTTGTTCACTGGCGGTTTCAAACTGTCCTTGTTTTCCTCGATAAACTTCCAGATGTTGACCGGTTTGGTGATGGTGCTCATGATACGACACGCTCCCTTTGGCTGGTTTGGATTGGTTTGCTGCAAACAACGTCATCGTCGGCCGGGGCGGCAAAAGCAGCAGCTCTCCCTGGCAAAACGGCACATTTCTTCGAACAGGCGGCAGGGGTTTGGGTATGGTTGACGAATGGTTCTGTACAGACTTCTCCCTGTGGTGTTTTCGGGTGGCCGCTTGAAAACTGCTCCAACAAGAGGGAAGTCTCTTTTTTTGCCCATCAGCCTCGATACCCAAACCGCCTGGAAAGCGCCAGTGCGGCATGCTTGACTTGCTGAATGAACGTCGTCATTTTGTCGTCGGGGAAACGGTGCTTGGGCCCGGCACAACTGATGGAGGCGATCACCTTCCCCTCGTGGTTGAAAATCGGTGCGGCTACGCATTTCAAGCCGATTTCGATCTCTTCGTCGTCAATCGCGTACCCTTGCTCGCGAATTTTTTGCAGCTCCCGCTTGATCGCCTCCGGGTCGGTCAGCGTAAAAGGGGTAAGCGCTTTCAAATCTGCTTGTTGCAAGATGTGATCGACAGTCGCCTCGTCCAAATAGGCGAACAACGCCTTCCCTCCCCCCGTACAGTACAAGGGAGCGCGCTTTCCGAGCATGGAGTACATCCGCAGAGAAGCAGGCGCCTCGACTTTTTCCACGTACACCACTTCGTCTTTGTCGAGCACGACCAGGTGAACCGTCTCTTGCAGCGTCGCCACGAGGCTCTGAATGATCGGATAGGCGAGATTGCGCAGCTCCATTCCACTGCCGACCAGATTTCCCAGCTCGAACAGGCGCAGCCCCAGCTTGTACTTTTGATCGGTCGGCTTTTGTTCCAGGTACCCCCTGTGCTCCAATGTTTTCATCAAGCCATGAACCGTGCTTTTCGACAGCTTCAGGCGATCACTGATCTCCTTGACGCTCAGCTCTGGCTCGGTGAGAGAAAACAACTCCAGGATGTCGATGGCTCGATCTACCGATTGGATAAACTTCTCGCTCATGTTCCTCCTTTTCGTTCGATATTATCGAACAATATTCGATAATGTTGACTACACTTCTTATTATAGGCTTGATTCCCGAAATGCGCAATATACAATTCAGAGTTTTCTGACAGTAATCTTTTTTGCAAGCAGCCAAACAAAAAAAGAACCTCGCGCCATCGTTGCTCACGAGATTCTTGCTTTATTGTCGGCCGATCCAGACGACCAGCGCAATTTGCAACATACAAAACAGTGGGACCAAAAACAAAAAGGAGGCGTGCCGGGTCTTGTGGCGATGAATCAGCATCCCCGCCAATGCGCCTGGCCCTCCGCCGAGAAAAGCGGCCAAAAGGAGACTGGCCTCGGGAATCCGCCAGCTTTTCTTTTTCGCCAGACGCTTGTCCGCACGCATCAAAAACCAGGCATAGCCGTTCAAAACGAGGGCGCCCGCAGCCACGACGATCGCCTCGTAGCTGAAATACCCCGCAAGGACGAGGAGCCATCCGGCCGCAAGCACCAGATTGCGATTGCGCCTGTGGATTGCCACCTGCTCATGTCTCATCGCCTACTCTCCTTTTGCCCGAAACGCCCGGTTGCTGACGATGACCTTGCGCACGATCAGCCAGGCGGCCAGCGCGACTACGATGACCAGCAAGGCGTAGAAGCCGTACTGGCGAATCATCCCGATAATCGCCTCCACGTTGTTTCCGAACACGTAGCCGAGGAAGTAAAACGCGATGGTCCAGACAAGCCCGATCGGATACGAAAGCAGCGCGTAGCGGCGATACGTCATGCCGCCCAGCGCCACCAAATACGGAACGACGTGGCGGACAACCGGGAACAGGTAGCTGATGCACAAAGCCGTCGTCCCGTATTTCTCCAAAAGGCCCGTGGACCGCTCGACGGCGTGCCGCATCTTTTCGCTTTTGGACAGCCATTGCAGGATCGGCTTTCCGAAGTATTTTCCCAACAAAAAACCGATGGTCAATCCGGAGGCAACGCCCATGTACCCGGCCAAAAACGAGTAAAACGGGTCCAGAAGGCCGATCGAGGCGAGAAAGCCTCCGGTCGCCACGACCAGCTCATCCGGAATGGGCAAGCCGACGATTCCCAGCCAGAGCAGGAAAAAAATCGCGACGTAGCCGTATTGCTCTATGATTGACATCAGCAGGTTGATTTCCATGAGGCAAAATCCCCTATCTTCGCCACTGGCGGCAAAATCTTGCGCAGGCTGGCAGCGGCTCTCGTGCAGTATGTGACTCTTAGTAATTACGTACAAACACGTAAAAAGGTACTTGTCTATTTTGCAATAGATGAACCATTTTTATCAAGCGAAGAAATCACGGACAAAAACAGCCCGTCCATCAGCCAAGATGCTTGAGCGCCTCCCGCCTGCTCAGGTTCGACAGCACAGTCCTTTCCACAAAGCCACGCACTGCTTCCGGTTCTGTCTTGGCATACTCCCGCAAAGCCCAGCCGATTGCTTTTTGGATAAAAAACTCCTTGGAAGCCCCACAGGACTCAATCAAGGCGAAAAGCAGCTCCCGATCCGTCTTGGCCTTGTAAGAAAGCTGAAACAGGAGCGCCGTCCGCGCGAGCCACATATTATCGCCTTTGACCCAGTCAGTCGTGTTCGGGCGGATCAGCTCGGGGTAGCGGGAAAAAAGCGTGCCTGTTGTATGTGCGGCGAGATAGTCGACCGTATCCCACCACGACTTCGTTGTAATCCACTTGACTACACGCGGCAGGTGCTCGGGTGTCAGTTGCTTTTTCGTCTTTGCCAACAGATCCATTGCCACGTATTGGTACTCGCGCTCAGGCAATGCCCACAAGCGCGCCACGACCTGCTCCCAGTCTTGCGGGATGCCGTGCTCGCGAAACAACTGTCTGGACAGCTCGCGGCGCAGCGGAGCCTTGATCCCCAAAAAAGGAAACTGATTTTTCATGTACCGCTCCATCGGCCCGGCGTTCTTGGCATCCGCATGGCTCGCGAGCAAGCGGACAGCCGCTGTCGTAAAGGCACACGTCATCGCGCTCCCTCCTTCCCCGTGAAAGCTCGTGCTGCTTCGCTTTCCCTGCGATCAGCCGGCAGCATGTACCTCCTGATTCACGACTGCAAAATCGTTCTTATCCTCCTTTTTATACGGATAGTACACGACCAGCGTAAAATCGCCCTCGATAACTTCCCCGGTTCTCAACCACGTCTCAATGTCAAACGTCACCTTCGCCGTTACCGTGTGCTTGAAATAGTCCTTTTCCAGAGCGGCATGCGCGGCAAAGTCTTCGCGCAGCCGGTCGCGCTGCTCGTAGATGGCGGCGTACGTCTTTTGCATCGCCTCTTTGTCCAGGACGTCCTCCCACCACAGCTTGCGCGGACGATGCTTCTGGTTGCGCAAGTAATCGAACTTCATCAAGCTCTGCACATGCCCAAGCCCCTCCACGTTCTCGTGCTGCAAAAAAGCTTGCAGGCGCAAAAACAAATCTTCAAGCTGATGGCCGATGCGGCTCCAGCCCTGCTGTTCCCAATAGTCGCCAAACGTCTGGAAGAAGTCAAACGGCGTCTCGAACTGATTCGCCAACAGCCACTCCAGCGTGAGGTCCATCCGGTGTGCGTTCCAGTATTTTTCCAGGACGTCTTCCACCCGCTTGATCTTTTGCATGTCCGCAAACGAGAGGACGTTGTTGCCCAAAATCTCGTACGGCGCTTCATCCATGAACACGTAGCCGTGGTTGGCGGCACGCGCTCGCACTCCGGTCCCGCGCAGCATTTTCAAAAAGCCGAGCTGCAACTCCTCCGGGCGCAGGGCGAACACATCGTTGAACGTCTTGCGGAACGACTGGTAGTCTTCCTCCGGCAAGCCTGCGATCAAGTCCAGGTGCTGGTCGATTTTGCCCGACTCCTTGATCTGCGTCACGGTTCTGGCCAGACGGTCGAAGCGTTGAATCCGCTGTACGAGGCGGTTTGTCTCGTCGTTGGTGGATTGGACGCCGATTTCGAAGCGGAAAATGCCCGGCGGTGCGTTTTCAGTCAAAAAGTCGAGCACGTCCGCCCGCAAAATATCGGCCGTAATCTCAAATTGAAACACCGTTCCATTGTGGTTGTCGATGAGGAACTGGAAAATCTCCATTGCATACTTTTTATTGATGTTAAACGTGCGGTCCACGAATTTAATCGTCTTCACACCGTGGCGAATCAGCCGCAGCAAGTCTTCCTTGACCCGCTCCAGGCTGAAGTAGCGCACCCCGTCTTCAATGGAAGACAGACAGTACTGGCATTTGAACGGACACCCCCGGGATGCCTCGAAATAGACGACGCGGTTGTTCAGCTCGTCGAGATGATCCGCATAGGGCGACGGAATCGTATCCATCTCTTCAATCTGGGCTCTCGGTGCCGAAAAGCGAACGTACTCGTCGTCGCGATAGGCGATTCCCGCTACATCCCGCAGGCGAGGAGGCTTGCCCTCGGCTTTCGCCTCCTGATAGGCTTGCAGCAGCTCCAAAAAAGTCTGCTCCCCTTCTCCGATGGCGATCACGTCAATCTCCGGATGCTTTTTCATCCACTCGTCCGCGTCGTAGGTCACTTCCGGCCCGCCGAGAATGACAGCGACGTCGGGGCATACTTTTTTCAGATTGCGGATCACATCGAGCGTCTCGCGAATGTTCCAGATATAACAGGAAAAAGCGACGATATCGGGCTGTCGCTTGTAGATGTCTGCGACGATGTTGAGCGTCACATCGTTAATCGTGTACTCCACCAGCTCGATGCCCGGAAAAGCTTTCTGGGCGTAGCTGCGCAAATAGCGCAAGGCCAGCGAGGAGTGGATGAACTTGGCATTTAAGGTCGATAGTACAATCTTCATGGATGGGTCTACTCTCCTTGCACAAAATCCGGCGACGAAAAAAACCATCAGGCAAACGATGGTCTGGCGTCCAACCGGGCGATTCCTTTCGTAACAGTACCATACGAGGCCAGAGCACGGCAAATCCGGCCCGGCCCCGCTCAGCGATTCAGTTCGCGCACGACATGCCCCAGCTCAGGCACAATCAGCCGATTCATCGCGAGCTTGACCGCCCCAGTCGAGCCAGGCGTGGAAAAGATCATTTTTCCCCCTCTGGTGCCCGCCACAGCGCGGCTGAGCATGGCCGCCGAACCGATGTCCTCCGTATAGCTCAGCATCCGAAACAGCTCGCCGAAGCCGGGCATTTCCTTTTCCAGCAAACCGGAGACGGCTTCGAACGTGTTGTCTCGCGGCGAGATGCCTGTCCCGCCGTTGAGCAGGATGACTTGCACCTCGGGATGCGCGATTCCCGCTTCAATCGCGGCAGTCACCTCGGCAGGCTCGTCCTTGACGATCTGGTAGAGGGCGACGTGATGCCCTGCCTCGGTTAATAGTTGCCTCATTAATTGTCCGCTCTTGTCCGTCTCTTCGGTTCGCGTATCGGAAACGGTAATGACCATGCACGTCACCTGTTTTGGTGACAGCGCCTTGTGCTCCTGTGTGCTCATATCGTGATCTCCCTCATTTTCTGCTGGCTTGTTTCTCTTATTCTACCATTTTCTCTCGGCACGGGTCTTGCCAACCGTCCTTTTGCAACGATTTCTTCACTTCTTCTACCCTAGAGGACGCTGTTTTCGATATAATGCTGGTGACAGTTATTTTTGACAGACAAGGAGGCGTACCCGGATGGCAGAACGCCCATTTTTTTCGTTTCATTTTCACAAGCAATCCCATACGCCGATTTATGTGCAGCTAGCCGACCAACTGAAAACGGCTATTCTGCGCGGGGCCTTTCTTGTAGACGGACAACAATTGATCTCGCTGCGGGACATGAAAACCGTCAGCGGCTGCTCGCTGGAAACCGTGAAAAAGGCGTACGACCATCTCGCGCTGGAAGGCTGGCTGGAAGCCGTGCACGGCAAAGGCTACTACCTGACGACGCTCGCAAAGGAAGCTCGTCTGGAAAGCCGCTTGCCGTTGACCGACATCCCGATTGCCTCGCTGGCTGACTCCTCGCCCCGCCCTGGCGAAGAGCTGGTCAAGCGGCTGCGCGGCGCTTTTTACGACAGTTTGACCGTGCTGGACGAGCCTTCCGCGCAAAAGAAAATCAGACGGACACAGGCGGCCAAAGTATTCGCCGATCACCTGAAGAGACGCGGCTTGCCGCACTCGCCCGAGCGCGTGCTGCTGTTCAACCGCAGCACCAGCGGCTTCGCCTTTCTCGCGCAGCGCGTCATGAATCCGCGCGATGTCGTCTACGTAGAGGAATACAGCTACCCGGTCTTTTTGCGCCTGCTCAGCCAGTGCGGGATCACCGTCCGCCCGATCCGCCTGGACGAAGAAGGAGTCAGCATCGAAGCGCTCGATGCCGAACAGGAGCACTACCCGGCCAACTGGCTGTTAATCAACCCGCACTACCACTTCCCGACAGGCATCAGCTACTCGTTGAAGCGCAAGGAAGAGTTGCTCGCCTGGGCTGAACGGCACAGCGTGCGCATCGTGGAAAACGACCACTACGGCGACCTCTGGTTCGAGGAGCCGAGCAAACCGATCTACGAGATGGCTTTTCAGCAAAAAAGCCCTGTCGAGGTGTACTACCTGCACTCTCTGTCGAAAACATTGGCGCGCGACCTGCAGCTAGGAGTCCTGATGCTGCCTGCCGATTTTAGCGAAGAGGAACTGGAACGCTACAGGCAGATCGTGTCCATGACCGGAGCAGAGCCGTCCTTGCTCGTCGTCGAGGCAGCGGTCCGGCTGCTCGACGATCCATGGTTTTCCGAGGTGTATTTGGCGGACCGCCGCGCACTGTTCCAATCCCGCTTTTTGCGGCTGTGGAAGGAAAAGAACCACGCTCTCCCGGCCCACGCGCGCATGTACCCGATCACGGGCGGGCTCAACACGTGGATCGAGTGGGGCACGCCGACCGCAAACGCGACCGAGCTGGAAGAAAGAGTCGTCGCCATCCTGCGCGAAGAAGGTCTGGAGCTGACCTGCGGCCATGCGTTCCGCGTAGCCGACGAGCCTGCTGACACGAAGCGCCGCCCGGCTGTGCGCTTCCCGCTCGCTCCGATGGAGGAACGGGAGCTGAAGCATTGGCTGCATCGCTTGGGAGCTGCGCTGCTGCGGTAATATTATCGGGGGCCAGACAACGATACGCCCGTATGCCGGCGAGAGCAGAGGGCGTATTTTCGCTCGCCAAAATGGCTCAATCACCATCGGCTGAACGCGCAAAAACCCTGCCGCTGTCCATCTGGACGCCGTGGCAGGGTTCTTTTTTGCTTTTTTTACTTAGGCTGCCATTGTTTGGACAGCTCGTCGCGCACGAGTTGGCCCATTGCTACTGTGCCAATCGCCTTGCTCGGATCTGCCGCGATATCGCCTGTGCGGTGTCCCGCTTCGAGGACGGACCAGACGGCGTTTTCTACTGCCGCCGCAGCCTCATCCATGCCGAGCGAGAGGCGGAGCATCATCGCGACAGAGAGGATCGTTGCCAGCGGATTGGCAATGCCTTTTCCGGCGATGTCAGGAGCGGAGCCGTGCACCGGTTCGTACAGCCCGAAGCTTCCCGCTGCCAGACTTGCCGAGGCCAGCATGCCGATCGAGCCTGTCAGCATCGCGGCCTGGTCGCTCAAAATGTCGCCGAACATGTTTTCCGTCACGATGACGTCAAACTGCTTCGGAGCGCGCACGAGCTGCATCGCGCACGAGTCGACCAGTTGGTGGGACAGCTCGACATCCGGGTAGTCGGCCGCTACCCGCTCTGCTACCTTGCGCCAGAGGCGGGAGCTTTCCAGCACGTTCGCCTTGTCGACAGACACGAGACGCTTTTGGCGTTTGCGAGCGATCTCAAAGCCTACACGGATAATCCGCTCGACTTCCGCTTCGGTGTAAATGCATTGGTCTTCGGCTACTTCGCCGTTCGGACCGTCGTAGCGCTTTTTCTCCCCGAAGTAAATGCCTCCGGTCAGCTCGCGCACCACGATCAAATCTACGCCGGACACCACTTCCGGCTTGAGCGTAGAAGCTTCGACGAGCGAGCTGTGCATCGTCGCCGGGCGAATGTTGGCAAACAGCCCAAGCTCCTTGCGAATCCCCAAAAGTCCTGTCTCCGGGCGAAGGTGCCCCGGATTTTGATCCCACTTCGGGCCGCCTACTGCACCGAGCAGCACCGCGTCGGCCTGCTTCGCCAGCTTGACGGTCGCTTCCGGCAGCGGAGTTCCGTCGGTGTCGATGGCGATTCCGCCGATCCGGCCTTCCTCGCACGTAAATGTGACGCCTTCGCGCTCTCCTACAAGCTGAAGGACTTTGACTGCTTCCTGCATGATCTCTGGTCCGATACCGTCACCAGGAAGAACGGCGATGCGATAATTTTTCTTCATCGTTTATCCCGCTTTTCTTTTCTGTAATGGTTTTTCGTTCCTTGCTGGTTTCTTTTTTCCTATCCAATCCGTTTTGTTCTAGTTTGCAGCGACTGGCACGGATTCCCCGCGGCGCTCCAAAATTTTGTTGATCGCGCGCACGTAGGCGATCGCGCTCGCTTCCAGCACGTCTGTGCTGACTCCGCGGCCAGTGACGGTCAGCTCGCCTTGCTGGAGGCGGACGAACACTTCGCCGAGCGCGTCCTGTCCGTGCGTGACCGAGAGAATTTTGTAGTCGATCAAGGTGACTTCTTCGCCTGTGGCGCGGTCAATCGCCTTGTAGATCGCATCGACGGAGCCGTTGCCAATCGCCGCTTCCTCGACGACCGAGTCGTCAGCCCGCTTCAGGCGGACGCTTGCCGTCGGCACGGAAATGTTGCCGTAGGCGAGCTGCACCGATTCGAGCTGAAACGCTTCGGCACCGCGAACCATTTTTGTATCGATCAGGGCAAGAATGTCGTCGTCCGTAATTTCTTTTTTCTTGTCGCACAATGCCTTGAAGGCGGCAAAGGCGGCATTGACTTCCTCTTGGTCGAGGTGGTAGCCCAGTTCCACCAGCTTTTCCTTGAACGCGTGACGGCCAGAGTGCTTGCCGAGCACCAGTTTGTTCGACTTGAAGCCGACCGACTCCGGACGAATGATTTCGTAGGTGGTGACTTCCTTCAAGACGCCGTCCTGGTGAATGCCGGACTCGTGGGCAAAAGCGTTCGCGCCTACGACGGCTTTGTTGCCCGGCACGATCATTCCTGTCAAACGGCTTACGAGCTGGCTGGTCCGCGCGATTTCCTTCAGATGAAGTTTGGTTGTCGCCTGGTAATAGTCCTTGCGTGTCTCCAGTGCGAGCGCCACTTCTTCCAGCGCCGCGTTGCCTGCGCGTTCGCCGATCCCGTTGATCGTACCTTCTACCTGTGTAGCTCCGCCTTCCACGGCAGCCAAGCTGTTTGCGACAGCCATGCCCAGGTCATCGTGGCAATGACAGCTCAGGCGGATTCCTTCTGTCTCTGGCACGCGCTTTTTCAGTTCGCGGAAAATGTTGCCGTACTGGTACGGCGTCATGTAGCCGACGGTGTCCGGAATGTTCACGGTTGTCGCGCCTGCCTTGATGACCGCTTCCACTACCTCGGCCAAAAAGTCGATCTCTGTCCGCGCCGCATCCTCTGCGGAAAACTGTACTTCTGTGAAGTATTTTTTCGCATAGGTGACCGCCTCCACCGCACGAGCAAGGACCTGCTCCTTGCTCATGTTCAGTTTGTACTGGCGATGGATCGGAGACGTTGCAAGAAAGACGTGGAGGGATGCGTTTTGCGCGTTGCGCAGCGCTTCGTACGCCTTATCCATGTCGTCTTTGACGGCACGTGCGAGACTTACGACGGTGGAGTTTTTCACCCGCTTCGCCACTTCGGCCACAGACTTTTGGTCGCCTGGGGAAGCAGCCGCAAAGCCAGCCTCAATTCTGTTTACGCCCAGCTTTTCCAGTTGAAGGGCGATCTCCACCTTTTCGTTCGTGCTGATGTTGACGCCCGGAGACTGCTCCCCATCGCGTAATGTCGTATCAAAAATCTCAATGGTCCGCATGAACTTTTCACCTCCACTTTTTTTCCTACATTATATATGTCTCTCTATACGGGTCCTTATTGCCCGATTTTCGCTTCTTCTTTTTTCGTTTCTTTGTTCAGCCAGGACATCATGCCGCGCAGTTGTTGTCCGACTACCTCGATGCCGTGCTCTGCTTCCAGACGGCGGCGGGAAGTGAAGCCAGGACGGTTTGCCTGGTTTTCCAGGATCCAGTTGCGAGCGAATGTACCGTCTTGGATTTCAGCCAGCACTTTTTTCATTTCTTTGCGCGTTTCTTCTGTGATGATGCGGCGGCCTGTGCTGTAGTCACCGTACTCAGCCGTGTCACTGATGGAGTAGCGCATGCGAGCCAGACCGCCTTCGTACATCAGGTCGACGATCAGCTTCAGCTCGTGCAGGCACTCGAAGTAGGCGATCTCTGGCGCGTATCCTGCTTCTACCAGCGTATCGAAGCCTGCTTTTACCAGCTCGCTTGCTCCGCCACACAATACTGCTTGCTCCCCGAACAGGTCTGTTTCTGTCTCTTCGCGGAAAGTCGTTTCGATCACGCCTGCTTTTGTGCAGCCGATTCCGCTGGAGTATGCGAGTGCGAGGTCTTTTGCATTGCCAGTCGCATCCTGGTAGATCGCGATCAGGCCAGGTACGCCAAAGCCTTCTTGGTACACGCGGCGCACGAGGTGACCCGGGCTTTTTGGCGCAGACATGATAACGTCTACGTCAGCAGGCGGCACGATTTGCGCGTAGTGGATGTTGAAGCCGTGGGAGAAGCAGAGTGCTGCGCCGGATTTCAGGTTTGGCGCGATCTCGTCGCGGTACACTTGCGCCTGGCGCTCGTCTGGCATGAGGATTTGCACCACGTCAGCGCGTTTGGTTGCTTCGGCCACTGTCAACACTTCGAAGCCGTCTTTTGCCGCTACGTCCCAAGACTTCCCTGGGCGCAGACCTACTACTACTTTATAGCCACTGTCGCGCAGGTTTTGCGCTTGCGCATGTCCTTGGCTGCCGTAGCCGATGATGGCGATTGTTTTGCCGCGCAGTACCTCTTTGTTTACGTCTGCTTCATAATACATTTTTACCATTTGTGTAGCCTCCCTAAAATTATGTTTAGTTTGAATTTCTATTCTGAATTTTGCAATTTAAACCGTTGCTGCGGCTGTTGCTGGAACAATACTGCGCGCCATCGCTACTGATCCTGTTCTCGTCAGTTCGAGCACCCCGTAGCTTTGCAAAAGCACAAGCAGCGCGTCGATTTTTTCGGTGTCACCCGTTACTTGCACGATCAGCGAGGTAGGTCCCACATCGACGATCGCGGCGCGGAACGGCTCGACAATCCCGTTCAACTCGGCCAACTGGCTCGGTGATGCGCTCACCTTGATAAGCGCCAGCTCCCGGGAAACGTACGGGTTTTCGCTGAGGTTCGTCACCGAGATGACGTCGATCAGCTTTTGCAGTTGCTTCATCAGTTGTTGAATCTGGCGGTCATCCGCTCCGGTGGTAATAATCATCCGGGACAGCCCTTGCTCCTCTGTTCCTCCCACCGTGATGCTGTCGATGTTGAAGCCGCGTTGCCCGAACAAGGTCGCGACTCGGGTCAATACGCCGGGGTGATCGTTGACGAGTACGGCGATCGTATGTGTTTGCATCCTAGTCGTCCCCCAATTCCATCTGATCTAATGTGTCGCCCGACGCTACCATCGGATACACGTTTTCTTCCTGCGCGACGCGGAAGTCCACGACGACTGGCCCATCATGGCGCAGCGCTTCGGCCCAAACGGCTTCTGCCTCTTGCGGAGTGGTGGCCCGCAAGCCTTTGACGCCGTACGCTTCCGCCAGCTTGACGAAATCCGGGCTGCACGTCAGGTCGATCTGGCTGTAGCGATTGTCGTAGAACAGCTCCTGCCATTGGCGAACCATCCCCAGGCACTGGTTGTTCACAATCGCGACCTTCACCGGAATGTTGTACTGGGAGACGATCGCCAGCTCCTGGTTGGTCATCTGGAAGCCGCCGTCGCCCACTACGGCGATTACCGTGCGATCCGGGTGCGCGATCTGTGCGCCAATCGCTGCCGGGAAGCCAAAGCCCATCGTGCCGAGGCCGCCGGAAGAGATAAAGGAGCGCGGGTGCTTGAACTTGTAGTATTGTGCTGTCCACATCTGGTGCTGTCCAACGTCTGTCGTGACGATCGCTTCCCCATCTGTGGAGCTGTACAGAAGCTCAATGACCGCTTGCGGCTTCAGTACGTCGCCGTCTTTTTTGTACTTGTACGGATACTGTGCCTGCCATTCCTTCAACTGGCTGATCCACGCCTCGGAATCGCATTTGCGGGCAACCGGAATCGCTTTGGCCAGGGTGCTTTTCACATCGCCTGCCACAGTGACGGCTGTCTCGACGTTTTTCCCCAGCTCGGCAGGGTCGATGTCGACGTGGACGATGCGGGCTTTCGGAGCAAACTCCTTGGTGCGTCCCATCGTGATCCGGTCATCGAAGCGAGCGCCGAGGCCGATGACACAGTCCGCATTGAGCAACGCCTGGTTGGCTGTGTAGCTGCCGTGCATGCCCGGCATGGCGAGCGCCAATTCGTGCGTGCCCGGGAAACCGCCCAGCCCCATGAACGTGTTGATAACCGGGATGCGCGTCTTCTCCGCAAAAGCGAGCAGCTCTGCTTCGGCTTTTGCGGCGATGATGCCGCCGCCTGCCAAAATGACCGGGCGCTTCGCTTCGCCAATCGCGTCAACAAATGTCTGCACCTCTTCGTCTGTCGGCACGAGCGTGTCGCGGTAGCCGCGAATCTCGACCTTGTCGGGATAAGTGAACGGCGCCTTCGCGTTGGCCACATCTTTTGGAATGTCGATGAGGACCGGGCCCGGACGACCTGTAGAAGCGATGTGGAACGCTTCCTTCACGATGCGCGGAAGCTCGCGGACATCGCGGACGAAGTAGCTGTGCTTCGTAATCGGGATGGTGATTCCGGTAATGTTCGCTTCCTGGAACGCGTCGGTTCCGATCAGCGACTGGGCTACGTTTCCGGTGATGCACACCAGCGGAACCGAGTCCATCTGGGCTGTCGCAATTCCGGTTACGAGGTTGGTCGCCCCCGGACCGGAAGTGGCGATGCATACGCCCGGTTTGCCAGTAGCGCGGGCGTATCCGTCTGCTGCGTGGATCGCGCCCTGCTCATGGCGAGTCAGGATGTGCTTGAAGTAGCTCCCGTACAAGGAATCGTAGATCGGGAGCACCGCTCCGCCTGGGTAGCCGAAAATGTATTCGACTTCCTCCAGGATCAGACAGCGCAGAAGCGTTTCTGCTCCTGTCACTTCCTCCCCGAACTGAATCGGTGGAATGCCGTTCTTTTTCTGCAATTCGGCCATTTCAACACTCATTTTCCTCTCCTCCTCCCACTTCTTAAAGCAGCTATAAAAAATACCTATGGACACATAGAAAAACCCTTTCGCCCCGACACGGTTCGGTTTCCATGTCTTTTGGGGCGAAAGGGTTCGCGGTACCACCCAACTTTATCGGCGCCTCGCGGTCAGCCGATCTCAGCCAGTCACAGCAAATGCGGACTGTAACACGCTAACGGGTGTCAATCGGTTTTCCCTACTTTTTGCACGAGGCAAATTTCAGCAAAACAGCTCAGAGGTGAGCAATGCAGCGTACCCTATGCCCGTTCTCAGCAACCAGGGCTCTCTGTAAAAGGGGAGACGCGCACCATCCTCGTCATAGCCTGCTATTATAACAATATTTCTAATATTGTTGTTGTCAGAAAATAAAGTGTTACGTCTGATTATAGCTAGGCACTTTGGGGGTGTCAACGAAAACAAAAAGATTTTACTATACTTTCGTCCGAACGAATGCTCAGTAGAAAATGCCGGAACGGCGCGGTTTTTGCGTGAAAGCGGATACATTTTCTTTCGGCTTGTCCCCTTTCTCGGGAAAGGAAACGGACCGGCAATGCCCGCCCTTCCCTTTTGTTCGTAAACTTGTTTTACAGATTGTCGCGAAGTCCCTCGATCAAAATTTGCGCCACCTCGGGACGGGTAAATTCCGGCGGCGGGGTCTGGCCGCTGCGCAAAAGCGCGCGCACTTTTGTCCCGGACAGCGTCAGATGCTCGCTTGCAGCGTGTGGGCACGTCTTGGCCGTCGCCATTCCTTGGCAGGCTGTGCAATAAAAGCTGTGCTCATAAAACAGCAACTGGATGCCCAGCTCCTCTGGCGCAAATGCAGAGAAGATGTGCTGCGCGTCGTACGTCCCGTAGTAATCGCCCACGCCCGCGTGATCGCGGCCTACGATGAAGTGCGTGCAGCCGTAGTTTTTGCGGACGAGCGCGTGGAATACCGCTTCTCTCGGACCTGCGTAGCGCATCGCCGCCGGGAAGGCCGCGAGCAGCACGCGCTCTTTCGGGTAGTAGTTTTCCAGCAGGGCGAGGTAGCTTTTCATCCGCACTTGCGCGGGGATGTCATCTGACTTGGTTTCCCCCATCAGCGGGTTGAGAAAAAGCCCGTCGACGATTTCCATTGCCGCCTTTTGGATGTATTCGTGCGCCCGGTGGACGGGATTGCGCGTCTGGAAGCCGACGACGCTCTTCCAGCCGTTTTGGGAAAAAAGCTCTCTCGTCTCGCGCGGCGTCAAATAATATTCGGCAAACCGCTCGGGCTGCGGCCGCTTGAGCACATGCACCGGACCGCCCACGTACAGCCCCGGTTTTTCCATCAGCTTTTTCACTCCCGGATGCGCCCGGTCCGCTGTCCGAAACACTTGTCTTGCCTCCCGGGCTTTATCGGGCTGGTAGAGGCTTTGCACCTGGAGTATGGCGTAGTCTTCGCCATCTTCGCCGCGCAGCCATACCGCATCCCCCGGCTCGATGTCCGCGTGCTCGGCCGCATCGACTGCCAGCGTCACGGGCAGCGGCCAAACCGTCCCGTCTGCGAGCCGCATCCGCTCCACGACGGAATGGTAGTCGTCCTCGCAAAGAAAGCCTGTCAGCGGGGAAAAGGCGCCAATGGCGAGGCAGTCTATGTCAGACAACGTCCATTGATCGACCACGATTGCTTTTTTGCCAGCGGCTCTGGTTATCGCTTCCGGCTGACTTTCCAGCCGTTCAATCAGCGTCCCACCGTGTGGCGAGATCGTATGCATAGCGTGTCCTCCCTTTTGTTCCCTTACTTGTGCAGGCCGCATTCGGTCTTGTCAAAGCCGGCCCAGCGGCCCGCGCGCGGGTCCTGCCCTGACTGGACAGGCCGGGTGCAAACACTGCAGCCAATACTTGGATAATTGCGGTCGTGCAAAGGGTTGTAGGGGACATCGTTCGCGTGTATATATGCCCACACCTGGTCCATCGTCCAGTCCGCGAGCGGGTTGAACTTCACCAGCTTGAATTTATCGTCCCATTCCACTTTTTTCGCATTGGCGCGGGTAGGCGCCTGATCGCGGCGAATGCCGGTAATCCAGGCGTCGTAGCCGGACAGCACCCGTGTCAAAGGCTCTACTTTGCGGATTTGGCAGCACAGATTCGGGTCTGTCTCCCACAATTTGTCTCCGTGGCTCTTCTCCTGCTCAGCCAGCGTCATCTGGGGCAGCACCTGGATAAATTTCGTCTGGTACCGCTCCTCCAGCTTGTCGCGCGTCTCGTACGTCTCGGGAAAATGTTTGTTCGTATCGAGATAAAAAACAGGTATCGTCGGGGCCAGTTTGTGCAGCATGTCGATCAGCACGACATCCTCGGCACCGAAGCTTGAGGCGAGGACGAGGTTGCCTGCGAAGTGTTCCACCGCCAGAACAAGCACATCCTGCGGGGATTTGGCTTCCATCCGGTACGCCCACACTTGCAGCTCTTCGTCCGCCATCCTCTGGCGATTGTTCATCAGCGAAACTCCTTTCCTGCTAGGATTCCCCCACCATCATATGTCGGGAGGCAGGAAGTGGCGATTCGTCCTGCTGACAAAACTGCCGCGACGGCACCGAAAGAAACGAAAAGAGCGACCAGACCTGTAGCCGATCGCTCCTCGCGGATTGCTCCCTCTTATTTTTTGTCAGAGTCACTGTTTGCTGCCGGGAAAATAAACGAACTGCCTGTCGGAATCGTGTTGAGATTCGCCTGGTCTACATTTTGTGCCGCCGGTGCTCCTGTGATGAAGACGACGGGTGCTACGTAGGCATCATCCTTTTCTTTGGCGAACGCTCCCGGAACGAACAGCGCCGAACAGACCACCGCAGTTGCACCCATCATTACCATCCACTTTTGTTTTTTCATCTCTACTCTCTCCTATCCAATGTTTTCCTTTGACGCTTTTTATTGTACGGCAGGGAGCCATCCTCTCGACACGGACGGGAGATTGTTTTTTGCTCCAACCTGAGACGGAGCCGCCTCTACGCCCGTTGTCCATTTTCTTTAAAAAAACGATGGCGTTTCGTTGCTGCCCTTGCGCTTTTCGGATGTTCATTCATAGGGGAGAGCCTCTCCGACAAGCAAAAAAAGCCGACCTTCCCCACCAGGAAAGATCGGCTTTGCTTTTTGCGTATGTGCTTACGCGTTCAGTTTGCCTTTTGCAACTGCTGCCAGTTCGTTGAACGCAGCTTTGTCGTTCACAGCCAGGTCAGCCAGCATTTTGCGGTTCACTTCGATGCCAGCCACTTTCAGGCCGTGCATCAGACGGCTGTAGGACAGACCGTTCAGGCGAGCTTGCGCGTTGATACGGGTGATCCACAGTTTGCGGAAGTCGCGTTTCTTTTGACGACGGTCGCGGTATGCATAAAGCAGGGATTTCATTACTTGCGCATTAGCGGATTTAAACAGGCGATGTTTGGAACCGAAGTATCCTTTCGCCAGCTTCAGGATTTTCTTATGACGACGGCGTGTAACAATGCCACCTTTTACTCTTGGCATACTAAACTCCTCCTGGTCTTTCCAGCATGGCGGCCTACTGCTAGGCGCTTAGGGAGCTCATGCTGCGTAATGTGTGTAATGATGCGAAAACTTACAGGTAAGTGAGCATTTGCTCCATGCGTTTTTGATCGCCTTTGGAAACGAGTGCAGCTTTGCGCAGGTGGCGCTTTTGCTTAGTCGTTTTGTTGGCGAACATGTGGTTACCAAATGCGCGGTCGCGCTTCAATTGGCCGCTTCCAGTCTTTTTGAAACGTTTTGCAGCAGCCTTGTTGGTTTTCATTTTAGGCATCTGAAAAGTCCTCCTGTCTAAACTACTATCTTACTTTTCCGCTTTCGGAGCCAGAATCATAATCATGCTGCGGCCCTCGATCTTCGGTTTACGCTCAGGCGTAGCGAGATCTTCACACTGAGCAGCTACACGCTCCATAACGCCAAGCCCGATTTCGGAGTGGGTGATTTCACGTCCACGGAAACGGATCGTACACTTCACCTTGTGGTGATCCTCCAAGAACTTGCGGACGTTGCGAAGCTTGGTTTGAAAATCGTGTTCTTCGATGTTAGAAGAAAAACGCACTTCTTTCAGCTCGATGATCTTCTGGTTTTTCCGTGCTTCTTTCTCCTTTTTCGCCTGCTCGTACTTGAACTTTCCGTAGTCCATGATACGGCATACAGGCGGTTTGGCTGTCGGAGCAACGTTTACCAGATCCAGTTCGGCTTCCTGGGCAATGCGCAACGCTTCCCTGAAGGGTACGACTCCCAATTGGCTCCCGTCAGCGCCGATCAAACGGACTTCACGGGCACGGATCGCTTCGTTGATTAACATTTGATCCTTGCTAATACTTGCCACCTCCGTCAATTTCGAGAAGGAACAAAAATGTGCGAACGCATCTGCGCCCGCACATATCTCACCTAAGCAATTTCATCAGATCCAAGGATCTTTGCATAAGAGTTACCTGTCAACAGTCGTGTCGGACGTCGACCCAGGTGAGAAGCTGGGCGCCTCTGCTTGTTCTCGAAGTATGAAGTGTTTATACACGCAACTTATAATACAAGGTAGAGTTGTCTTTGTCAAGGCTTATCGCTTTTTATCCTCCGATGTGGGACATTTCCACCTTCGGACGCTTTTGCAGCCCCGGCGTTTCGTCCAGCCGTTCTTCCGAATAGCGCTCGTCGCGCTTTTCCCAGATCGCGCGAATCTGCTCCTGGATTTCTTCGTCGCTTCGCCCGCTGCGCAGCGGCTCGCGCAAGTCATAGCCGGCGGAGGCGAACAGGCAGTTGTACATTTTCCCCTCTGCCGACAGCCGCGCCCGCGTACAGGTAGAGCAAAAGGCTTGTGTCACCGACGAGATCAGCCCAATCTCCTGATCGCTCCCCTCGTAGCGGTAGCGCGAAGCGACCTCGCCGAAGTAGTTCGCCTCGACCGGGACGAGCGGCATTTCTGCGTCGATCATCCGGACGATTTCGCTGGAAGGCACGACCTGATCGAGCTTCCAGCCGTTGCTGTTGCCTACGTCCATGAACTCAATGAAGCGCAGCGTATGGCCTTGCTCGCGGAAATAACGGGCCATCGGCAAAATGTCCTGGTCGTTGACACCGCGCTGGACGACCATGTTGATTTTCACCCCGAGTCCCGCTTCCGCCGCCGCGCGAATCCCGTCGAGCACGGCATCCACCGGATAGCCTCTGCCGTTTAACATGCCAAACCGCTCGTTGTCCAGGCTGTCGAGGCTGACGGTGACGCGATCAAGCCCGGCTTCCTTCAAAGCCTGGGCATGGCGGGCGAGCAGCGAGCCATTGGTCGTCATGGCGATATCGTGAACGTCCTCTATTTTTCGAATCATTCGTATTAATTCAGGCAAATCCCTGCGCACGAGCGGTTCTCCGCCCGTAATCCGGATTTTCCGCACGCCGAGCGCTGTGAATATTTGGGTCAAGCGGGTAATTTCTTCAAACGACAGCAGTTTGTGCTGCGGCAAAAATTCAAACTCCGGCCCGAAAATTTCAGCCGGCATACAGTACCGGCAACGAAAATTGCATTTGTCTGTCACGGAAATGCGCAGATCACGGAGAGGACGCTTTCGTGTGTCACGTACTTGCATCTGCTCTAGCACTGGTGGTCACCCTCCTTTTCCTGGCTGAGCCTGGCATGCCACTCTATCTCCTGTTTGTCTCGTATTGATGTCCAACATGCGATTCCGGCTTTTTATTAGCGTACCATATTCCGCCTGCGAACGGCTCCTGTTCCTGCACTTTTCGCTGTTGCAAAAGCGGTCGCAAGCCGATGAAAATCGGAAAAATGACCCGGTGCACGCCAATGTGCAAACCATTTTTTTTGACTATTCCCTTTTGTATAAACATAGGATAATATGACTATATATTATGCTCTATATATTCCTCTTCAATAAGGAAAGCGAAGATCAGCCGTTTGTATGTGGGCACTTGAATGGCTGGGAGCGAGTAGTGCAACCGACCCTATTTTCGTTGTAGGGTCGGTTTATTTTATCCCAGAACAAAGGCCTTGTCCACTGCTCAGAAACGGCAAGCTGCAGCAATGGCAATCGCCCCCTCTTTCTCAATTTTTGAGTAAATCAATAAAATGTAAAATTCGGAGGTCTGCATGCAATTTTTTGCAAAGAAAGCAAAGCCATGGAATGAGTATGTGAAAGCTTCCCACGCAACTGACATTGCCGAAGTGGGCGAACGCGTGAAAGAGCGCCTGTCTTTTTTGGGCGTGGATCAGGATACATTGGCGCACGTCAAAGAGGCTGCTACCACGATTTACCCCTTTAAAGCAGAGATCGTATCCCGGTTTTACCAGTCGATCACTAACGTTCCCCACCTCCAGAAGATCATCCTCGACAACTCCAGCCTGGAGCGGTTGAAAAAAACTTTGGAGGTCTACCTGGAGCAGTTTCTCACAGCAGAAGTCAACCATGAGTACGTGAAAACGAGAATTGTCATCGGGCAAGTTCACAGCCGCATTCATCTGACAGCCGATCATTTTATTTCTGCACACCATCTGCTGATTCAGATCATGACCACGATTTTGATGGAAAAATGGAGCAATCAGCCGCATCAGATGATGAAAATGGTCACCGCTGTGCAAAAATTGGCAGCATTCGATCAGCAACTGATTGTGGAAGTGTATATGGAAGAGACGTTCAAATCGTTTTTGTTCGGCATCTCCGGCATGCTCAACCATATGACCCAGCTCGACACGACGAAGCAGCTTATCTCGGGAATGGACGAGCAGATCGAGGAAAGCCACAGCGTCACCGCAGCAACGGAAGAAATGAGCGCCTCGATTCAGGAAGTCGCCAACCACGCGGTCAAAGTCGCAGAAGGGACAGACGAAGCGGTGCAATCCGCTGAACAGAGCAAACAGATCATCAATGCCGCTCTCGGCGACATCCGCCAGGTGGGCCACGTCTTTGTCGAGGTCATGAGCAGGGTAAACCAGCTCAATCAGGAGATTCATCAGACACAGGACGTCATCCGCATCATTCGGGAAATCGCCGAGCAGACCAACCTGCTCGCGCTGAACGCCAGTATCGAGGCCGCCCGGGCCGGAGAGCAAGGGCGCGGCTTTGCGGTCGTAGCCACTGAGGTGCGCAAGCTGGCCGAGCATACAAAAGAACAGATCAGCCGGATCACAGACAACATGGAGTCGCTGCAACAAGTTTCGAAGCGAGTGACGGAGCAGATGGACAGCACGAGCAAGCTGGTGGAGCGCAGCGTCGGGGAAGCCCAGTTCGCCGATGTCGCCCTGAACAAGATTGTGTCCACCATGCAGGAAATCAGCCAATCCACCTCGCAAATTGCCGCCATGACCGAGGAACAGGCTTCTTCTGTCACGGATATCGCCCACCGCAACTCCACGATTTTTGACCTGAGCACACATTCGCAGCAAATCGCCAAAGACACCGCGCAAATCATTCTCGAACTGAGCCGGAAAATGGATGAGTACCGCAAGACGTTCTTTACGATCAATGTCAAATTGAGCTACAAAGACATCGTGCGCGTGGCCAAAACGGATCATTTGCTGTGGAAATGGAAAATTTACAACATGTTCCTTGGTTTGGAAAACCTGGTCGCCGCAGAAATGGCCTCGCACCATCACTGCCGACTGGGGACGTGGTACTACAGCGACTTGCCGCCGCTTGTGCGCAACAACCCGACCTTCAAAAAGCTGGAGGAGCCGCACAAATTAGTACATTTTTACGCCAAGCAGGCAGTGGAAAAATACCAGGCCGAGGATCTCGCCGGCGCCCAGGAAGCGTACGAGCAGCTTCAACGGGCGTCCCATGAAGTCGTAACACTGCTTACCCGTCTGGAAAATGAGCTGTAGCAGTTGTCGCCACCGTTTTCGCCAAAAACAAAAGGGCCGTTCCCACCGTTCGGGTGAGAACTGCCCTTTTTGCTTTACTTCATTTCGTTGATTTCGGCGCGGATTTTTTCCACGAACTCATCAACGGTCATGGCGCCTTCATCGCCTACTCCCCGTCTGCGTACAGACAGAGTGCCGTCTGTCACTTCTTTTTCCCCGATAACCAGCATGTACGGGATTTTTTGCACTTGCGCTTCACGGATTTTGTAGCCGATTTTTTCGTTGCGCGCATCCAGCTCTACGCGGATGCCAGCTTGTTGCAGCTTTTCTTTGACTTGCTCGGCGTACGGAATGTGCACCTCGCTGATGTTCATCAAGCGCGCCTGGATTGGAGTCAACCAGACAGGGAATGCGCCTGCGTAGTGCTCGATCAGGATGCCGATGAAACGCTCCATGGAGCCGTACATCGCACGGTGCAAGACAACCGGACGATGCTTTTCGTTGTCTTGGCCCACGTAAGTCAGGTCGAACTTCTCCGGCATTTGGAAGTCGAGCTGGATGGTTCCGCATTGGTGACGGCGTTTCAGCGCGTCGGTAATTTGGAAGTCGATCTTCGGTCCGTAGAACGCACCGTCGCCTTCCTTGATTTCATACGGCATTTCCAGTTGCTCCAGCACCTTTTTCAAGGAGCTTTCCGCTGTTTCCCACAGCTCGTCGGAGCCCATGGAATCTTCCGGGCGAGTCGAAAGTGCTACGCTGTATTCAAAGCCGAACACTTTGTAGATTTTGTCGATCAGCTTAATCATGTTTTTGATTTCGCTCTCGATCTGGTCAGGGCGGACGAATACGTGTGCGTCATCCTGGCAGAAGGTGCGAACCCGCAGCATGCCGTTCAGCGCGCCGGAATATTCGTGGCGGTGAACCTGGCCGAACTCGGCATAGCGAATCGGCAAGTCGCGGTAGGAATGCATTGCGTTTTTGTAAATGAGCATGTGTCCTGGGCAGTTCATCGGCTTCAAGGCGTAAGTCGCGTTGTCGACTTCAGAGAAGTACATGTTTTCCTTGTAGTGATCCCAGTGACCGGATTCTTTCCAGAGGCGCTCGTTCATGAGGAACGGCGAGCGCACCTCTGTGTATTGGGCAAGCTGTTGCAGGCGGCGGGAGAACTGCTCCAGCTCGTTGCGGACAGTGAAGCCGTTTGGCAGGTAGAACGGCATGCCAGGCGCTTCCTCGGAGAACATGAACAGCTCCAGCTCTTTGCCCAGTTTGCGGTGGTCGCGCTTTTTCGCCTCTTCGATGAAGTGCAGATATTCGTCCATATCCGCTTTTTTCGGCCAAGCGGTACCGTAGACGCGCTGCAGCACCTGGTTTTCCGCTTTTCCGCGCCAGTATGCACCTGCCACGCTCATCAGCTTGAACGCTTTGATGTAGCCAGTGGACGGCAAGTGCGGGCCGCGACAGAGGTCGAAAAATTCGCCCTGCTCGTACAGGGTGATCGTCGCATCCGCCGGCAAGTCGCGGATGAGTTCCAGCTTCAGATGGTCGTTGAGGTTTTGGAAAATTCTTGTCGCCTCGTCGCGGCTGACGACTCTGCGGCGGATCGGCAAGTCTTCCTTCACGATTTTTTCCATTTCCGCCTCAATCTTGCCCAAGTCTTCTGGCGAGAGCGAGACCGGAATGTCCATGTCGTAGTAGAAGCCGTCTTCGATCACAGGACCGATCCCGAATTTGACTTCGCTGCCGTACAGGCGTCTTACTGCCTGGGCGAGCAAGTGAGCGGTACTGTGACGGTAAACTTCCAAGCCTTCCGGCGAATCGAGGGTCACGATTTCAATTGCTGCGTCATCCTCAAGCGGCGTGTACAGATCCACGACTTTGCCGTCTTTTTTGCCGGCTACTGCTTTTTTCTTCAGGCTCGCGCTGATGGAGCCTGCGATCTCTTCGATGGTGATCCCAGCTTCGTACTGACGGACTGCTCCATCCGGGAACGTTACGTTAATTTGTGCCACCTTGGATTCTTCCTTCCTGTTTGTTGTTTTTGAGAAAATAAAAAACACCCATCCCAGAAGGGACGAGTGTATTCTCGCGGTACCACCCTAATTCAAGTCTGTTTTTACAAAACGGGCCGTGCAAAACGGATGCCCGAACAAACTCCTCATTGACATGGTAACGGTATGGAACCGGCAAGCCGTTAGTAAAAGCGTACGCTTCGTTCCCGGCTGCTACTCGAAGGGGGTAGATCCATATCGTCTCGCAGCAAGCTTCCAGCCAAGGCCCGCCTCTCTAGAGCGATCTCGATATCGTCCATGTCCTTCTCATCGTATTTGTAAGCGATATTCACTCTTGTTGCTGCTAATTATAGTTTAGTCGGATTGTTCCCGTCAAGTACACGTCTTTGCCCAAGGCATAACGAACAGGAATGGCAGGTGATGAGCCTGCTGTCAAAAATGCTGCGGATCGTTTGCACAAGCCCCGGCTTCTCCCCGGCCATGTGCAAAACGATGCTCTCCGGTGCCAGTGTAACCAGCGCGCTGACCAAGTAATCTTCATCGCGGCATTTTTGTTCGTCCATGCTCAGCACGGAATCGAGCTGTTCCAGCCAAAGGCGGTCTCCCTTTTTGTCATAAAGATGGAAAGGTTTGTCCACACTAGGAACAACATGGACCACTTCCTGTTTCACTTCCTGTACGGCGATAAAATAGCGCAGAAGCTCGACAAATTCCTGGTATTGCTTGTCTTCCAAATATTCGTCGATTCCCGATTCGACCAGCTCGAACAGTTCATTCCAATGCTCCTGCAGCCGGAACCTGACGAACCCCAATACGTTGATAGTTCGCTCCTGCTCCAAGTATAAAAAGGCTTTGCGGTAGACGTTTGCCTTTCGAGTCGTGGCGGCCAGCAGTTCGCGTCCGTCCAGCTCGATCTCTCGGCACATGCGCTCAATGTAGGGAAAAATTTCCGGCCATTCTTCTTCCATCTGCTCCGCCGCCAACAAATCGGCAGCCATTTCCTGCATGATCGCCGGCTCTTTGACCTGCGTCACCCACTCCGCCAATGTCAATGCCACAAAAGCTCTCGCCCACTCTATCGTCTGCGCATCGTATTCCTCTTCGCACCAGCTTTGAAAAAGGAACGTGCAGTAGTCGTCCTGTTCCTGCTCCTTGTATGTAATGCGCACCGGGGCAGTATTGACCCGCTCCATCATCTCATTTACGATAACGCGATACGTGCCACTATGCTCAGGGACATTCTCCAGCAAGACGCGAAACGTTTGCATTTTCATCCCCCCAACCGCAATTGTAGTTACAGTATATGTCCCTTTATGGGCGATATACTTTTAAACGATTGGAAACCGGGGATTGGAAGTTGCTCGTGGGGATAGAAAAACACGCTGCCAGATCGTCTGTTCCGCTCTTGCGAAAAGACGATCTGGCAGCGTGTTGCTGAACGTTTTTTCATTTAGTTTTGCATCACAAAATCTCTTTCCGCCATCTCGCCGTCCTTGAACACGCGCAAGATGTCGTACTGGGTGTTGCGCTGCGCCGGGATTTTGCCTGCGCCGCGGATCAGTTCGAGAATCTGGTTGGTGTTCACCTTGTAGGTACATGCGGCTGCCGAGACGACGTTTTCTTCCATCATCGTCTGACCGAAATCGTTTGCCCCGTAGGAAAGGGAAAGCTGGCCGTACTCTGGACCCATCGTCACCCAGGAAGCCTGGAGATTTTCGAAGTTGTCCAGCATCAGTCGGCTGATCGCCAGCGTCTTGAGGTATTCCTCCGGCGTATTGTTCACGGCTTTCATGTTCGTGTTGTCCGGCTGGAACGTCCAGACGATAAACGCCTTGAAGCCGTGCGTCTCGTCCTGTGCTTCGCGAATGCGCATCAGGGACAGCACGCGCTCCTCCATTTCCTCGCCGAAGCCGATAACCATCGTCGCCGTACCTGGCAAGCCGATGCGGTGAGCAGCTTTTTGCGTGTCGATCCACTCTTTCCACGAGCCTTTCAGGCGGGAAATTTTGCGGCGGGTACGGTCGTCGAGAATTTCGCCGCCCGCTCCCGGCAACGAATCCAGCCCTGCGGCCTTCAGTTCCTTGAGCACGTCTTCGACCGTCATGTTGGAAACTTCCGCGATTTTAATCACTTCCGCTACCGACAAGGAGTGCATCGTAATTTGCGGGAAGCGCTGCTTGATCGCGCGCAGCAGGTCGGTGAAATAGTCGATCTTCAGATCCGGGTTGGTCCCGCCCTGCATCAAGATTTCCGTGCCGCCGACGTCAATTGTCTCCTGAATCTTTTGGAAAATAGTCTCTCTGGGCAATACATAGCCTTCGCTTGAACCGGGACGACGGTAAAAGGCGCAAAAGCGGCAATACGTATCGCAAATGTTCGTGTAGTTCACATTTCGGCTGATGACAAACGTGGCAATGGGCTCTGGGTGGTGCTTTTGCATCACCAGATTGGCGTAGTGTCCGATCTTCTCAATTTCATTGCTGGCAAACAGAGCGAGGCCGTCTTCCAGGCCCAGTCGTTCTCCGGCAAGGGCACGTTCCAATATAGCATCGATCATAAGGATCACTCCTCGTACCTTACGTAAATTCCATTCCACATGATATCACAATCGGGACATAACGGCTATAGTTCGGGGTGCTGGCACAAACAGGGCGCGACGATGGTACGACGAAAAACAGCCCCGCCAAAAGCAGGGCTGTCCGTTTCTGTTGCTATAGGTATCATTCATATCCGATCTGCTCATACACTTCCGGTTCCCAATAAATGACGGTTTGCGAAAGCGGCAGATTGGTTTCGCGCGCGCCATTCGGCTGGCCGTTAAAGTAAATGATTTCCGTCACGGCTACCCGATCTCCGCGCACGTCAATTTCTCCCGTCAACTGCAAGCTGGTTCCATCCGGCGCATAAAAAACGACTTTCCCCGATCCCAATGTCTTCATGGGTTCCTCCAATACTGTATGTCCTTCTTTTCTATACTAATGGATATTCTTTCCTATCGTCAATGAAAAAGCGAGGGACTTCTTTACCACCCGCCTCCTCTTCTTCCGGGCCGAATCGCGCAGGACGAATCTCCCCAAAGCGAGAAGACGCCAGGAAAACGTAACCCCCCGGCGTAGAAAAACGTATCCCCTACTGTTGGATCAGCCAATTGGCGGTCTGTGTTTGGACAAAGCGGCATATCCTAACTACTGAAATGCGATTTTTTCCTGTATAATGGAAACCCGAGAGGAAACGTCCTAAGGAGATGCTCATGCTCGATCAAATCACACAACTGTTCATGCAATATGGAATATGGGGACTCTTTGGCATGGCATTTTTGGATTCGTTCATCAGTCCGATTCCTCCCTTTTTTATGCAAATTGCGATGAGTCTGCTCGACCCCGGTTCAGCGCTCCGCTTTGCGACCGTGGCCTTTACCGCCTCGATTCTCGGCGCGCCGATCGGCTTTTTGCTCGGCAAATGGCTCGGCAAACCGATTTTGCAAAAGCTGCTTCCGGAAAAATGGGTCGTGGTCGCCACCGAGAAATTCGCCAAAAACGGGGACGCTGCCGTGCTGATCGGCGCTTTTACTCCGATTCCGTTCAAGGTGTTTACCGTGCTGAGCGGCGTGTTCAACTACTCGCTGACAAAGCTCATGCTCTTTGCCATCGTCGGCCGGGGCTTGAAATTTTTTCTGATCGGAACCTTGTTTCACCTGTACGGCAAGCATGCCAAAGTGCTGCTGGATGAATACTTGGAGGTCACTCTGCTGGGCGCCGCCGCGCTTGTGGCGATCGGCTGGTTCATCTGGAACAAGCGCCGAAAACGCTATGCCTGAAAAGCTGTCGTGACAACCAAAAACGCCCGGGCGTGCCATGTGCAACTGCCCGGGCGTTTTTTCGCTTGTTTTTTTCAGGTAGCGGAAGCAAAGGCCGTCTGCTGCTGGAGCGCTTCCACCGGGATCGGCTCGCAGTCCAGCAGCTCGCGGAAAAACTGGACGTCCAGCAGTACGTCGCCTTGAATGCCGCGCTTTGCTTTTGGCGTCAAATGCTTTTGCGCATACAGCTTTGCCAGCACGTATTTGCGCGCGTTGTTGTCTTTGGCCACCTGGTCCTCGGCCTCGCTGACGATGCAGGAGAGCGCGTACAGGTCGATCATGTGGTCGGCGAGCGCCTTCAATTTATATGTCACATAATCAGGCGACTGCCGGAAAAGATAGGCGATATTTTCCTCCAAAACCGCAAGCTCTGCTTGCAATAGCTCGGCAAACGGCTGTGAAAAGGCGTGACGCCAGCCTTCGATACGGGAGCGCAGCAGCCGGGCGAACACGACATGGCTGTTTTCTTTTTGCATGACGCGCAAAATGTCCAGGGCGAGGATGTTGGACGTGCCCTCCCAGACCGTCAAAACCTGGGCGTCACGCAGCAGGCGCGGCGTAACGTACTCTTCGATAAAACCGTTGCCGCCGTGAATCTCGATCGCCGCATGGGCGGCCTCGACAGCTTCCTCTCCGGTCCGGTATTTCAGCAGCGGAATCAGCAGCCGGGCGAGCGCCATGTCTTCGCGGCTTCCCGAGCCATCCTGCAGGCGGTCGTACACGGCAATCATGTCAAACACCGCGCCAGTGCTCACTTCCGTATCGAGCAGCAGGCTGACCAGCATCTCTCTGACCATCGGATATTGGTCGATCGGGTTTTGGAATGCCCGGCGCTGGCTCGCGTAATATTTCGCTTCGTACAGCGCCCGGCGCATAATGCCGATGGATGCCACCGCGTTGCAAATGCGCGACAGGTTAAGCGCCTCCGCCATGTATTTGAAGCCGTTTTCCGGCTGGCCGATCAAGTAGCCTTCCGCTCCATGGAGCAGGATCTCGGCAGACGGCACCGCGTTCACGCCGAGCTTATCCTTCAGGCGCCGCACCTCGATCTGATTGCGCGTCCCATCCGGCTTGAGCCACGGGACGAGAAACAGTCCCAGCCCTTTTGTGCCCGGCTTGCTCTCGTCGATTCGCGCCAGCACGGTGGCGACCATCGCCCCTGCATTGCTCGCGAAAAACTTTTCGCCTGTCAGCCGATAGACGCCAGACTGCCCCTCCACGGGCTTCGCCACCGTGAGATTCGCTCCCACATCCGAGCCGCCCTGGCGCTCCGTCAGCCAGGTCGCGCCCTCGTACAACCGGGTGCGATCCCGCGAGGTCAGTCCGCTGAGATACTGCTTTTTCTGCGCGTCGCTTCCGTAGCGGTCGATCAAGTACGCCGCCGACATCGTGAGCGTGACAGGGCAATAAAAGCCCGGCTCGGTCTGGCTGACGAGATAGCCCATCAAGAACGAATAGCTGTAGGGCGCCTTGCGTCCAAGCTCCGGAATGTCGTGGTACAAATAGCTGACAATCCCCGCTCCGTACACGTCCGCCACCGTTTCCTTGTAGCCTTCGTTCGTGATGATCTCCGAGACGTCCTCGCCCAGCCGGTTGTATTTGCGCAGGCGCGGCTTGCCTTCCCGATCCGTATAGGCAGCCCGCTCTTCCAATGGCCCCGCCGCTTGTGCTCCCAGCCAATGCAGTTGCTGTGTCGCCCACTCGTGCATGGCGGCAGGCAAATAGCGTTGGAGCAAATAATGAAGATTTGGATCGGCGGCGAAAAAGTTTTGCTCGCTGCCCGGGCGCGGATGAGGGATGTTGTCACTGTACCGGCGCTGGTCGATTTTCGCTTGCAGCTCGCTCATGTCAGCTCCACTTCCTTTTCCGAGGTCGAATCGCGCAAGACGTGCTTGAGCACTTTTCCGCTCGTATTTCTCGGCAACTGAGGAATGACTGCCACCTGCCGCGGCAGCTTGTAATCGGCGAGATGGCCGCTCAAAAAGCCGCGCACCTCCGCCAGCCAATCGCGGTTCGCGTCCACGTCCGGGCGCAGCACCAGATAGGCGGTCACCGTCTCGCCCCACTCCGGATGCGGCAAGCCTACGACGGCCACTTCGGCAATCGCCGGATGGCGCTCCAGCAGTTGTTCAATTTCCTTCGGGTAAACATTGATCCCGCCCGTAATCATGACGTCTTTTTTCCGGTCGATGATCCACAGGAAGCCGTCCTCGTCGAAGCGCCCGATGTCCCCCGTGTAAATCCAGCCGTCGCGCAGCGTCTCTATGGTCGCTTCGGGGGTGTTATAGTAGCCCTTCATCGAGCCTTCGCCGCGCACGCGCACTTCGCCGGGGGTACCCGCCGGGACGGGAAGGCCGTTTTCATCCACGACTTCCACTTCGGCAAACAAAACGCCGCGGTTCCCGACACTGCCCACCTTGTCCGGGTGCTCGCGATGCAGCAAGCGCGTGCCAGTAGGCCCGGCTTCGGTCAGGCCGTAGACGCACGCCAGTTTGTCCCGCCCGTATGCCTGCTCCATCTGCGTAGCCATTTCCTTGGACAAAGGAGCGCCGCCGTACATCCAATATTCGATCGACGACAAATCGTACTTGGCAAACTCGGGATGCTTCATCGTCAGCAAGTACGCAACTGGCGCCCCGAAGAAATGCGTAATCCGGTGTTTTTGCACGAGCGACAAAAGCAGCTCCGGAGAAAAGGTGAGCGCCATCACCTGCGTCGCTCCCACCATCAGCCCCGAGATGAAGAACAGATGCAGCGGTGCGGAATGGCTGAGCGGCATGAGCTGGAGAATCCGCGAACGATGCTGGATCGACAGCTCGATCGCCATCATCTTGGCGACGGTCAGCAAGCTTCTGTGCGTATAGAGCACACCTTTTGGCCGCCCGGTCGTGCCTGACGTGTACAAAATGCTGACTTCGCTGTCTTCCGTCAGGTCGGGAGCGTCCGGGTTGATCGCAAATTCATCCAGCCGCGTCAGGACGTCTTCTTCCGTCTCCCAGGCCGCGGTCCCTACCCACGCTCCCTGGCTGTTCCCCGTCTTGATCGCGATCAGCCCTGGCTCCTCTTCGATCCACTCATTGACGGCATGGACGAGAGCTTCGTGAACGATCAGCGCTTTTGCCTGTGCGTGCTCGCAAATATAGCGCACCTCTTCCTTCGTCGACCGCGCATTGATCGGCACGACAAGCGAGTGGCAGCGAATGACGGCTATGTAAAAGAAAGCAAACTCCGGGCAGTTCGGCAGCATCAGCACGACGCGATCGCCCGGCTCGACCCCTTGCTGTCTCAAGCGGTAAGCCCACCTGCTTGCGATCTCGTTCCACTCGGAAAAAGTAACTTCCACCTCTCCCGCAACAAGCGCAGGCTTGTCGGGATATTTGCGTCCGTTGGCAGCAAGCAAAGCTGATACGTTCATCGTTTTCCCTCCCCATGTTCTTCCAGCAGTTTTTGTTCGAATCCTCGCTTGTAGGCGAGAATGTCTTCCCTCAGTTGGCCCAGCTCCCTGATTTTTTCATCAATCTCCGCGAGCTTCTGGTTGCCGTACTCAATCGCGCGCAAAAGCTGGGCGCGTCCGCTGCGGTCCTCGCCAAACAGCTCGATCATCTCGCGAATTTGCTCCAGGGAGAACCCGAAGCGCTTTCCCCGCAAAATCAAGCGCAGCCTGGCCCGGTCCTGGCGGCTGTAGTACCTGATTCCCCGCTCCGTTCGCGCCGGCAAAATCAAGCCGACTTCCTCGTAGTAGCGGATCGTTCTCGTGCTGACATCCAATTCTTGGGCAAGATCAGAGATCGACCATGATGTTCGCTTTTCGTCGGCTTCTCTGTTCATGTACGCCTGCTCCTTCACGACACTTTTTAAATATTCAGAAATAATTGACTAACCATATTTTACCTCCCGTTTACGTTAACGTCAACGGAAGCTTCCTTGCTGCGAAAAAATTCGTAGGAACATTCACCGATCTGTTATACGCCCATATATTGTCATTGTGAGTTTTAGGAGGAGGTGAAGCAATGGCCGTCATCAAAGCGAACAGTAATGACGTCGATATGCTTGCCCGATTGATCCGCGCTGAAGCCGAAGGAGAAGGCGAGCTGGGCATGCTCATGGTCGGCAACGTCGGCGTGAACCGCATTCTCGCCAACTGCCTCGATTTTAAAAACATTCGGACGATGCGGGATATGGTGTACCAATCTCCGGGCGGGTATGAAGCCGTCCAAAAGCCGTACTTTTACCAGCGCGCCCGCGATCGGGAAAGACGGTTGGCCAAGCGCACGATTAACGGCGAGCGGACCCGTCCCGCAACCAACGCGCTTTGGTTTTACCGCCCTTCCGGAAACTGCCCCCCTACCTGGTGGGACCAGACGAACTCCGGGCGCTACAAGGCGCACTGCTTCTTCGTGCCATCGCGGGAAAATTGTCCACGCGTTTATTAGATCAGCAGATAGATAAAGGAGCGAGTTCATCATGAGTCAGCAAATGCCATACCAACCGTATCCGTACGGGTATGAAATGTATCCTTCCGCCCAGTTTCCCTACGGGATGCAGCAACAGCAGCCGCAATTGGTTCCTATGCAGCCAAGCGGCGCGCTGATCCCCGGCACGCCTTACACGCCTGGGCAAGTCGTGGAAGAATCGTACATCGAAAACATTTTGCGCATGAATCGCGGCAAAGTGATTACGGTTTACCAAACGTTTGAAAACAACAGCCAATGGAACGCCAAAATTTTCCGCGGCGTGCTGGAGACAGCCGGACGCGACCACATCATTCTCAGCGACCCGCAAACAGGCAAACGCTACCTGCTGCTCATGGTCAATACTGACTACATCACGGCAGATGAAGAACTGAACTACATTCCTCCTTCTCTTCCTCAAGGGGTTCGCTAAGCTTTGGCCTCAAGCCCAAAAGGATAGCTTCCGTCTGCACGCCGGACGGAGGCTGTCTTTTTGTTATAATAAGGAGAACGACCAAGCTCGCAAGCGATGCGAGCCAGCTTGAAAAGGAAGAGGATGAGACTTCGTGGCATTTGGCATTTCGCGACTAGAGCTGAACCAGTGGAAACAGGCCGTACAGCGCGGGGAAATCGCTTTTTTGACCCATTACTGGCTGGACCCGCGTTTTCCCGGGATAAAGACGGTGACGAAGGTAGGCTGTGCCGACACGCAAAAGCTGGCGGACTGGTGCACAGCGAACGGGCTGAACCCCGCCTATATCCACCATCGCCAGCCGTTTCCCCACTTTGACCTGATCGGGCCCAGACAAAAAGAGATTTTGCAGCGGACAGGGCTTGGCGACCATCTGGAGCGCTTTCGCCTGCTGGACGACTAAACGGCAAACAGGCCGCCCGCAAAAAGGCAGCCTGCTGCTGATCGGCCCCACTACATCCGCTTTTCCTGATGGTAGCCGCGCTCGTTGTACGGAGCGAGCTTCTCCACCCATTTTTCTTCCAGTTTTTCCAAAGCATCCTTGACATCGACATTCGGGTCGTCCTGGTGCTTCAGCACTTCCAGCACCTCGAACTCGAACGCGTCCGCCCCCAGCTCGTTCCATTCCTTTTGCAGTTCGCGGTTCGGATGCGAGCCGTGCTGCAGCATGAATTTTTTCCCGTTGATCGTTTTTAAGTTCGCGCTGCTCGCGACCAAAATTTTGCCATTCACCTTGTTGCGAATCTGGTAGACCCCGGCTTCGCTTTTGACTTCTTTGTACATCTGCTTGAGCGCTTGCTTGCGATTCGCAGACTTCTCCTCCTGCGCCTCTTCGCCGCTGTCCTGATCCGTGCGCCAGTAGGCACTGCCATCTGCCTCTCTGGTCAAAAAGCCGTAATCGATCAAATACCGCCGCAGCGTGACGTAATCGGCGCAGACAGCTTGCAAAATGTCATTGACTTCCTGCTCGCTGTAAATTTTGTCCGGCGCAAAGTGCTTGGCGACTTCGCGGCAAACGACGAGCCTGTGCTTGTGCTTGCGCGGAATCCGGTCCAGAGCATGGCTTCGCCCCTGCGGAAAATATTTTTGCAAAATCGCTTCATACTCGGCAGAGCCGGACTCCACCTGGACTTCCTCCTGCTTTTGCGGCTTCCCCTTTTTCGCGGCAGCAGGCGGGCCGTCCTGATCCGCTTCGCGCAGCAGCTCCATCAGCGTCAAAAACACTTTTGCCTGCCGCTCCTTTTCCTTTAGCGCAAAGCGATGGTTGCGGATCGTAGAAGCGCTGCCAATACCCAGCTCCGCCTGCACCTCGGCGTCTGACTTGCCGGCAAAAAACAGACGCAGCAGGCTTGCCTGATGGTCGGAAAGCCCGCTCAGCCGTTTGTCCAGCCCGCTCAGATGGGCAAACACCGATTCATGCTCTTGCTCGATATGGTGGCGCATATAGCGAGACGCTTCGAACAGGGCGCCGTCGACCGGGTAAATGATGCCTTTTTCCACTTGCTCCCCACACAGCAGGCACAAGTAATCGTGCGTCCGCTCCACAAACCCTTGCTTGGCTTCCTGCAAAGATGCGTTCCAAAACTGTTCCATCACGTTCAAATCAAACACATCCTCAATTCGTCTGTTTTATTATAGGCAATTTAACACTATGTTTGTTTTATGTCAAAAGAAAAAAGCTCCATGCCGCGCAACTGCGCAAACAAGGGAGCTTTTTGTCTATCGCCTCCGCTATGCTTTTATCGTCTCCAAAGTCTGGCTGACGAGGGCAAGCTCTCGCAGGAAGGCTTGCCGATCGCCCTTCCAATAGTTTCCCTCTGTTATTCCCCGATTTTGCCGATAGCGAATCGCCAGCCGGTTCACCAATCGACTGACCTCCAGATGCCGGATTTCGTCCATCGTGAAAAAAACCCCATATTCATAAAACTCCTGCTCCCACAAGCGGGAGCGCACCACATGTCCGTATATTTTCAGCGGGACTGCGCACAGCTTCATCTCAAACTGCAGGACGAGCTGATCGCTGGCAGGCATTTTGAGGTGAGACAAAAAACACAATCCTCTTGCCCCGATATCCTGAACCAATACCTTCGAACTGCCAATTTCCATGGTTCTTCCTTTAACCAGGACAATAGTCATGTCCGCACAGAGGGGATACTCCAGCTTCAGTCTGAAATGTTCGCGTCGATTGCCCTCTGATCTACCTGCCATTGTCCCCATCTTCCTTTACATTGTACTTTCGGCCAAACAGTCAAGTGAAGCGCTTTTACGCGTCCGGCACCAGCTTGCCTCTGCCGCTTATTCGCAAGCGTCGCCATCGACTGGAAGCGCTTATGCCGCAAAAGAAAAACAAGCGTCGTTATAGCTGACGCCTCGCTTATTTTTTCTGCTTCTTGTGCCGTATTTCCTGCAACTTTGTGCCAAATTGTTCCCACAGCTCTCTTTGGTCATACTCGATCGAGTCGCGCTTTTCCAATCGAAAGAGGAGCTTTATCACAAACCAGACAACCAGCAAAAAAGCAAAAAAGATGACCATGGTAAAATAAATCATAAGTTCCGCCCCCTCCCCATTTGTTACCAAGATATGGGGAGGAGCAAAATAAGATTACCATTCGTGGCAAAATAATGACAATTCCAAAATTAAAAAGCGGTCATACTCTGCGGCTTCTGCGCGGAGGAAAAGAGCCGATCCAACTGCGGCAAGAAAGCTGTATCGTCCAGCTCGACCATTCCGTACTCGTACAACTTGCTGAAACGGACAACCCCCATCACGAGCGAGGAGAAATCGGAAATGTCCAGTTCGACCGACACGTCGGCTTGTCCATCGCGGGCGACATGAGCCTGTCCGTGCTGGAACTGCACCAGCCACGTCCCTTCGTTTTCCGGCAGGAACGAATCGCGCACGGTCAGGCGCAAGCTTATTGTCTCTGCGCCAAAGCGATGCTCGGCGAGCTGGCGGAAAAAGCCCGGCACGTCAATCACCCGGTACATCAGCCCGACTCCCGAGACATGGCTCTCATGGTAGACGCTGGGCAAAAGCCTGTCGGTGCCATTTCCCGGGTCAGACAAGAGCAGGTGAAAATCTTCGTCAGGCGTCGTCAAGACGATCCGCTGGATTTGGTCTGCCTGACTGTGCAGGAACGAAAGGAGCTGGGCCAGCGATTCGCGCGACTCGTACAAAAGCTCCTTGACCACGAGGTTGTTGTAAATCTTGTTTTCCGCGTGAGCGCTTTCAAATTGGAAGGCGATATAGCCTGTCAGCTTGCCTTCTTTCTGGACGCCGACCACGACTTTTTCCGGCACGTTCAAGAGGCTGTCGATATCCCGCTCCGTCCGCCGGATCATCCCGTGCGTCTGCCGGGCAACGCGCTGGTAGCAGGCCAGCACCTGCTCCTTGTCTTCTTTTTTTAAGTACACGATCTGTTCCTTGCCTGTATAGGGCAGGCTCGCCGGCTTGAATTTGTATTGATGGATTTTGCTGCCTGCGCCAAAGCCCATCTGCTTGTAAAAATCGACACGAAACGGATAGAGCGAGACGATCGGAATCCCCCGCTCCCGATAAGCCGAGAGGAATCCATGCAGCATCGCTTTTGCGACCTTTTCCTTTTTGTGCAGCAGGTCCACGGCCACCGTACCGATTCCCCCCGTCAGCAGCGGGATGCCGTACACATACATGGAAAGGTCGTACCACTTCATGATCCCTACGAGCCGACCATCCCGATAGCACCCGTGATAGCTGACATTCGGGTCATTTTCCAGCGTGCTTTTGACGCGTTCTGCGAACTGCTGTCTGCTTTCCGTCCCCAGGAGGTTGCTTCCCGGATAGGCCATGGCGGCTATTCTGACTACCTCGTCAATATCGTTTCGAGAAACAGGGCGAATCTCGTCCATCGTCACACACTCCTGTCTGTACACGCTCGAATGAACTTCCGTCTAAAAAAATTTTATAGAATCATAGTGGGGCATGGCAACATATTTTTGGATATTTTGGAAAACTCCCTATTCAGCCACCTTTGGCTGTCTACCGCAAAAAGCGCCGACCGGGCGGCCGACGCCTAGATTATGCAGCTAAAGAGAGTAACGCATTCATTAATTAGATGAATTCATCCATTAAATCAATTAAAGAAATAATGTTCAGAATATAAAAACTTTACAATTTTACATATTTAGACATTTTTTCATTAAATCTCCTTTAATATATAAAATATATTCTATATCATCCAAAAATATGCAGGAGGGGTTTGTTGCTGCACTTTCTCTTACGCTGTCTTTAGCTACTTCAATTTCTCCGACATTTGCCGCTGACGAAGGAAAGAAAATAGTTCAACCAAATCTAGACGAGAACTTTTGGAACGACTATAATTCTTGGTTAGCGAATCGAATACGCATAAAAGGCAATGATCCAGGTGGATCAGGTATGACATTAGGGGTCGATAGCACCCTATATTATACAACTTCAGGAAGTTTCACAAAAAGAACCCAATATAACGGTACTGCAGGTGGTAATTACTACACAACAACTTCAAGTGGCGGAAAGTTACTTGGCTGGGGAACTACCTCTGGTTTAGGGTATGCCGAAGTTCAGACGTGGGTTGGCCCAGAGTTTACACCGCAAGGATCCGGATCTAAAACAGCGTATATTTCATTTTATGGTAGAAGATATGGTGCAATGTTAGGATCAGGCACTTCTCAATATAAAATAGTCGGTGCTGTTAAGGACTTAACAACAGGGGCTATCATTGGAGAAGTTGAACTTGATAGTGCTACTCTAACAGGGTCACAGACTGTTAGAAATTATGAAGGATCATTTCCAACAAAATCTGTTTTAGCTGTATTAGAAGGCGGGCATCGCTATCACGCATTTATACGTTTGTCTGCATCTTCTGATTCAAACGCTAATATGGCTGCAAACTTTGGATTCGATAAAACTTACTATTATAACGGCAGTACCCCTGGCGTATTCCTTGATAAAGTTTTCGTCGACTTTAAATAAGCAATATTCAAAAACACCAAAGCTTTTTGGTGTTTTTGAATATTATTATCTAATTTTAAAACGAATTTGACATTGCGCTGTCAGTTAATCAATAAGATTTAATTATACGGCTTGAGCATGGTACCTCTGCGATATAACTTCCGGAATCAGGACCAGTTATGTACCGTCAGTCTAATTAGCTTCCTTTTCTAGCTACTCCCGTTAATTCGAATGAATATTCAGCGAATTATACACTTGAAAAAACACACATCGCGGTATATAAGTAAGTACCTGGAAACTTTTGAAAAGGTGTTGATGATAATGAACAAAACTCCCCAGAAATTATTACTGTATGTTGGATATGCAGGTTTGATTATTTTGAGCATGATCGTATTGATCGGTTTTTTTAATTATATTCGTACTTCTTAGCATAACGGAGTAAAGACCATATCTATTCGAAGAACATGGAGAAATGGGAAAACCTCCGCACAGGATTAATCCAGCGTGCGATTGTTTGCCCCTCTATTCAATCCCGTAGTGAGTATCACTTTGATCGGAAAAGTCTTGCCCCATTAAAATCACTCCTGCCGTTAAACATAAAGCCGGTTACACCATAAGGTTTGGTGAAAACCGGCTTTATTTGATGTCAGGAGCTCATTAGCTGCTGATATCCCTTATACGGCTATTGGCTCTGTGCTTGCTGCTTTTGGCTTCTGGCGATCAAAAGCGACAGCAGGAAGCAGCCTACGGCAATCACAAGGGCGCCTGTGAAGACGACGTGAACGCCGGAGGCAAGCACGTCGCGGATCGCTGCCAGCTCTCCGGCAGGGAGGGAGCCTGTTTCAAAGGAAGCTCCCAGGTTCGCATGCCCCCCTGCTACCGTCATCAGGTTGAACAGCATGCCGAAAACGGCCGCCCCGAACGTTTGGCTGAAGGTCCCTGTGAACGTGTTGAGCGCGACGGCTGTGCCGCGTTTGTCCACGGGGACCGACGCCTGGATTTTGACCATCACGATCGGGCTAATCAGGCCCATGCCGAGGCCGATCAAGCCTACGGCCACGTAAATCAAATAGCCGGCCGAGTGCGAGGACAGGATGGTCAGCAGCGTGGCGGCAACGGTCAAAATGGCGGTCCCGCCCGTAATCAACTGCTCGGCGCGCAGCTTGCCCAGCAAGTTGCCGGAAAGCACCGAGCCAATCGTCCAGCAGACCGGCATCGGCGTCAGGACGAAGCCCGCCATCGTCGCGCTTTCGCCCAGCACTCCCTGGCTCCAGATCGGCAAGTAGACGACCATGCTGATGACGATGCCGTTGGTGAGGAAGGTGAGCATGTTAATCATCGTGACATTGCGGTTCGTCAACAGCGAGAGCGGAATCAGCGGCTCCGGCGATTTCTTTTCCACCGAAACGAACACCAGATAGGTCACTGCCGCAAAGACGATCAAGGAAATCGTCACCGGACTGGTCCAGGACTGATGCTGGCTGCCCGTCAACAGCGCGTACAGAAGCGCGATCGTGCCCACGGTGAAGATCAGCGCCCCCGGGTAGTCGATATGGCGCTTCGCTTTGGCCAGCAGCTTCTCGCGGTAAAACCAGACCAGCATGAAAAAGGACACGAGTCCGAATGGCAAATTCAGAAAAAAGATATAACGCCAGGAAAGCGTATCAACCAAAAAGCCACCGACCAGCGGCCCTGCGACGCCCGACAGCCCCCAGACAGCGCTGATCCAGCCCTGAGCCTTCGCTCTCGCCGTCTGTTCCGTGTACAAGTCGCCGATGATCGTCATCGTAATCGGCATTACGGCGCCAGCACCCAAGCCCTGGATCGCCCGGAAGACGATCAGTTGGCCCATCGTCATCGCCACGCCGCATAGCGTGGAGCCGAGCAAAAAGATGCCGATCCCGATCAACAGCACATTTTTGCGTCCGAACAAGTCAGCGAGCTTTCCGTAAATAGGCGCAGACACGGCCGTCGCCAGCATGTAGATGGCGTACACCCAGCTCACTAGCTCGAATCCTGACAAATCGCTGGTAATGCGCGGCACGGCTGTACTCACAATCGTCCCTTCCATGGCGGCCAGGAAGGTCGAGAGCATCAGCGCGACCATAATCTTTACTCTCATCTCGATCTCCTCTCTCTATCTACACACGAGCTCGATTCGCCGAAAAGCGTTGTCATAGTATAACACAAAACATTGCTTACCTACGAAACAAAAAAGGCGTTCAAACACTTTGCAAAAAGCGGCCAGCAACCGTCTCCATCGCCAGACAGGAAGCCGGAAAAGGGCGCGGCGCTTTGCGGGCGGCGCCGTTCCTTTTGCTACTCGTTCCAGCTTTTGATGGCGCGAAACACCGCTTCGTAATAATGCGTTTCATGGGGAACAAAAGCGCTCTCGTCCACTTGTACATTTGCTTTGCAGCGGTGCCCTGCCTCGTCGGTCAAAAACCCTTGCGCCTCGACATGCGGCAGTTGGCCCGCAAACAGTTGCTCCAACTCGTGAAGCTTCACCCAGAAAAGCCCGGTGACCTCATCGGCCTGCAAGCGATACTCGTGCAGCGGCTGGTCGCAGGCGATGGCGAACACGTGGCACAGCTCCTTGTCGATAATCCCTGGCGAAGTCATCACATCGGAAATCACGCCGATCTCGCGCAACTGCTCAAATGGCACGGCCAGCCCAAGCTCCTCCTGCAATTCGCGCACCCCGTCACAAGACTGCTCTGCGGCGAGCAAATGACCTGCCGAAGTAATGTCGAGCAGATCGGGACACGTATCTTTTTGCGGATGTCTTTTCTGGAACAGAAGTTCTACCTGTCCAGCATGAATCCGGTAAATCCAGCAGTGAAACGTTTGATGCCAGTAGCCGAGACGGTGTACGTCGCTGCGCGCCTCCACCCCGATGTGGTTACCCGCACCGTCAAAAATATCCAGAAGCTCTTCCTTCACTCTCTCCACCTCATTCGTGCGTCGGTTTCGTTGTCTCTACCACCTTACCAGTTGGAAGGGACGCTGGCTACTGGGTTGTTGGCGAATCTCTCCATTCGACAGGGGACTTGCGCGAGGCGAACGGGGCTCCCGGACTGTGCAGCCCGTACTTTCCTCCCGGTGACGAAGAAAGGGACAGCGCTGTTGCGCCATCCCTTTTGCTCTGTCGTAATTTGCCATTCGTTATTGAATCGTCACTTCGTCCAGCATCGGGTACCCGACCGGGCTCAGCCAGAAGCTTTGACGTCCTTGGCCGTGACCGACACGTGGTCGATGGTGCGGATCGGAATGACCGGAACTTCCTTCAGCTCGATCTCGGTAACGGGCAGCGGCTCCGCGACATGGGCTTCGCCCGTCTCGACCATGGCGATCCGCGTCGTGTCTTCCGGGACTACCTTGAAGATGGCCTTTGCGTATTTTACCTTTTCGCCCCAGTAGTTGTCATTGCGCACGAGTACGATTTCCTGTCCGGGCGTCCACGATTCGAACACGAACGGCCCCGTGCCGACCGGATGCTTGCTCAACTCTTTTCCGTACTGCTCGATCGCTTTCGGGCTGATGATGCTGCCTTCGTGGTTGGCGAGGATGGACAGCAGTGGCGAGTACGGATAAGCGAGCTTGATTTGCACCGTATGCTCGTCGACTGCCTTCACTTTCTGAATCATTTGAAACTGGGCGGCGCGCGGCGAGCCTACCTGCGGGTCGAGGACGCGGGCAAACGTCGCTTTCACGGCTTCTGCGTCAAACGGTGTCCCATCGTGAAAAACGACTCCCTGGCGCAGCTTGAACTCCCACGTCACATCGTCGAGCTGCTTCCATTCGGTGGCGAGCATCGGTTTGAAGGGCTTGGCTATGCTGCGACTCGTCTCTTTTTTCGCTTGCGGTAAATCGGTGTGGTGTGTGTGGTTACGGCAGCGTGATGTCGTCAACTTCAATGTGGCCGGCCGGGCTGATCCAGACGCCCTCCACGCCTTTTTCGATTGCTGCCAGGTTTTCGGCGAAACGGTAAGGGATCACCGCGACCTCATCCATTTCGAGCTGCTGTGCTTTTTCGTAAATTTGTTTGCGTTTTTCTTCGTCTTTCTCTTTGCGGCCGTCTTCGATCAGCTTGTCGACTTCCGGATTGCTGTAGAAGGAGTGGTTGCCCGGAGCGCCGTGAGAGTTTGTGTGGAACAGGTTGTACTGGTTGTAGTCAGCGTCGCCTGTTGCGTTGCCCCAGCCGCTGATAAACAAGTCTGTCTCGCCTTTGCTCGCCGCGTCGATGTAGGCGCCGAACTCCAGCACTTTTACATCCAGGTCGACGTTGATTTGCTTGAGCTGTTGCTGCAGCACTTCGGCCACGTTGATTCGCGCCTTGTTGTCATTGAGATACACCGTTGCCTTGAAGCCGTTGGCATAGCCTGCGTCCGCGAGAAGCTGCTTCGCTTTTTCCAGATCGTAGCCGAGGTCTTTCACGTTCGGGCTGTAGCCGACCATGGCAGGCGAGATGGAGGAATGGGCGACGGTTCCGACGTCGTTGTACACACCTTGGATGATCGTTGGCTTGTCGACGGCGAGTGCGATTGCCTGGCGGACGCGCACATCATCAAACGGCTTTTTCTTCGTGTTGATGCCGATGTGCTCGCTGGAAAACGCGGCGTAGCGACCGAGCGTCATGTTTTGCGAGTTTTGCACGCGGTCTACTTCGGTGACAGGCAACTGTTCCGCGACCTGCGCTTCGCCTGTCTCGACCATCGCGAGGCGCGTGGTGTCTTCCGGGACGGTCTTGAAGACGACCTTGTCCAGCTTCGGCTTGTCGCCCCAGTAGTTCTCGTTTTTCACGAGGACGACTTCCTGGCCGGGCGTCCACGATTCGAATTTGTACGGCCCGGTTCCGGTTGGATGCTTGGTCAAATCTTTGCCGTACTGCTTGATTGCCTTTGGCGAAAGGATGCCGCCTTCTGCGCTGGCGAGCACGGACAAAAGCGGTGCGTACGGGTAGTGGAGGATGAACTGAACCGTGTTGTCATCGACGACTTTGACTTCCTTGATCGCTTCGAACAGATTGGCGCGGTTGGAGCCGACGGCCGGGTCCTGCACGCGGGCGATCGTCTTTTTCACAGCTTCCGCATTGAACGGCGTGCCGTCGTGGAAGGTGACGCCTGTGCGCAGCTTGAACTCCCATGTCACGTCATCGAGCTGCTTCCATTCGGATGCCAGGGAGCCGACGTACTTGCTTTCTTTGTTCATGCGGACCAGACCCTCGTAAACTTTGTGATGAATGATGGCGGCTGAGTTGATTTGGGTAAGAAAATGCGGGTCCAGATTGTTCGCGTCGGACAGGCGGGCGATGACCAGCGTGCCTCCTGCCTTGCCTCCTTCGCCGGTGCTGCGGTTTGCCCGGACGAATTGGCATTTGCCCCCGCTTCTGGCGCTGGAGCCTGCGAGCAGCCTGCCAGCGCTGCGGATACGGCAACGGTCATGGCAATCAGCGTCTGGAAAAAGCGCGTCTTTTTCATGTAGATGTCCCCCTCTTTTGTTTGCGCCGGATGCAGTTGAATTTTTCGATCATTCGCGCACGTTTCATTTTACCTACTGTTCAGGCTTTATTTTTTCACTCTGTTTACTTGTATTTTCACTATCTTTACTCTTTTTCAGTTTTTCCATATAGTGGAACTGGAAAATAGATACAGAAACGAGGGGTGAAGCTCGTGCAAGACCTCCCTACCTGGATGAAAGTCTTAGAGTGGGCGATTACTATCTTCCTTATCTTGTCGCTGATTAGCTCTACGGCATTTTTCCCTATTCTGGCGCTGACAAGCATGCTCGTTTACAGCGGGTCTGTAAGCTTTTTAGCCTGGAACCAAAATCGGAGAAAAGCCTATGCGCTTTTCGGATTAACTGCCATAATCGCGATCGTGTTTGTCCGCTCGATTTTGCTGCTCGTCTCTCCCTGACAAAAATTCGCCTGAGCCTGACATAGAAAGAGCTCTCTCCTGTCTCGCGGGAGAGAGCTTGCGCTACATCTATTGGATCGTCACATCGTTTACCTCGATATAGCCGGACGGGCTGATGTAGACGCCCTGCACGTTTTTCGCGATGGCGGCGAGGTTTTCGCTGCTGCGGTATGGCAGAAGCGGCACCTCGTCCATCTCGATCTGTTGCGCCTCGGCGTATATTTGCTTGCGTTTTTCCGGATCTTTTTCCTTGCGAGCCGCTTCGATCAGCGCATCGACTTTCGGATTGCTGTAAAAGGAATGGTTGCCCGGAACGCCTGCGGACGTGCTGTGGAACAGGTTGTACTGGTTGTAGTCGCCGTCGCCTGTCGCGTTGCCCCAGCCGCTGATGAACATTTGCGCTTCGCCTTTTGCCGCCAGCTCCAGGTACGCGCCGAACTCCATCACCTGAATTTGCAGGTCGATCCCGATGCCTTTCAACTGGGATTGCAGCACCTCCGCGACATTGATCCGCGCCTTGTTGTCATTGAGATAGATCGTCGCCTTGAAGCCGTTGCCGTACCCTGCTTCGGTGAGCAGTTGCTTGGCCTTGTTCAGGTCGTATTCCGGCGCCTTGATGTCCGGGCTGTATCCGATCACTTTCGGGCCGAGCGAAGAATTGGCGGCTTTGCCTACGTTATTGTACACGCCTTGAATGATCGCTTCCTTGTCGATCGCATGGGCAATCGCCTGACGCACGCGGACGTCGTCAAACGGCTTTTTCTTGACGTTCATTCCGATGTGATCCACGGCGAACGACTCGAAGCGGCCGAGCGACATGTTCGGAGAGTTTTGGACCCGCTCCAGCTCGGTGACCGGAAGCTGCTCGGCGACATGGGCTTCGCCTGTCTCGACCATGGCGACGCGGGTAGTATCCTCTGGTATGGTTTTGAACACGACTTTGTCGACTTTCGGCTTCGTTCCCCAGTAGTTTTCGTTTTTGACAATCACGATTTCCTGGCCGGGCGTCCACGATTCGAACACGAACGGCCCTGTGCCAACCGGGTGCTTGGACAAGTCTTTGCCGTACTGCTCGATCGCTTTCGGGCTGATGATGCCGCCCTCGGCGCTGGCGAGTACGGAGAGCAGACCCGCGAACGGATAATGCAAAATGATTTCCACTTTTTTCGGGTCGACGACTTTGACTTCCTTAATCATGCCGAACATGTTCGCCTTCGGGGTCGGCTCGTTTTTGTCCAAAATGCGCTCGATCGTCTTTTTCACCGCTTCCGCATCAAACGGCGTACCGTCGTGGAAGGTCACGCCATCCCGCAGGGTAAACTCCCATGTGACGTCGTCTTTCTGGTTCCATTCGGTGGCCAAAAGCGGCTTGTACTCGCTGTTGCGATCCATCATCACGAGTCCCTCGTACATTTTGTGCTGAACCACTGCCATGGAGTTGATCTGTGTGCTGAAATGCGGATCGAGGTTGTTCGCATCAGACAAGCGCGCGATGACCAGCGTGCCGCCACCTGCTGCCGATGTGGCTGGTGCGGTGCTGCTGGCAGCTTGGCCGGAATTGGCGTTACCCGTAGCTGTTTGCGACTGCGGACTGCCCGAACACCCTGCCAAAGCGGTTGCAAGCAAAACGGACAGAACAAAAATGGAACCTAGCATACGCTTTTTCTTCACAGAAAATGCCCCCTTTGTCTCGATGGTAAAAGGAAAGATGGTGACGCAACAAAATATTACTAATTTTCGAACTATTAATCTTTGCACGATCTTTACTATCTTTTTCACTATCTTTACCAGTTCTTTTTTGACTGTTCAAAATATCTCTACTAAAAAATATGGCGGAGGCCGCTGTGTCTAAAATTGCCATGAAGAATTTTTGGTCCGTGGAGCATCTTATCAGGAGGCGGGAAAAAGCAGGCGGCCCCGCCAGATGACCGCGATCATAGGATCATAAGGAGGACGCGCATGGGAATTTTTGGTGGGAATCCAAAGAATGAGCCGATGCACTATGGCGAAGTATTTGGCGTCTGGGTTTATTTAGCGACAACTAAAGCGCTGCTGGCTGGTTATCAAACCGCGATGAACCATGCTGGCGATACGGATTTGAAAGACTTCCTCGAAGACCTCATGCAAACGATGAAAAAAGAAATAGAGCGCCTGGAGGATTTGCTCAAATTGGCTGGCGTCGGCTTGCCGCCCACTCCTCCCGATCGGCCTGTCGCCGATGCGAACAGCATTCCCGTTGGCGCACGGCTGAACGATTCAGAGATTGCGCTTGGCATCTCCCGGGATATCGCAGGCGGCTTGCTGACGTGCAGCCAGATCATGAGCCAGTCCATCCGCGAAGATATCGGCATGATGTTCGGGGAGTTCCACATGACGAAAGCGCAGTCTGGCTATCGACTGTTGCGCATTCTCAAGGAAAAAGGGTGGCTAATCTCTCCGCCCCTTCATGCGCAAGCTCCTGAGCTTGCTCATGTTTAGATTTTAGCCAGTCTGCTAACGCGATGCTTTCGCCCCCAGTCCCGCCGCCATACACTGGGGGCGATATGTTTGAGGCGGCGCCATTTGACCGACCAGCATCGTTCGCTTTACAACAGTTATTCGTGCAAAAAAAAGAGGCAAGGCCACGTCGCCGCCGCGAGTGAGCCGTGCCTCTTTCTGTTTGATTGTGCAGCGCCCAACCATTGATAGCCCTGCCCTTCACTCCGTACTTGATCAGTCTGTCTTATAAATCGGTTAATATTAATTCAATAGTTCCCGTGTTGAGCTTTGCCTGAGAATTAAGATTTCTGTAATAATTAATATAGTGATTATGTTTAAAAACGATTGCTGCATCGTTATTGGTAACACGAACACCTGGTTCATATACAAAATTATTTTTTGCTGTCCTCGTTCCTAACGCAAAGTCGACAACCCACTTCGTGTAATTATCAGACAGGCTAGATTCATCAGTTATGCTTGATGATTTCGTGTTAAATGTCCAACTTACCGATGGAACTAAACCTGATAACCCAACAGAAGCAGTAGAATCAGTATCTGTTGTAAATGGACCGTATGAGCGAATTGTCTGTTCGTTAGCATCACTGCCAGTATGTCTATATCTCATTGCTAGTTCGCGGGTTTGGTAATTATTTCTGGGATCGGTTTGATTGAAAAACTTTACATCCCAAACAGAGACTTTCTTGCCTTTTAACGTTGAGATTCCACGCCTTGTATAATCAACGTTGCTAGTATACACACCCGCAAGTTCATTTCTATTTTATATGTGTAAGAATCAGAATAAGTATCATCCTCATAACTTGCTGAAGCTTTTAAAGATATAGCATTACTGAACCTCTTACGTTCGGCCAGTTCCACTTTTTCTTGGATTTCTTCTCGAATCTCATCTAGAGGAACTTCGTCTAGTTGGTCAAATATATAATCAACATGTCTGGCACCACCTTGTTCATAGACTCCTACCCCCATCAGTTTTGGCGCAGTTCCTTCATCTTCTGATGAGCGATTTATCTTGAGTTCAGCCTTAGTATAGTCCTTGATCTCTTTGGGATTTATTTCCTCACCTCGCTATTGCATTCTCACTCCCCACTTGAGTTAATATTAATGTAGTTGCTAGTCCGACACAAAGAGCGGATGCTAAAAACTTCATAACATTACCTCCATTTACATTTGTTGTTACAGTGTTATTGTATATAAAAGATAACAAAAAAAGGAAGAGAATTGAAATATGTCCAAATTATTAAAAACATTCATCGTAATCGGCTTGGGCTTTTTCACCGGATTATTTTTTGGCGGAGGCAGCAATATACTACTAGCCGGTATATTTTGGGCTTTAGTGTTTATCTTGCTAAAACTGCCTGACAAAGAAAAATAAATGAATGCTCGCTCGCCTTGCCAACCGTTTTCGCGGTAAAAAGAAGCACGCCCGATCGTCGCCGCGAGTGAGTCGTGCTTCTGTTCGGTTCTGTTTGTTCTGTGACCACAAGGCCGCGACTATTTTTTCGCATCGCGCTGTGCTATCGGTAGCAGTGTTTGTTGCTATCGTGAGGCTATTTGTCCTTACCCCAAAATCGTCATCACTTTATGCTGACTGTCCAGTACTTCCACCTTCACCGCGCCGCCCAGGTTGCGCGACACGGATTCAGCCAGTTCGTTCAGCGCCAGATGAAACGCGTCACTTCTTGTTTCATAAATGGAATTGTAAATGTCAACAAGCGGGTTGATCGTTCCGATGGAATGACCGTTTTTCACTCGTTTCAATAAAGCTTCAATGGAACAGCGCGCCCCTTTTTTCGTCTTGAATTTCTGAAAAGCTTCGCGCCAGACGAGGATGACCGGATTGCTGCTGAACTCTTCCCGGTCGAGAAATGCATGGGCTTCTTGCTCCGCCTCCCGCAACAGCTTCTCGTAAAATGCAACGTCCCTTACGGCATTGTCGATTCCCTGGCAAATCACCGTGCCAATTTTGGCCTGCGGGAATAACGACCAAAAATCATCTTCCACGATAAATTTCGGCATCATTGATCTCTCCGTTTCCTTGCACTGATTGTTTCAAACCGAATCGCTTTTTGTCGTGTCACAAACGATCCTACGTTTTCGCGGGGCTAGCAAAGGCGGAAAATACGCCGAGTACAATATAGACGTAGCCCGTCACCCGGTTCTGCAGCTTCGCACTCGCGTTCATCCGCTTGCGAATGCTCGCCGCAAGCAAGGCGTACAAGCCGTCGCTAACAAAGGCAAGCGTAATAAAGATCGCGCCCAAAAGCAAAAACTGTCCGCTGACCGATCCGGCAGAAGGCGAGATGAACTGCGGAAAAAATGCCAAAAAGAACAGGGCTGTCTTCGGATTCATAACTTCTACGAGCGCGGATTCGCATAATATCTTGAGCCATTTTTTCTGCGGGGCTTGCGCTATTTCCGAAGCCTTGTTGTCTGATGCGGAAAACAAAGTCTTGCACCCAAGATAGATCAAATAAGCCGCACCCAAATACTTCACGACCGTAAATGCTGTCGCGGATGTCATCAAAATCGCAGAAATGCCAACCGCGCCTGCCAAGACGTGAACAGCGCCGCCAAGCGATACGCCAAGCACGGATACCAGCCCCGCCTGCCTCCCTTGCTCGATGCTTCTGGCCATAATGTACAACACGGCAGGTCCAGGTATTATAAGCAAGGCAGCAGCAGCAACGACAAACAGCCAAATTGTTGAAAATTCCATAAACGGCAACTCCTTCTTAGTTACATCGGTTTTGCCCTGGCCGCAAGCGGTCATCATGCTGCAGATGCTTAAAACAGCTCTTTCCGCTGCTCACGCAACCACTTGGCGACCTGAATATCTCTTTGTTCCTCTGATTTTTCAAGCTCAGTCACAATGGATTGATAGTCGACGTTATCGCGATTTTGGCTCATTTTCGCCACCCCTTCGAGCGAGGTGATTTCCACCTCCAAACCGACGATTCCTTTCATTTCTCGCTCCAACAGCTCTGGAGCAAACGTCTCCCAAAGCCGGCCGTTTTCCCGGTGCGCTTCATAATGTCTGAGCATACCAGCCAAAGCCGTTTTCAGCTCATCCCCCGCGAGAATACGGGCGGTTCCGTACGCGTGTACAGCGAGATAGTCCCAGGTGGGAACCGATTCGCTTTTATACCAGCTCGACGAAATGTAAGCGTGCGGCCCTTGAAAAACAAGCAGCACATCGCGATTGTCCGCCAGCGTTTTCTTTTGCATGTTTCCGTAGGCGATATGCCCAGTCGCAAAAATTTTCCCGTCCTCTTCGCGAATTTCCACCGGAATGTGCGTTGCCAACGGGCGTTGTCCATCGACGGTAACCAACAAGGCAAACGGGTTCGACTTCATCATTTGCACCGCCTCCGCACGCTCCATGCGGTATAGCTTCGGAATGTACACACTTATCATCCTTTCTCCTGGAAAAATACTTGTCCGTTACAGAAAACAATAGGATACAAACTGACATGAAAAAAGATACAATAATGAACAAATATACATGTCAGAGGGAATGCAAATGAAAAACACGATTTTTACCTTCAAAGGCAACTCTCCGAAATACAAACAAATCTACGAGAAATTCAAATCGTTCATTGAGCAGGGCGACATAAAGGCCGATGAGCAGTTGCCTTCCATTCGCCAGCTTGCTGACTCCTTGCATGTAAGCCGCAATACGACATTGATGGCCTATGAACAGCTTGTGGCGGAAGGTTATATTCGCGGAGAGGGGCGAAAAGGCTATTTTGTCAATGAAGTAGAGCCTGTTTTGTTTCAAGCGGCTCCCCCTTCCGCTTATCGCGGGCAATCCGAGCAGGTACCGCCTGTTCGCATTGATTTTCGCTCAGACGTCGTCGATCAAACTCACTTCCCTTTAAAAACATGGAGGAGGATCGCCAATCAAGTATTGACGGCGAAGGAAAGCTTTCGGTACGGAGAGCCGTTTGGCGAACGTTGCCTACGCGAGCAAATCGCCGCCTACATCCTCCAGTCTCGCGGGGTGAGAACAGATCCGGACGCGATCATTGTCGGGAGCAGCACCCAGCAAATGCTGGTGTATCTCGGTCACGTCCTGAAACGCGACTTTTCCGGCATAATCGTGGAGGACCCTGGCTACGACGGCGCCAGGGAAGCATTCCAATTAAACGGCTTTACGCTTGAAACGTTGCCCGTTTACGAGACAGGCGCTGATTTTTCGCACCTGGAACAGTTGCAATCCCGCCTGATTTACGTCGCGCCGTCCCATCACAGTCCGTACGGGGTAAGCATGCCCATTCAACAGCGGCATGCCCTGATCCATTGGGCAAACACCGTTCAAGGCTATATTATCGAAGACGATTACGACAGTGAGTTTCGCTATACGCAGCAGCCATTTCCCGCGCTCGCCTCGATTGATTCCGCGCGGGTGATTTACCTTGGAAATTTCTCCAAGTGCTTTCTCCCCGGCATCCGGATCAGCTAACTTTGTTAAGGCTACCTCTAAAGGAGGAATAACTAAATGCAAAGGTTCCCGGATTTTATAAAATTCATCTTGCTGCTACTCTTTTTTATTATCTTCTCAACCCTCTTCCCCTATTTGAAAGGACCTGCTCCCACACCAGTTGAGAGCGGGGCCAGTGAATCTAGTTATTCATTCACAATTTTTTAATCGCTGAATTGAGAAGTACTTTCAACACAAAGCAAAAGAGGCATCGCCCCTCTTCGCCCAAGCGAGAGAGCCGTGCCTCTTCGTGTGTTGCCTGGTGTTATTCCGTTACTTCTACAGACCAGCCAAACTTGTCTTCTCGCTCTCCGTACTGGATGCCAGTCATCGTTTCGTACAGTCTGGTCGTCAACGGACCTGTTTTCTCCCCGTTGATAATCATGTGATGGCCGTTCCAGTTCAGATCGCCAACCGGAGAGATGACCGCCGCCGTCCCTGTGCCGAACGCTTCTTCCAGTTGTCCGTTCTTGTGCGCCTCATACAAGTCTTCGACGGAAATGCGCTTTTCTACAACCGGAATGCCCCAGTCTTGGAGCAACTGGATGGTCGAATCGCGGGTGATCCCCTCCAAAATGCTGCCGTTCAACGCCGGGGTCCACACTTCGTCCCCTACTTTGAAAAACACGTTCATGCTGCCGACTTCTTCGATGTATTTATTTTCAACGCCATCCAACCAAAGCACTTGCTCGTAGCCTTTTTCCTTGGCTTCTGCCTGTGCTTTCAAGGCGCCTGCGTAGTTCCCTGCTACTTTTGCGTTGCCCGTACCGCCTCTGACTGCGCGGACGTATTTGTTTTCCACGTAAATTTTGACCGGCTCCATGCCATTGGCATAGTAAGCGCCGACGGGAGACAGGACGATAATCAGCTTGTACGTGTGCGAGGCACGCACGCCGAAACATGGCTCTGTCGCAATCACGAACGGACGAATATAGAGCGACATGCCGCTTTCTGCCGGAATCCACTCTTTTTCCAGCGCCACCAACTGCTTCAGGGCGGCGACCATGAACTCCTCATCGACTTGTGGCATGCTCATCCGCTCCAGGGAGCGATTCATCCGTTTGAAGTTTTGATCCGGGCGGAACAGAAGCACTTTGCCTTCTTTGTTGCGGTATGCCTTCAGTCCTTCAAAAATCGCTTGTCCATAGTGGAAGACCATTGCCGCCGGATCGAGTGACAAGGGAGCATACGGAACGATTTGTGGATCGTGCCATCCTTTGCCTTCCGTGTAATCCATGGTGAACATGTGATCGGTAAAATGTACGCCGAACCCCAGCTTATCGAGCCCTGGCTTCTCTTTTTTGTGTGCTGTCCGGGTAATGGTTAACTGACACTCCATCCTCTACATCTCCCTTAGTTTATGAAATTCTACCTTTTTGAAACTGAGCTTATATATTTAAAATAGCAACTATTTCGAACGATTGCCAGCGTAACTTTCTGTTTGCCAGGAAGCGGCTACCCGATTGCTTGCCCTGTCAACTGGCAAAGCGCGCGATGGCGTCGACATTGTACACGTCCTTGCCTTTTTCCAAAGCCGCAATCAGCCGTTCATGGCCAAAGCCATACCCTACCCGAACGCCGCACAGCCCGTACGATTTGAAAAACGTGCGCAAAACGAGCAAATTCGGATAGCGGTCTATAAGCGAGATGACACTCTCATCCGAGTCGGCAAAATCCATGTAGGCTTCGTCGATGACAACCAACCCGTCCATGCCTTCCACCAAGTGGATCACCTCGGCTTGCGAAAGCAGCAGTCCCGTCGGCGCGTTCGGGTTGACTAGCACTACGGCTTGCGCCCCGCTTTTACGCAGCGCCTCCCCATCAATGGAAAAATCGTCCCTGGTCGCAACTTTGATGCATGTGGCCTGGTAGCCAGCCGCCACCGAATGATAGAGCGGAAAGGAAGGGGCGGGGATCGCGACTTTTCCTTCGGGACCGACGAACACCTTCATCAGCAGCGAAATCAGCTCGCTGGAACCGTTGGAGCAAAACGTTTGCTCTACCTTGACGCCATACTGGGCGGCCAGCTCGGCACGCAATTCCTCGCACCTGGAATCCGGGTAGCGGCGCAGTTGCTCTTCTGTGATCTCGCGCAAAGCTTTTAGCACCTGTGGCGAAGGGGGATGCGGGCTTTCGTTCAGATGCAGGCGAATCGCTCCCGCTTCGGGAAGCGGCTGCACCCCTTCTGCGTAGCCCGGCATCTGCTCGATATGCGGCAAAACGATGGTCATTTTCCTGTCTCCTCCTCGTACATACTTTCTCATCCCTGCTTCCGGTTCTCTCTGCAAAGATGGTATGATGTACCTACCATATCCTTAATTTTACAAAGAAGAAAGATCCAGTTTCCCGCTTTTTCAAGTGCCAGGTACGAAAGGAATGGAGATGGACCCGGCTTGCGCTCCCGGATCGCCAGCTATTTGCATCAAATCCGCGGCGTCCGCTGCTCCCCCGATCAGATCGTCGTCGGCGCAGGTACGTATCACTCGCTCGACCTGCTGTTTCAATTGCTAAAAGAAGACGTGAAGACCCTCGCCTTGGAGGAAGCCGTCAACGATGGGGTGAAAGCGCTACTGGGCCAATACCCGTTTTCCTGTCGGCCGCTGCGCCTGGAAGAAGACGGTATTTGTCTCGAAGATGTTGCGGCCAGTCGTGCCCAGGCGATCTATTTGACGCCTTCCCACCAGTTTCCGTACGGGACGACGGTCTCTGACCGCAAACGAGCATGGCTGTTGGATTGGGCCAAAAAGACGGGCGGCTACCTGATCGAAAACGACTACGACGGAGAATTTCGCTACGGGGCAAGGCCCATTCCCTCGCTGCAAAGCCAGGACGACAGCGAACGCGTCATCTATGTGGGCACGCTTTCCCGAGTGCTGTGTCCCTCTTTTCGGCTCAGCTATTTACTCTTGCCCCGCTCGCTGCTCGCCCGCTTCCGGACAAAGCGCAACAGCTACGACCAGTACGCCTCGCCCATTTTCCAGCACACATTGGGGTTGTTCATGCAATCCGGCGATTTTCATCGGCACGTGCGAAACATGCGCGCACTCTACAAGCGCAAGCACGATGTGCTGCTTCATTCGCTCGAGGAGCATTTTCCTGCGGGCAACATCATCGGGACAGGGGCCGGCCTGCACATGCTGCTGCAGCTTTCCGCGGAGAGAAGCGAAGCGGAAATCGTGGAGCAGGCGCTCGGCAACGGCGTGAAAGTATATCCTACCTTCGCCTACTCGCTTGTGCCCGCGCGCTCGTGGCCGCCCACGATCCTGTTCGGCTTCGGCGGATTGTCCGAGGCGGAAATCCAGGAGGGGGTCGGACGCTTTGCCCAAGCGGTTTACGGGTGAGCAGGCGGCAAAAGGCAAAAGGAGCGCCCCTCTTTTGCAAAAACAGCTACTATGCCCGGATCACTTCGATTAGTCCTGATCTGCGCGGGAAGCGTATATGATGAAACAGAGCGGAGTGAATTGTCATGAGTGAGTTTTTGGTCATCGCGATTCCACTGTTGTTAGGAATTGTCGGTTTTGTTTGTCTGCTCCTTGGCTTGTTTGGATACCACCCGAAACGGATTCGCATCAATCTCACCATTTCCGGCATCTGCTTTTTCCTGTTGTTCGCGTATCTTATCATCGGTTATTTTTACACGAATCAGGCTGCTTCCGCGTTTTTGCTTTGAAGTTGCCTGCCGATGCACGTTCCAGCATTGTCACAAGGAGGTTTTACGCCCATGAACATTCGCGCTGAAAAAGCGTTGCCAAAAAAAATCGCCATCGTAACGGGGGCAAGTCGATTGCGCGGCATCGGCGCTGCCATTTGCCGAAAATTGGCTTCCCAGGGGGTCGATCTGTTTTTCACCTACTGGACGGCGTACGACAAAACGATGGACTGGGGTGTGGAAGACCATGAGCCGCACCAGTTGCGCGAGGAGCTTTTACGCTCCGGCGTGAGATGTGCGAGCATGGAGATTGACCTGTCCCAGCCGGATTCCTGGCTGCGTGTCCTCGACGAAGCGAACGCACAGCTCGGTGCGCCCTGTATTCTCGTCAACAACGCCTGTCATTCGACTACAGATGGTTACCAGGCGCTCGATGCGGCCAGCCTGGACGCCCATTACGCCCTCAATGTCCGGGTGCCGATCATGCTCAGTGTGGAATTTGCCCGCCGATTTTCGCGAGGCGCCCACGGCCGGATTATTCATATGACTTCTGGACAGTCCAAAGGCCCGATGCCGGGCGAAATTGCCTACACCGCCACAAAAGGAGCCTTGGATGCGTTCACGGTGACGTTCGCTGCGGAAGTGGCCCCGCTTGGGATTACCGTCAATGCCGTCAACCCAGGGCCGACTGACACCGGCTGGATGTCGGCGGAGCTTGCGCAACACATTCTTGCGCGCAGTCCGCTGGGCAGAATCGGCCAACCGGAGGATGCCGCCCGTTTGGTTGCGTTTTTGGCGAGCGAGGAAGCGGGCTGGATCACGGGGCAAGTCATCCATTCGGAGGGAGGCTTTCTGCGTTGAACCGCCAAAGGTTGCCAGCCTGGCCGAGTACAGAAGCCTATAGAAAAAGCACAATCCGCTCAAGCCTGGCAGATTGTGCTTTTTCATTTGGCAGCGAGGCTATTGCGGCTTGCTCACGACGCGAAAAGAAGGCGCGAACAGCTCTTGCTCGCCAAGCTGCTGGTAGTCTCGCTCGACGTAGCCGAGGCGCATTTTGTCAAAGTAGCGCTGGCCGCGCTCCTTGATCTCGGCGAGGTCTACCCCAGGCAAAACGCGGTCCTTCATCACGGTGCGTCCCGCGATAATCGACAGCTTCACGTCACGGCCGGAGCCGCACATGATGAGCGTGCGGATCGGATCGTCTACTGCGCCCATGTGGAAGCCGTCGAGATCAATCGCGATGATGTCCGCCTGCGCTCCCGGAGCAAGCCGTCCAAGGTCATCCCGGCCGAGGAAGCGCGCTCCGCCGAGTGTAGCCGCACGGAAAATATCCGCGTAGGCAGAATCCGCCACATCGCGCTCCTGCAGGCGGGAGAGCATGCTGGCCGTGCGAATGTTTTGGATGAAGTCCGGCGGGAAAGTGTCCGTCCCGATGGCGATGTTGATGCCGCGGCGTTTGTAGCGGGCAAACGACTCCAGCGCGGAGCCGTGGCGGCCGATGACGAGCGGGCAGTGAATCACGGTCGTTCCCGTCTCTTGCAGAATCGCCAGGTCGTCTCCCTCCCCGATCGTCGCTTCGCTGTAGCCCGGAATGAAATGCGCGTGCGGGATCGCTGTTCTTTTGCCCAAAAAGCCGACCTCGGCGAGGAACTGTATCGGCGACTTGCCGTGACGGCGGTGGATTTCCATGTACTCGTAGCTGCCCTGTGCCGCGTGCAGGCGAACGGGACAACCCAGCTCGTCGCTGTAGCGCTTCGTGACGACCAAATTCTCGACCGTCTGCGTCTCGATCCGCTCAGGCGCGAGCATCCCGCGAATCAGCCCGTTGTGCGCGCCGTCAAAATCTTTGACAAACTGGACGGCCCGCTCAAGCCCTGCCCGCCCTTCCGCTTCGTTCCACACGACTTCGATCTCGCCGTTTGCCTTGACCACGCGCATGCCGGACTGGTAGCTCGGCCCCATGTACATGCGCAGTCCAAGACGTCTTGCATGCTCGGCCGCTGCTGCCAGCTCCTCGTACGTCTCCGCCCAGCGCTTGTAAAACACAGAGGTGATCGGCATCGCGGTCGTCACCCCGTTCAGGATCAGTTGGCTGTAGGCGTAGAGCGACTTGAACGACTCTTCTTCCGGCGTCGATCACTTCGTCGACTTCCCTGGCATAATCATGGCCCACAAACAAAATCGTGTCGTTTTCGTAGACAACCTCCCCGTCCCTGATGATGACGTGGTCTTCCCCGTCAAAGCCGATCACGTATTTGGCTGTTATTTTCGTTTTCATACTGCTTCTCCCTCGCCTTCGCATCCATACTCTTTCTCTCCACTGTCTATCTGCGTGTCCTTTGTCAGTATAAGAAATATTCTGTCAAGTTTGTTGCAATTGCTTTGCATCTATTTGCACAATCTTTACTCCTTTGCCGGCTGCCCCCGCTCGTCACGACGCTTTTCTCCAACCTGATCGGCTTCGGGGCGCTCCTGCCGTTCCTCGTTGCCAGCCTGCCGCAAGTCGCGTACAGCCCTCGTCTTGCTTCGTGGCTGCTGCTGTTCGTCACGGCTGTGGTCATGCACGGCATCGTCACGCTGATCTGGAACAGCCAACTGCAAAAGGTCGGAGCGGCCAAGGCGGCGATGTTTTCCAACCTGGAGCCGTTTATCGCCATGCTGTTCGGCTTCTTTTTGCTGGCGAAGCCCATCACCGCCGTCCAGTTGTTCGGAGCGGTCCTGATTATCGCGGGAGTCACCTTGACCACGACCTCCAAGGAGCCGCGCGATCAGCACGAGCTGTCTTCGTTTCCTACGGGGGGCAAATAGTCGGGGTTTATTTCATACAAAAACAGTCGGAATTATGGTTGAGATTTACAGCCGCAATGATTATACTAGACGGTAACGTGCCATCACGACTTTTTGCGTGAAACCACCCGAAAAAGACCAAGGAGGGCTGTTCATGTCTACGGTTAAGCTGTCCCAATGGGAAACGATGCTGCTTGAGGCGGCACGCGCCCACGGGCTCGTCGATGAAGAAATCATCCATAAGCTGAGAACGGGCGACCGCGGGCCTTTTGCCGATGTGGAAGGCGGGAAGTACGATTACACTCCCCTCTTTGAGCTGTACCAGAGCGATTCCGCCGCGCTTGAGCAGGCGATTCGCGACGGCTACCAAATCAAGTTCACGACGATGAACGGGATCAAATTTTTATTGAACAAACGCTACCGCCTTCTCGCCGAGCAGGACTACCAGGTAGAGGAGACGGCGCTGGACCAGGTTCGGCTGTCAGACGAGGCGCTGCAATGGATGCGCCAGACGATCTCGAAAAACTGGCGGATCGTGGAGCAGGCAAAGCTCGCCGACAGCAAGGAAACGGTCGTCCGCTTCGAACTGGCTGCCTCTTGAATGCAAAAAGAGCACTTTTCCGCACGGGAGAGTGCTCTTTCTTTATACGTGATTTCGCGATTTCGTGAAAAAAGCATGCCTGGCATGCGGGACCTGGGCAAAACGTGAGCAAAAGCGTGCGGCTCTGCCGCCACCGAGCCTATTCGCTCCGGCAAAGCATCCTCATCCCGAGCAAAACCGCCCAGGCGCGGCTGTCCGCCTTGAAGAAAAAGCGCAGCGGCATGTCGCTGTCCACGAAGATCAGCGTGTCGCTTGCGGCAGCGCGGAGCGAAAATTCGCTGCCGGCGACTTCCGCTACAGGCGCTCCGTCGCGGATGAACAGGCGCACGTTGCCTCCTTCTGCGGAAGTATATGTCCCGACGAGCTTTTCCAGCTCCTCGCGGTCGAGCTGATACGTCGGGGCTGCGCTCTCCTTGTGCGCAAGCGGCAGTCCCAGCGCGGCGTTGACCGCTGCCAGCCAGACGTTGCGGATCGGCACGTTTTCGAGATTGGACAGGACGACGCAGACGAGTCCTTTTTCCGGGACAAAGCCGAAGTTGGACGATACGCCCGGCTGCCCGCCCCCGTGCTCGACCAGCGTGACTCCCGCGTAGTCCCTCGTCGTCTTGAGCGCGTAGCCGTACCAGGCGTCCTTCGTCAGCCGATGGACGGGCTGCCACATCGTTTCCAGCCAGGCGGCAGGCACGATCTCCTGTCCCTGGTAGCGGCCTTTTGCCACATACAGGCCACCGTACACAAGCAAATCGTCCACGCTTGAACGAATCCCTCCGCCCACCTCGTAGTTGCCAAGCGTCGGCCAAGGGACCGCGGTGACTTGCTGCTGTTCCCCCCGCTTCGCATACGGGGTGGAGACGTTGTCCAGACGGGCAAGCTCCTCCAGGCTGAACGTAGAGCGATGCATCCGCAGCGGCGCAAGCAGCCGCTCCGTCATATAGCGGCGGTACGGCCGTCCGCTGACCTGCTCGATGATCGCGCCAAGCAACAGGAACATGTCGTTGGCATAGCTGAAATACTGCCCCGGCTCCCCGAGGGCCGCGAACTCGACTTCAGCCAGGTAGTCCAGATGCTCGGAAAACCGGACCAGCTCTTCCCTGCGCAAAAGCGGCGGCACACCCGACGTATGCGACAGGAGATGGCGAATTTGCACCTTGCTGGCATCGCAGCCTCTCAGCCGAAACGCCGGGATGTATTTGCCGACCGGATCGTCCAGCGACAGCTTTCCTTCATGCGCCAGTTGCATGATCGCCGCTGCCGTAAACGATTTGGTGACGGAAGCGATGCCAAACACCGTAGATGGCGTGGCTGGCTCTTTCGTCACCAGGTTGCGCACGCCGAACCCTTTTGCGTAAATCGTTTCCCCGCGGTGCGACAGGGCGACCGCAAGCCCTGGCACGCCCTGTTCCTCCATGAAGCGTTGAATGTACGTCTCCAGCTCTGTCATTTGCAGCCGATCCATAGTCGCCTCCGTCCTTTTTTTCGCCTAGCGAATGGATGAAAAACCAGACTTTCTGCCCGCTTATCGCAGCGGAAGCGGCATGGCGTGAACCGTCCGCCCTTTTCGGCCTGTCGTCGTCACCGCCTGGGAGAGAGAGTTGTAGATCGCTTCCTCGGTCGCCTCTGCGGCTGCGGCAAACAGCTCGTTCATCACCGGATGGTCCTCGCGAAGCTGCACGCGCGTCTCCGTAACCGACTCCGTCCGGTGAGGGATCTTGTGCGCGGTGGAAAAGGCGATCGCGATGTCGCCGCTGCCGTGCCCGAAGTGGCTCCCGGTGCGGCCGAGGCCGATTCCTGCGCGCTTGGCGACACGCAGAAGCTGGCGGTCGGAAAGCGGCGCGTCTGTCGCAAGCACGATCATAATCGAGCCGTCCTCTTCCTTCTCGACTGCCTCTGCGGCCGCCGGCTCGCGAGTGGCACAGGCAAACAACCTGTCGCCCAAAAAGTCGTCCTTGCTGCCAAAGTTGGACAAAACCAATGCGCCGAGCGTGTACGTATGCCCGGAGGCGGACACGACGCGCGAGGACGAGCCGATTCCGCCCTTGTAGCCGAATGCGACCATCCCTGTCCCCGCTCCGACCGCGCCTTCTTCTACGCCGTGCTCCGTTGCGTTTTCAATCGCCGCCACCGCGTCTTCCGGCCGCACGACGCAGCGGCGGATCGAATTGAGGTGGCCGTCGTTACACTCCCCGACCACGATGTTGACCGTCCCTGTCGTATCGCCAATCTCTTCATTCGTCGCCAGCATGTATTGCAGCGCGCCCTGTGTCACCGCCGGGACGGAAACCGTATTCGTCAGCATGATCGGCGACTCCAGCACGCCCAGCTCGTTTACCTGGACGAGTCCTGTCGTCTTGCCGAAGCCGTTGATGACGTAGCTGGCTGCCGTCACCTTTTCGCGAAACAGGCTGCCTCCGTGCGGCAAAATGGCGGTCACGCCCGTACACGCACACTCCCCGCCTTCCAGCTCATGCTGAATCGTCACATGGCCGACGCGCACCCCAGGCACATCGGTCAGATCGTTTTTCGCTCCTGTGGGCAGCTTGCCGACCACTACTCCCAGCTCGCGGATTTTCCCTTTTCCGGCACGCTTCATGACAGCTTCCTCCTTTCCCGTTCGGCTCGCCTACACCGGGCGATTTCGCAAAAAGTTTTCGTAGGCAAATCCGCGCACCTCGTCTTCCGTGTAGCGCTTGAGCAGCTCGTTTATCAGGTTTTGGCTCATCCCTGCATGCTCAAGCCCCACGACTTTTTTCGCGATCCCGTCAAAATCCGAGCCAAGCCCGATATGGCGCACGCCGCCGAGCGAGCAGAAGTGATCGATATGCCGGATCAGGTCGTCAATCGTCGTCGGCGCCGAGTCGTTAATAAACATCGTGCAGTACACGACGTGGACATTGGCCCCTTTGGCGAACATCGCCTTCGCCTGCTCGTCCGTCAGGTTGCGGGGATTGTCGCAAACAGCGCGTGCATTGGAATGGCTCGCGATCGGGTACTTCGCCAGCTCCAGCGTCTCCCAGAAGCTGCGCTCGCACAGGTGGGAGACATCTGTCAAAATTTTTCGTTCATTATGGAACTGAATAATCTCTTTGCCAAACGCGGTCAGCCCGCCGTTTCTTTCTTCCAGCGCCCCGTCTGCCGCCAGATTCGCCAAATTCCAGGTCAGGCCGACAGAGCGCACGCCGAGCTGATAGAGAATGTGCAGCTTTTTCAGGTCGTTGCCGATCGGCTCTACCCCTTCGAGCGTCAAAAGCGCCCCGATCTCGCCGTCCTGCAGCCTGTCCAGGTCGCTCCAGTCGCGAATCTGCTTCATCTCCGGATGCTTGCCGAGCACCTCTGTATAAAAGTAGTGAATCTGATCCAGCGCGCATTGAAACCGGCTTTCCGAAGGCAGGTCGACCGGCGTGTAAATCGCGTAGCATTGCACCTTCACCCCCCCGTCGTGCAGCCGATTCCGGTTCACGTCCAGCTTTTCCGAATCGGCAAAGGAGAGATTCCCCTTTTGCTCCCATATTTTCAAAAGCGCATCGCAATGCAAATCAATAATCGGCATTCCCGCCATTTGCTTCATCAGTCCTCGCTCTTTTTTCTCTTGACGAACTCTACCTAATTCCCTCACTTTACGGTAATGTATTTTTAAAAGCGATTCCAATTAATTTTTGCAATAGGCATCTTCAAAAATTTGCATAATGGAGCCCACCCCTATGAATATGGAACAACTGGAAGCGTTTATTTTTGTAGCTTTGACAGGGAGCTTTAGCAAGACAGCCGATCTCTTGTACCTCTCCCAGCCAACCGTCAGCATGCGGATCAAGGCGCTGGAAACCTCGATGGGCTGCAAGCTGTTTCAGCGCACAGGCCATACGATTTCGCTGACCAAGGAGGGCGACCTGTTTTTGCCCTACGCGAAAAACATCATGAACATGCTGCAGGAGGGCCAGCAGGCGATCCAGCGCTCACAGGGCGACGTGGAAGGCGAGCTGACCATTTCGACCGTATTCGTTTCGGCCTTTTACATCTTGCCGGATCTCGTGGAGCAGTTTCAGCAGCTTTATCCGAAAATCAAGCTGACGATCCTCACCGGACATTCGCATCAGGTGCTCGATATGGTGCTCAACCACGAGGTGTCGTTCGGTATCGCGAGGGCGGTCAACCATCCGCAGATCAACCGGATTCAGCTCATGTCCGACGATATGGTGCTGGCGATTTATCCCGAGCATCCGTTTGCCTATCGCCATCAGGTGTCGATCGAGGAAGTCGCCCGCGAACGGCTCATCTTGTTCAACCGCGGCTCGCTGGACTGGAAGCTGATTAACAACGCGTTCAGTCATTTTCAACTGCAAAACAACGTCGTCATGGAGGCGGACAACATCGAGGTCGTCAAACGGATGGTCAAGCAGAAGCTCGGCATCGCCTTTTTGCCCCGCTTTGCGATCAGCAAAGATTTGAGCGACGGCGAGCTGAAAGAGGTAGACGTCCTCAACCTGCCGCAAATCAACCGCAACTTCGAGCTGATTTACTTGAAGGATACACCCGTGAACGGGATCATGCGCACGTTTATCGACTTTTTGATGCAAAACAAGGCGTTGCAGTGAGCGGCCGCAAGAAAAAGACCGCCTCTAGCGGACGGCCTCTTCTCTTCCGGCGGCGTGTGGCGCTGCCTGGTGCTTTTCCTTTTGGCGCGGACCCAGCTTGCTGATTGCAAGCAGCAGACAGCCGATGATAACGAGCATCGCGACCAGGGCAAACGTAAAGTCGCCGAACAGATCGACAGCCAGCCCGATCAGCACAGGCCCGAGCGAGCCGAGCATGTACCCGCCAAACTGCATGACGGCCGACCACGACGTAGCTTCCTGCGCGCTGTCCGCCTCTTCAATCGGGATCAACAGCGCCAAAGGGAACAAGCCGCCTGCCCCGATCCCGAGAAACACGGTCGCAAGCCACGGCGAAGCGTGAACGAGCAACAGGGCGATGCCGACCAGCTCAGCCAAGGCACAGGTGAACAGCCAGCGATTGCGGTTGCCAGTGCGGCTGACAATCACCGGGATGAGAAAGCTGACCGGGATTTGAATGATCGTAAACAGCGTCAGCACCAGTCCCGACTGCGCATGGCTCATCCCTGCCGCTTGCACGAGCGGAGCCAGCCAGGCGGTTATCATGTAAAACATCGAGGACATGCACCCGAAAAACAGCATGCTTGCGATCATCCGCCCGCTTTTGATGCGCAGCTTGGGCACTGAGGCAGCCGATTTGCCTGCTTTTTCTTTTGCCAACGGGAGCAGCGCTGCTGCGGCGAGCACGGCCAAGAGCGCCCAGACGCACAGCGAGTACTGCCACGATTGGCCCAGCGCCGTAAACAGCGGGATCGACAAGCTGGACGCAATCGCAGCCCCGATGACGAGCGACACGGAATAAATGCTGGCGGCACCCGGCTTGCCAGGAAAGTACTTTTTGATAAAGCCGGACAAAAGCGGCCCGGCGATGCCAATGCCAATCCCGGAAATCAGGGCGGTCACAAGCAGGCTCACGCTGTCCAAGACGAGCACCCGGTACGCTGTCGCCGCAAAAATCATCACCATCGCCACAAGCAGCGAGCGCTCCAGGCCAAAGCGCTGGCTGAGCGTGATGGAGAAAAGCGCAAACAGCCCCATGCAAAATACCGGGAGCGTCGTAATCAGGCTTGCCGTTACTCCGCTCATCCCCAAATCGGTTTGGATGATATCGAGCAGCGGCCCGACAGACGTAATGGACGGCCGCAAGTTCAATGAGAGCAAAAAAATAACGGCAATCAAATAAAATAACCGCACGCAAACACTTCCTTCCTCTATCCTTGAATGAAGTGTAAAGCCGTGCGTACAATAGATCAATTCTATTTTTTCTATACAAATAATAGTTACAGACTATGGTAAAGAAGGGAGGCGCCATGGAATTTCGTCAGTTGCAATATTTTCTCATGCTGTGCAACGAGCTGCATTTTTCCGAGGCCGCCTATAAGCTGGGCATTAGCCAACCGACGTTAAGCCAGCAAATCCGCGTGCTGGAGGATGAAGTCGGCGTGCCGCTGTTCGACCGGATCGGGAAAAAAACGGTGAAGACCGAGGCAGGCGCGATCCTGGAGCACCACGCCTTGCAAATCGTTCAGCATCTGGAAAGTGCCCGGACAGCGATTGCCGACCTGACCCATATGCACGCGGGGCATTTGCGCGTAGCGGTGCTGCCGTCCGACCTCGACTACCGCCTCACTTCGCTTTTGATCGACTTCCACAAGCAGTTTCCGCAAACAAAGGTGCAAGTGTTTCCTTCCATTGACATCGTGAACCAGGTGCTGAACATCGAGGTCGACCTCGGTGTCGGCCTGGCGATGCCTGCCATGCCCGCCGATGAGCGTTTGACGCGGATTTCGTTTTACACGGAAACGTACAGTTTGTACGTCCATCGAGATCATCCTCTGGCCGGGCGGGAAAGCGTCTCTTGCGACGATTTGCGCGGGCTTGCGTTCGTCATGTATCCGCAAGGCTTCTACGGCCGCGATTTGATCGACAGGTGGAGCAAAGAGCGCGGGCTCGTCATCGAAACGATCATGGAAACAGGCTCAGCCACGTCCCTGCTCCAGCTCGTTGGCGCAGGCATCCGCGCCACGATTCAGCCGAGCCGCCTGATCGAAAGCTTTCAGTCGCTGGGGATTCGCGCCGTTGCCATCGACGACTCGCCGATCCGGGAAATGGTCATCATGTACCGCAATGACAAATACATCAGCGTCGCTGCCAAAGCGTTCATCAACAAGCTGGAGACGTCGTTTCAAACCTCGCGCTAGCGTGCCGCGCAGCTTGCTGCTTGCCGTTTTTCCCGCGGGAAAAAACCTCGCTCTTGCAACTAAAAGTATCCACTGGAGGGAAATCCTAATCCGTATGGCTGTCATCCTGTCATGGCAAGGAGGCATTTATGACGCAGCGCAAACTGGTACATTTCACCGATCAGGACCTGGACGGCGAATCGTGTGCGATCTTGAGCCGGATCGCCTATGGCGACCGGGAAGTCTTCACCCGCGGCGTATCGCCCTATACCGTCAACCAGGAAGTCCAGACGTTTCTTGCCGAAGAGTTTTCGCCGGAGATGTCCGTCGTCATTACAGATGTGGGCGTCAACGAAGAAGTGGCGTCCTTGATTCAGAAAAAAGTCGAGCAAGGGCATTCGTTTGTCCTAATCGACCATCACCCGACGTCGCTACCCCTGTCCGCGAAGTTCGACTGGGCGAACGTCATCGTCGAAGCAGCGGGACAGAAGACTGCGGCGACCAGCCTTTATTACGATTACTTGCGAAGCAAAGGGCTTTTGGCGCCCACAGACGTGCTTACCGACTACGTGGAGCTGGTGCGGGCGTTTGATACGTGGGACTGGGAAGCGACCGGAAATGTGCAGGCGAACCAGTTGAACCTCTTGTTTTATTTGGCGGAGCGCGGCACTTTTGCCGACCAGGTGATCGGGCGGCTGCGCAGCGAGGACGTGGAGCAGTTCACGTTCGAGGACTGGGAAGCTCTCCTGATCTACACAGAGGAGAGAAGAATCGCGGAGTTTGAGCAGAAAAAGGCAAAGCAGATGAAGCGCCTGAGCGTCGAAATTGATCTGGACGAGACGAGAACGTACAACGTCGGCGTCGTCTTTTTGGAGCAGTACCAATCGACGACGGGAAACTTTTTGTGCAAAAGCGATGAGACGCTCGATTTTGTCGCGATGCTCGATCCCGGAAAAGGCAGAATCAGCTTTCGCACGATTCGCGACGACGTGGACCTGTCGGTGATCGCGGCCCACTACGGAGGTGGCGGGCATCCCAAGGCGGCGGGCTGCTCGTTTACAGGCGTGACCCTAAAAACTTTTGTGTACCCTGCCCTGCGTGTGCATTGAAAAATCCCCTCCGGCCGCAAGCAGGCGTCCCCATCGGCTCATCCGATGATGAGATGAGCCGATGGGCGCTGCTTTTTTCGCGAGGGGATTCTCATGTGTATCCGTTACGCGTGGTTACGCGTGACCGAGCAAACCTTCCAACACTTTCTGGACTTTTACCCCTGTCTCAAACGTCACCAGTCTGGCTTCCTGCCCGTCGATGGCAAGCGCCAGCTCGTCGAGCAACAGCGAGAGGCGGTCCAGTTCTGGCACGTCTGCGGCCACAGGCGCTTCTCCCTCTCCCCCGACAAACAGCTTGCTCCAGTTGACTACGCTCAAGGTGCCTTTGGTGCCGTAAATACGGTAGTCCAGATGCTCCTGGTGCGCGATGCCCGCCAGTCCGTTGATCGTGACCGGAGTGCCGCAAGCAAGGCGCAGGAAGGCCGAGACGCCCGTTTCACACGCTTCCGGGTCTTGCGGATAGTCTACGTCCGAGCGGATGACCTGCAAATCTCCGAACAAGGCGTAGGTCAAATGGGTAAAATGCGGCAAAACCTCGCGGATGAAGCCGCCCTGCTCCCGGCCGGACAGCCACGGCGTCTGCTGCCACGGGCGCGGCCACGTATGGAAATGGGTCAAAATATCAATCCGGCGAATCTCGCCGATCTCCTCCAGCCTGCTGCGCAGCGCGGGGAAAATGCCCTGATAGTAGAGCGGAAAGTTCATCGCGTGCACGACGCCTGCGTCTTTGGCTGCCGCCAGCATGTCCTCGGCTTCTGCGAGCGAATTAGCGAGCGGCTTTTCGCACAGCAAATGCTTTTTGTGCGCCAATACGTCCAGAGCGATCGCATGGTGGAACTTCGGCGGGACGGCCAGGTAGACGGCGTCCAGCTCTTCTTTTGCCAACAGCTCCTTGTAATCGGTGTACCACGGCACATTGCCGGATTTTTGCGCGGCCTCCTGCGCCCGTTCGGCAGACACGTCGCTCACTGCCGCGACGCTGAATTTTTCGTGGGTGCGAAGGGCGTTCATCATCCGCTCGCCCATGACGCCTGCGCCGATGACGCCCACCTTCCGTTTGCTCTCGTTCATCTGTCTTTCCTCGCTTCCTGATGAATGCTCGTCTTTTTTGCACCTCCCCCTTTTCTCTATTAATCTGAAAATTCCTTGTAAAAAAACTAGATTGCGAAAAAATGTTTGCGAAAATCGCTACACGGAAGCGATACCCGAGTGGAACCGTCTCGTTTTCTTTGAATCGCGTTCATGGCTTGTTGTGCCCAGGAAATGCCGCAATGCTGGAACTTTTGCGCCTGTACGCTGATTTCTGCTGTAATTTGAAACGACTGGATGAAAGTGCGACTCTTGTCATCGTTGAAAATCGGCTGCTCCGCCTCTTCCGGTAGGTCGGCTGCAGGCTGTCAAATCTTTCTTTTCCTAATTATCCATTGACATGCAACCATTCGGTTTCCTATACTACAAAAAGCGAAACGTTTTGGTTTCATTTCCATGCGCAAACTAGGAAACTACTTTACTGATACGGAGGCGTATTCATGTCCAACACTATTCCTGATATCGTTCAGACACAAGTTTTCAACGCTCCCTTGCAACAAGTTTGGGACGCGGTCGCTACAGCAGACGGGATTGCCGCTTGGTTCATGCCCAACGATTTTCAGCCTGTAGCCGGACATGCCTTTACCATCCATTCCCCTTATGGCGATTCGCCTTGCGTCGTGCAGGAGATTGATCCGCCAAACCGTCTGGTGTTCAAGTGGGGAAAAGACTGGGTCATCACTTTCGCCTTGAAAGATTTGGGCGAAACGACTGAATTTACGCTGATCCATTCCGGTTGGTCGCCAGATACTGTGACCGAGTTCGGCGAAAGCCATGCAGTCGTGCGCGACCGAATGAACCAGGGCTGGGATTCTTCCGTGCTGCCTAAACTGAAAGAGTATGTGGAAGCGTAAATGAGCAGCTCTACTGCCAAGCACGACGTTTTTCAAGCCATCGCCGATCCGACGCGCCGCAAGCTGCTGCAATTGCTGACCGATCAGGAGATGCCCGTGACGGCCATCAGCCGGCACTTTCCGATCAGCCGCACAGCCGTTTCCAAGCATTTGCGCATATTGTCCGAGGCCGGACTGGTCAAGGAACAGCGCGTAGGTCGCGAGACGAGGTATCGGATGCAGCCCGAGCCGCTGGAAGAGCTGAAAAGCTGGCTGTCCTACTACGAGCGCTTCTGGGACAACAAGCTGAACGCCTTGAAGCGGTTGGTAGAAGCGGAGCATTCCGAGGAGCTTCAGCCTTCCGGGCCGCGGCTGGTTGAACGAAAGCAGGACGAGCAGTAGAAAACCTGCCCTTCTGGAAGCGAAAAAAAGGATAGGGAGCGTAGCATTCGTGCCGCGCCTCCCTATCCTTTTTGCTGATTCGAGCTTGCAAGCCGAACGCTTTTTCTCCAAACGAAACGATCGCAAGCGTCGGCCCTGACGTGTACAGCACAACCGACAGCAGCACGCTCTCTCGCAACAAATGCGCCAAACGGCTTGGCGCCGCCCGCAGTTCGCCGCCAAGATCGAGCGTGACGACAACCCGTTTGTCAATCGGCAGCTCCAGCCGCTTGCGGCAGTCGTGGATGCCCCGCCCCAGCACGCGGCCGCTTAGAAATAGTCATTGTATAATTGTCGCTGCTGTTCCTCTGCGATGCTCTGCAAGTCGTAGGCGTTAATGCGAAAAAACTGATAGTCGCCTTGATCCGCTTTTTTCGCGGCGAGCTTGCTTAAAAACTTCGGGGAGCCTTCGTTTTCTTCATCGTAAACTAACAAAAGACCGTCTGAATGGGAGAGCAAAAATTTGTCTTTCTCCTGAAGTTGCCAAACACCCTGGTAAGGCGTTTGATAGACGCTGTTGATATAGTCGGCTTGCCTTACAATATTTCGGTAGTAATCCTGTGTTTCTTCTTTCCACTTTTCCTCTTGGTTCAAAAACGGAGTAATGACCGCCAGCTTTAGCTGGGGATACTCCTTTTTTAATTCGAGAACCGTTTCGGCTGCCCACATTTCTACCCCGAGTTGGCCGGATATGATGACCCATTCCAGCTCTTCCTCCAGGAGTCTTGCGAGTTCCCGCCTCAGTGCTGTCTTGATAATCGCCAGCCCCGGATTTTTTTCATTGAATATGCCAAGCTCGTGAGCCTTGTATCCGGAAACCAATAAACGTTTTAACATCATGCCACCTCTGGTTTCAAAGAAGCTCTAGCAGAAAATAGTTTTTTTCACTCGACGATAGTTAGATTATAGCTGATGCATTTGCGTTTCTGCTCGTCTTTTATCGGGAGATCCCCCGTCTGAAAAACGCAAAAATCCCGCCCCCGCAGGGACGAGATTTCATCTCGCGTTGCCATCCTTGTGCGGAAAACCATCGCCACGAGAAGACGGAACAACCTTTTTTACGCCGCCACCCGCTTCATGCTGCGTCGGCTCTCCATGCGCGACAGGAACAGGCTGAGCACGAGAACGATTGCCCCGAACAAATACGGCGCGTTCACATGCATGCCGTACAGCGTACCCGCCACTGCCGGGCCGAAAATGTTGCCCAGGCTCATGTAGGCGTTGTTCATCCCTGCCACAAACCCTTGTTCATCCCCGGCCCGCTTGGAGATCAGCGTATTGATCGCCGGGCGCATGATCGACGTCAGCGTGAAGAACAGCACCGTCAGGACGAGCATATACCAGAAATTTCCTGATAACAACATCAGCACCATCGTCACGGCCGAGCTGAAAAACGTCCAGTTGATAAGCTTCTTTTCCCCGAAGCGGGTAATCAGCTTCCCGATCAGCATCGCCTGCACAATCGTTCCAGCCAGGGCGCCCACGGTGATGATGATGGAGATGTCGCGCGGCGTGTAGCCGAACTTCGCGTCTACGAAGAGCGGGAAGATCACTTCAAAGTTCGCCAGTCCAAAGGTCATCGTAAAAATCAGCACCAGCATGATGAAATACGACGACTGAAACGACTTGCCGAGCTGCAGGAAAATGTTTTCTTTCTTCGCCTCCGACTGGCGAGCTGCCAGTTGCTTTTCTTTTGGCAACGACTCAGACAGAAACAGCAAGGAGCCGATCGTCGCCACGGCACCGACCGCCGCCGAAATATAAAACGGCATCCGCAGTCCAAGCTCGGCGAGAAAACCGCCGATGCCCGGCCCGATCACGAATCCGAGCGACATCGCGGCGCCGAGCAGGCCCAGCCCTTTTCCCCGCTTGTCTTCCGTCGTGATGTCCGCCACGTAGGCGAGCATGGAAGGAATCATCGAAGCTGCCCCGATTCCCCCGATCAGGCGGGAGAGGTAGAGCACCCACGTATGCTCGGCGAGGGCAAACACAAGGTTGGAGATCGTAAACAGCACCAGGCCGGATACGATCATGATTTTGCGGCCGTATTTATCCGACCATTCTCCCGCGATCGGCGAGAACAGAAACTGCGTCAAACCAAATGCCGCCACCAGGTAACCGGCGGTCTTCCCGCCTGCCCCAAATTCCTTCAAAAACTCGGGCAAGATCGGAATAATCAAGCCAATTCCCAGCATGGCAATAAACATGTTTATCATGAGAAAGAGAATCGGTCGCCCGTTACTCTCCGCGTTACTCGTATTCATTTATCCAGTCCTATCCATTTGTATTTTTGTTTTTTCAGGCTGTAAGCTTCGCCTTCACGCTTTCGATCACAGTGCGCCACACGGCCGGGTCAGTCGTAATCTGCTCCTTGAACGTGCGGTACAACTGCTTTTGCTTTTCTTCAAAATCAGGCGCATCGGCCGCAGGGAGCGTTGCGCGAGCCGTCGTAATCATCTCCTGCACCTCCGGCGAGCGAGGTCCCCATACACAGGCTTCGTTTCCGTCCTGGTCGAGAAAAATGAACATCGGGATCGCCCGCGCCGTGCCGTTGGTGAGATATTGGTCCATCAGCTCCAGGTTTTCGTCGCGGATGAGGAAGCGCAGCTCGATATTGCTTTCCTCGGCGATGCGCTGGATGACCGGAACGCACAGGGCAGCATCCCCGCACCAGTCGGCAGTCAGCACGACGCCTTTCCAGTTGCGAGCGGACAGCTCCTTCCAAAACGCCAGGTCTTCCTCGGTAAACGCAAGCTGCTCGTAGACGCGTCCCAGCTCCTGCTGGTTGACGTTCATGCTCGCGCGATACTCGGCAAAGCTCATTCCTTTTTCAAACCAGATGCTCTGATTCACGGTAGACATCGTCGGTACTCCTCCCCTGTATGAAAAAAAGTTATTGCTCCCAGATTGCAGAAGTTCCCAGGCGGTTTCGCGCGGAAAAGCTTCTCGTCTTGCGGCTTTGTCTTTCTGACGCCGTTTGTTGTTTTTCCTGCAGCTTCGCGGTCAGCTCCATGAACCACGCTTTGTCTTTTGTCACGAGCGCCAGCTCGATCAGGTCATGCAGTTGTTCCAGGTCGTCAAAGGTGCCTGTCGACATGCGCTCCAGCCGTTGCAGCGGAATGGCCGCGAGCCTGCCGATCGCCTCTTCGTTGTCACTCTTGACTACAAAAACGTGCGCAATGCCCCGCGATGAATCGACGGTTTCCACGAAGCCTTGCACCAACTCGCCATGCTTGGACTTGCCCATTACCCACTCGCTACTTGCCAGCATCTTTTCCCGATTCATTCGAACGCACCACCTTAAATTGTAGTTAAAAAAGTTACAGTTTCCAGTTGAAAATGTTGCCTGCCTACTGGCGATCCTGCCCTTGACACTGGCCCTGTCCCTGACGAACTTTATCCAGAACCGTCTGGATCGTAAACTGCTCCAAATATTTGGTGTAGTACAACTCCGCTTCCGTAAAAATCTGATCCATGACGCCATGCATGTTGGCAGACACGAGGCACGCTTCCTTCGGGTCGCCCGAGCACCAGTGCGGCTTCAGCGTCCCTGTCCACATCGAACGGTAAATCGCGGCCAAGGTCACGTCGCCGGGGTCGCACGCCAGCATATAGCCGCCCCCTACGCCCTCTTTTGTCTTCACGAATCCGTTTTTACGCAGAATCCCCATGATTTTGCGAATCCTCGCGGGATTGGTGCATACATTTTGTGCAATAAGCTCACTGCTTGCCATATGTCCCGGTAGATGAGCCAACAAAGCCAAGCTGTGAACAGCAATCGTAAACTCACTATTCACGTCTGAGACGGCCCCTTTCGCAAGAGTACTGTAATCTTAATTCTTACAGTTCTGAATGTCAATAACTGTTGGAGGCGTAATTGTTTTCGCAAATGTATGGATAACTGCTCCCGCGGCTGTAGGCGCAACTGCACTCTCGGCTGTCTTTTGCTGCTGTTATCCCTGGCCATGCCTTTGCCTGGGGTGCGCAGCGCCAAAAAGAAAAGGAGGCGGAAAAATCGCCTCCTGTCTATCGCGTCTCCCCGCGCATGCGAGCGCTGCTTGCTTTTCGTGCCAGCTTCGCGGTATCTTCCTTTGTTCTATAGCGGCTTCACCAGCAAAATCTCGTCGCGAATCGGAATCCCGTTGTCTGCGACGAGCGGGATTTCCGGCTTGATCGCCCGCGCTTTTTCCACGGCATTCGCGTACAGCGCGGACAACTGAAAGCCCCGGCGCTGGTAAAAGCCCATCGCGTGCAGGTTGTCGTTGGTCGTCACCAGCTTCATGCGCAGGCAGCCGTGTTCCCGCGCTGTCTGCTCCGCTTTTGCCAGCAGCTTGGAGCCGATCCCTTTGTTCTCCGCCAGGCTGTCCAAAGAAATAATCTCGCACTCCTTGGCCTCCAGCACGTAGCTGACGTACCCCTGGATCGCGCCGTCTTCGCCGAGGACGGCATACCCGTCCAGCTCGTCACAGCGAAAGACGCCGCTCGATATAACCATTTGCGGGCTGCCCCAGTTCACGGTAAAAAAATCCGCAATAACGCTTTTCGGCAGCTCGCTTGCTGCTACGATTTTCATCGCTGTCACCTCGTGGGCTGAACTGTAGTTTGGAAAAAAGCCCCCCCGCTGGCTGAACCGCAGGGAGAGCTTCCATCCGCTTTGCCGCTTACGGGCGCACCTTCAGCAGCACTTTTCCCGTGCTCTGCCTGCTCTCCACCCAGGCGTGGGCGCTCGCTGCCTCTTCTAGTGAAAACAGTTTGCCGATCTTGATGTCGAGCTTGCCTTCCGCCAAATAGCCAATGACCTGTCGGGCCGTATCTTGCAAAAGCTGCGGGCGCAGCTTGCGCGTCGTGCCGAAGCTGAAGCCGAGCACCGAGCGGCAACTCGCGTGCAAATCGAGCGTGCGAATCTGTCCGATTTCCCCGCTCACATTGCCGAAATGCACGAGCCGGCCGTACCAGGCGAGGCACTCCATGCTGCGTTCGCTCACCTGTCCGGAGATCGAGTCCAAAATGACGTCGGCGCCCGCTCCATCCGTCAGCTCCCGCACTTTTTCCACGAAATCTTCCTTGTCGTGGCAGATGACGTAATCCGCCCCCGCCTGCAAAGCGACCTCTGCCTTGGCCGAACTGCCGACCGTCCCGATGACGCGCCCCGCTCCCAAAAGCTTCGCCAGTTGAATCGCAGTTGTCCCGATCCCTCCTGCCGCAGCGTGAATCAGGACCGTTTCGCCTTTGGCGAGACGGCCGACTTTTGCCAGCAGTTGATAGGACGTAAACGACACAACCGGGCAGGCAGCCGCTGTTTCCGTGCTGATCTGCTCGGGAATCGCGAATGTCAGCGCCTCTTCCGCAGCCACGTATTCGGCGTACGAGCCGTTCGCCGGAAAAGCGATGACGCGCTGTCCTACTTGCAAGCCTTTTACTTCGGAACCGATCGCTTCAATCACCCCTGTCGCATCCAGTCCGGGAATAAACGGCAGCTTGGCTGCCCCTTTTTTGCCGTAGCGCGATTTGATGTCGGCAAAATTGACGCTCGCCATGTCTACGCGAATGAGCACCTGCGTAGACGAAATGGCTGGCAGCTCGACATCCGTATATATCATCTTTTCTGGACCACCCAACTCTGTTACCAAAACCGCTTTCATGAAAAATCCCTCCCAGCATGGTTTGTGACCGGAGGCAGTCGGCTTCTGTTGCCCGGGCGTCCTTGCTGCTCGCAGGCCGTTTTCGAGCCATTCCTCCCACTTGAGAAGCGTGGGGCCACCCCAATTATTTCCCTATCTTTTGCGGATTCCCTTCCCATCGGCTATTTCATCGCCGCTGTGACAGCGGACCAGGCACTAGCAAACTTGGCGGCGCCAGGCCAGTGGTGAAAACTTCATTAGAAAACTTGACGCAGCCTTAGTTGCACGGATACTGATATCCTCTCCGTACAAAAAAACCGCTCATCCAATGAACGGTTTTTTCTTGAACGCTTATGCTTGCAAAATCGCCATGACGGCCGCTTTTTTCTGCGCGTATTCCTCGTCGGTCAGCACAGGCGCACACTCGCTTCTCGGCAGCTCCACGAGCAGGTCGTGCCACGATTTGCAGCCTTGGTACGCGGCTTCAATCGGAATGACCGCCGGCTGCGCCAGCCGATACGTGCGCACGAACAAAATGTGCAGCGGTTGCTTTTTCTTCCAGTGCAAGCGCACGTCGGCAAAATTGTCCGTCCAGATGTGATGCGGCGACAGCGCGCGCAGCTTGGCTTCGTCCATCAGCTCCACATCGTCTGTCACTTCCGCAAAATACTCGATGGCGACCGTCGTTTGCTCGCTCGACCAGCCTGCAAGCGTCGCGTCCAGCAGGTGATGATACGCTGGCTTTACCATGTCGCGTTTTTGGTGCTCGTAAGTCGGATACAGGTAAAACAAATTATTTTCCAATCGGAATTCTCTTGTTTCTTCGTATAGCCCGCCCTTGCGGATCGTAATGATCTGCTCGCCTTCCCCGAGCGCTTTGACGGCGACCGCCCATTCCTTCAGGCTCAAGGGGGACAGCGGCTGTGCGATCGTCTGCATGCAGTACGGCTCCCTTCTTTTGTCAGAATCGTTTAGTGACTTTAGTCTAGCTTAATTCCGACCCGTTGGGAAGACATTTACAACAGTTGATTCACATGCTGCATGGCAGCCGTCAGCCGCTGCGCGTAATCTCCCGTGATCGTCACGTAGGAGATGCCCCGTTCGTCCAGCATCCGGCACAGCTTTTCGTGATTGTCCCAGCGCACCTGCTCTGCTCCGTGCACCCGCAGACCGTCATCGACCCAGGCAACATCCGGTTCCAGGAGCAGCCACAGATCGTACTGTTGCTCGCGGGCGATCTCGTCGAGCACCGGGAAGCTGTGCCCGGTGTACAGCTCGGAGTAAAACTGGGTGACAACCGCCTCCGTGTCGATGAACAGCAGCTTGTTGGCTTGCTTGCCCGCCTCGTACTCCTTCATTTTGTGGGCGTAGGCGATGTGCGGGAAATACTCCTTCGTCAAGATCGTGTCGCAGCCGCCTACTTCCTCGCAGATCGTGCGGCCGTACTCCTCGACAAACACCGTGTTGTACATTTTCGCCAGGTAGCGGGTCAAGGTCGACTTGCCGCAGCTTTCCGTCCCGACTACGACGACTTTTTTCACAAAAGACGGCCGGACTACCGCCGGGATGTGCTGCCAATGGGCAAAAACGCCTTCGCTTCTGATCTGCGTCGCCGAGATCGGCACCTGGCTGCGCGCCCCGTCGATCACGACATGTTTGGCTCCGGGATACAGGCGGCGAAAAATCGGGTCGTACGACGGCTCCGAGCTGAAGACGAGATCAATCGGCCTGCCGATCTTGCGCTTGATGTCGGCGGCCCCCGCCTCCCAATCGTACGTCTCGTCGCTGTCGGCCCGATCCTCGACCGCTACCACCCGCACGTTTTCCTGCCGCGCCGAATGGTCGTAGATGGCAAACACGATGTCGTCAAACAGCTTCGCGTACTCTTCGTCGAGCAGCACTTGCGCAAAGTAGTCGGCCACGTCTTTTGCCTGGTTGCGGAAAACGCCACAGCCGTACGCGCCCAGTATGACCGTCCGGTTCCCGTGGATCGCGGAGGCGCGCAGCACCTTGCGAATGCGCTCCTTCATGACAGGTCCGATCTGCCCTGCGTTTTCCGGCTCGCGCTCGCGGACGACTCCCGCATTCACGGCCGGAGCGGTGACGAACGACAGCAGGTACGGCTGATCCAACAGCCCGGAAGCGCGCGCCAGGCTCTCTTTCTGTGCCTGGCTTCCGCCCAGAAACCCGCCGCCGGGATTTTTGGCCGAAGCGAAGTTCAAGCATACAGTGTTCTCGCGCTGTTCGCGCACGATGAGCCGTTCGGCTGCGCCCAGGCTCGATTCGGCTGTCACCTGGATCGTGGCACGCCCTGTACGCGCCGGCATCGGCAGCGACTCGGCGCCGAGATCGTCCGGCCGATACAGACGCGAATGGCGGATGGCGGCAGATTGCTCCGCGGCGAAGCTGACTTTTTCCCCTCTGCGATTCACGTAGAAGCCTTGATCCAATAGGCCAAGCGTCTCATGCGCCGTTTTGGAGCGACGGTCGCGATTGTTTCCTGGATTCATGATTTTTTCCCCCTTGCAGGAACTATGTCTGATCCATCCACGCCGGGTTGAAGCGGTAGTATTTGGATGGCCGATGCCCTGCATGCTTTCTGTATTGATTCGTTTCCAGCACCTTGTCTGCCACCTTCCGGCGAAACGCCGCGGCGAGCAGCTCCTTGCCCAAAATGACTTCGTACACCTGCTGCAGCTCGCCGAGCGTAAACAGCTCCGGCATGAGAGCAAAGGCGATATCCGTGTATTCGATCTTGCCGCGCAGCCGCTCCAGCGCGTACTGAATCATCTTGGCGTGATCGAACGCGATCTTGTTCGTCTCCACGATCTCCCGCGTCTCTCGCACGATCCGGCCCGAGACGGTTTTCGTCACCTTGATCGTGGCCGACAGCTCCTCCCGCTCGTTTGCGAGGCGCAGCTCGACCCATTTTTCGGTCACGGTACCGTCCGGTGTCGCTGTTTTCGTCTCCTTGAGCCATTTGTCTTCGAGACGAAACCACTCGGCCTCGTCCGCATCGTCCCCCGCCTGCAAACGCAGCGCCGAGCTGTCCACCAGCGCCATGTACGAGGTGCTGATGACGCGCGTCCGCGGGTCCCGGCCGACATCTCCCCATGTGTACAACTGTTCCAGGTAAATATTGTCGAGATTCGTTTCCGTAAACAGCTCGCGCGTGGCCGCTTCCTCCAGGCTCACGTGCGGCGAGACAAACCCGCCCGGCAGCGCCCACTGACCCAAATACGGATGCTCGCCGCGCTTCACGAGCAATATTTTCAAAGACTTGGGCGAGAGCTTGCGGTAATTTTCCTCCTGTTCGTCCATCACGGTAAAAACGAGCATGTCGACAGTCACGGAAGGCCGCTCAAACTGGCTCGCGTCATACGTCCGCAAAAACTCCTCTTCGGTTTGCCCCTGTTTATTGACAAGCGATTTTTGTGTCATGGAACCACCTCTTTTGCGTCTGCGCAATGTTACAGATGTTTTGTTATTAACAAATTGTTATTATCATTTTGTTTACATCATAGTACTGCTTCTTTGTTTTTGGTGTCAAGCAACAAAATGCCGGAGCTTGTTTTTTTACGCGCGGACAAAAGCCACCTATCGCTTTTGGGCACGCCAACGCAAAAAAAGCCTCTTGCCGGATGAACACCTGGCAAGAGGCTCTTCTGTTTATTGATCGTGACAGGAAAAGTTAAGCTGCGCTCGCTTGCGCTTTCACTTCACGAACGTACTGATCGGCTTTCTTTTGGTCAAACTGTCCTTCCCAGCGGGAGATGACAATTGCTGCCAACGCGTTGCCAACTACGTTGACTACCGTGCGGGCCATATCGAGCAGACGGTCTACACCAGCGATAAAGGCGAGTCCTTCCAACGGGATATTTACGGAGCCGAGTGTCGCGAGCAATACGACAAACGATACGCCCGGCACGCCAGCGATCCCTTTGGACGTTACCATGAGCACGAGCATCAAGGTAATCTGGGCGCTGATCGGCATGTCGATCCCGTACATTTGCGCGATGAACATGGCCGCCAGAGCCTGGTACAGCGTTGAACCATCCAGGTTGAACGAATACCCTGTCGGGATGACAAAGGAAGTAATCGCCTTTGGACAGCCCATTTTCTCCATTTTTTCCATGATCTTCGGCAGTACCGTCTCAGAGCTGGAAGTGGAGTAGGCCAGGAGCAGCTCGTCCTTCAAAATGCGCAGAATGGCCGTAATTTTGACGCCGCTGATGCGCGCGATCGTTCCCAGCACGACGAGAATGAAGAACAGCATCGCCACGTGCACCAAAATGACCAGCTTGCCCAGCGGAACGAGTGAGGACAGGCCAAACTTGGAGACGGTCACCCCGATCAGGGCGAAAACGCCGAACGGCGCAAAGCGCATGATCGTGTTCACGACCCAGAACATCGCGTCTGCCACACCCTGGAAGAAGGCAAGGACGGGCTTTCCTTTTTCTCCGGCGGCTGCGACACCGAGGCCGAACAGGACGGAGAAGAAAATAATCGCCAGCATGTCCCCGCGGACGATGGCATCAAACACGTTTTTCGGAACAATATTCACGAATGTGTCAATCATACTGTGACTTTGCGTCGTTTCCGCAGTCTCTACATACGTATGAATATCCGTTTTCGTCAGATGGGACATGTCGACGCCCACACCTGGCTTGAACAGGTTCGCGGCCAAAAGACCGACGACGATGGCAATCGTGGTAACGATTTCAAAATAGAGGATGGTTTTTCCGCCGATTTTTCCGAGCTTTTTCATGTCGCCTACGCCCGCTACCCCGACAATCAGGGTGGCAACTACGATCGGAACGACAATCATCTTAATCAAGCGGAGAAATACATCGCCAATAGGCTGTAGATAGGTAGCCACTGCTGGATTGCCATAAAAAATAGCACCCACCAGGATACCCAGAATGAGTCCGATGACAATTTGAATCGCTAACCCAAACCGCTTCATTCTGACACCTCGCTAGTAAAGTATGGAATCTGGTTTTGACACACTATATACACACTCACCAAAATGAAGTGCTATATAGATGAAAATCATATCATGATTTTTTGGCTACTCCCCTTTTTTCTATTCTTTTTAGTTCTCTTTATTTTTTGACAATCACCGCTTTTTACCCGAAATTAGCGGGCGCATTGTGTTGCATTCTGGAAAAATGATAAAATAGGCCTAACGTTATTTGCGGACTCATTAATCAGAATGGAGTACTTTCATGACAATTCGGAAAATTCTGCTCCTGGGCTTGCTGGCCGCCATTGCCCTGTTTCTCTTGCCTTACTCCGTCCCGTTTTTGCTCGCGCTTTTGACCGCGATTTTACTGGAGCCGCTCGTCCTGTTCCTGATCGGCAAGGTCAAAATGAACCGGATGAGCGCCGTCATCGCTTCGTTTTTGCTCTTTCTCGTCACGTTCGGCATCCTGCTGTACTGGATCGCTACGCAGATCGTCATCCAGGGCATCGACCTGGCCCAGCGGCTGCCCGCCTTTTCCCAGCATCTGTTTGAACTGGTGGAGTCGTACTTGCTGAGCTGGGAAAGCTACTACGCCACTTTGCCCGCCGAGACTGTCGTTCAGATCCAGAGCGTTTTTGCCGGATTGAAAAACTGGGCGATCACGAGCGCCTCCAGTGTCGCACGAGCCATCCTGGGCGTAGCGGCCATCATCCCGGGCTTTCTCATCAGCACGATCATTTACCTCGTTGCCCTGTTTCTCATCAGCCTCGACTTGCCGCGGCTGCGCGCAGGCTTCATGCGGATGTTCACAGTATCTGCCAGGGAAAAGGTCAACGTGGTGCTCTCCCAGTTGAACCGTGCGACCGTCGGCTTTTTGCGGGCCCAGATCATCCTCAGCCTGATGACGTTTTTGCTCTCCTTTATGGGGCTGCTGATTTTGCAGGTCAAGTATGCGGCAGTCGTCGCCCTGCTGATCGTGCTCGTAGATATTTTGCCGATTTTGGGCACAGGCTCGTTTCTCGTGCCGTGGGCGGTTTACAACTTTTTGACTGGCAATACACGCCTCGCGATCGGGCTGATTATTTTGTTCCTCGTGATTACGGTCGTGCGGCGGATCGTGGAGCCGAAAGTGCTCGCCTCCAATCTGGGGATCAGCGCCCTTGCTGCGCTGGTCAGCCTGTTTCTCGGCTTTCAGGTGATGGGCTTTTTCGGACTGATTCTCGGCCCTGCCCTCGTCATCATCTACGAAGCGCTGCGCAAGGCAGGCTTCTTGAACTTCAAGATCGACTTTTGACAAAGACGCTTGGACAGCCAAGAACGCAAGCAACCGTTTCTTCCGGAACGTTTCGGGGGGAACGGTTTTTCTCTATAGAAAAGAAAACCGGGAGAGAGGGATTTGGGCATGAACAAACCATTGGCGGTTTCCCAGCGGACGATTATGACACCTGACCCCGTCGAAGCCGAGCCGAGCGTTTTGCGGGCGATGAGCTTGCAGCTTTACAGCGAGTCGGTCCGGGCGATGCTGCTGCAAGAATTTCAGATCGAGATCGCCAGCTCCTTTGGCCCGCTGAAAGGGAAAATCTGGCGCATCGAAACGATAGGCTACAGTTGCCGCAAGCAAAACATCCTGCACCTGCTCGGAGCGCTGGAGGCGGTGCTCATTCGCCACGGAGCGAGAGTGCACGCGGGACGCGTCGTTCAGGCGGCACTGAACGTCTACCTGTCGTAGCGACAAAGCAGAAAAACAGCAAAAAGCCGCCGGGATCGTCCGGGCGGCTTTGCTGTTTCAAAAGCTCCTGCTTCGTGTTTAGCTTGCGTTCTTGTTCGTGTCCAGCTCGGCTTCAATGCGAGACTCTTTGGACGTCTCGCCCATGCGCCAGTACGTAATCAGGCTGATCGCAATACAGCCGGCGACGTAGTAGTAGAACAGCGATTCGGAGCCGATGTTTTTCAGTCCGAGCGCGATGAACTCTGCGGTTCCCCCGAACACGGCAACGGTGATCGCATACGGGAAGCCTACGCCGAGCGCGCGAATTTCCGTCGGGAACAGCTCCGCTTTGACAATCGCGTTGATCGAGGTGTAGCCGGTGACGATGATAAGACCTGTCAGCATCAGCAGGAAGGCTACCATCGGGCTTTTCGTCTGCTCCATCATCAGGAACATCGGTACGGTAAACAGCGTCCCTACAATCCCGAAGGTCATCAAGAGCGGACGGCGGCCGATCCGGTCAGACAGCATGCCCGCAATCGGTTGCAGCACTACGAAGACCAACAGGGCCGTAAAGTTGATCCAGCTCACGGTCTCTTTCGGGAGTCCCACTGTGTTGACCATGAATTTTTGCAAATACGTCGTGTACGTGTTAAAAGCAATCGTTCCACCGAGCGTAAGACCGACAACCGTCAGCACCGCTTTTGGATGCTTCATCAAGGCGCGCAAGGTTCCTGCGCTCTCGCGGCTCTTTTTCTCCATTTTCGAAAATTGCTCGGATTCGTCCATCGAACGGCGCAGCCACAGTACAGCCAAAGCGCCCAATGCTCCGATGACGAACGGAATGCGCCAGCCCCATGCGTGCATGTCGGCTTCGCTGAGAATTTGCTGGAGCACGATCTGTACCCCAAGAGCCAAAAGCTGTCCGGCAATCAAAGTGACGTACTGGAAGCTGGAGTAGAAGCCGCGGCGGCCGCTGCTTGCCATCTCGGACAAATACGTCGCGGAGGTGCCGTATTCTCCCCCCAGGGACAAACCTTGCAGCAGGCGAGCGAGAACGAGAATAATAGGCGCATAAATGCCAATAGTGCTATAGCCTGGCGTCAAGGCGATAATCAGGGAACCGCTGGCCATGACCGTAATCGAAAGCGTCAGCGCTGCCCGTCTGCCGTGACGGTCGGCGTAGCGACCCATCAGCAAGCTTCCGATCGGGCGCATCAAAAAGCCGATGGCGAAGATGGCCGCTGTGTTGAGCAACTGGCTGGTCGGGTCTCCTTTTGGAAAAAACTCGGATGAAAAGTACACGGCAAACGCAGAGTAGACATACCAGTCATACCATTCGATCAGATTGCCGATCGAACCTTTGAAGATGTTTCCCGTGATGCGTCGCGAATTGGCGCGATCGTTTGCTTGATTCACTGTTCTTCCTCCTTGTTGTTGATTCTAGCCAGAAACCGTCCTGCTTCCCCGAAAGCGGAATGTAATCGGTTTCAAAACGCAATCGCAATCATAGTAAAGCAAGTTGCGTGCCAAGCTTCTTCCGCGCGGCCCACTCGTAACGACGCAGATGCGGATGACGCCCAGGTTTCTGTAGAATTTTTCGACGTGCCAGAATGTTTTGCGAAGAAAGTCTCTCAAGCAAGCGCACGCTCGCCCAGCCTTCCCCACGCAAAAACCCGGCAAAAAACTCCGTTCGATGCGGAATTTATTGCCGGGTCGATCGTTTGTCGCGTACTTTTTTTCCTCTATGGCGTTTGTCCCTGAGGCCGCGCCAGCTCGGCGTAGTATTTGGCAGCGCCCGGATGGAGCGGCACGACCAGCTCCTTGCCCGCCGTTTGCCTGTCAATTTGCTTGGCGGCTTCGTGCGCGGCTTGCAGGGCGTCGAGGTTTTCAAAAAACGTTTTCGTCAGCCGGTACACCTGCTCGTCGCCCATGCCCGAGCGGACGAGCAAGATGTTGCGAATCGCGACCGTCGGGATGGCTTCGTCGTTTTGGTAGATGCCCGGGGGAAGCTGTGCTTTTTCAAAAAAGGCAAAGCGCTTCGTCAGCTTCTCGATGTCTTCGGGCAAAATCGGCACGATCGCCACGTCATGGGTGGCTTGCAGGTCCAAAACCGCCGAATTGGGCAGGCCGGAGGTGACAAAGGCTGCGTCAATCGCGTTGTTTTTCAATTGCTCAATCGCCTCTGCGTACGAAAGGTACTCGGGCCGGATATCTTTGTACGCGATGCCGTGCTCGTTTAAGATCATCCGCGCGTTGACCTCTACCCCGCTGTTCGGCGCGCCGACGCCTACCCGCTTCCCTTTTAGGTCGTAGACCGAACGAATGTCCCGGTCCTTGAGCGTGACGATTTGCACATAGTTCAAGTACAGCCCGGCAATCGACTTCACATGCACAGCAGGCCCGCTCGCCTGAAAGCTTTCCAGGCCGCCCAGCGCAAACGAAGCGACGTCCGACATCGCAAAAGCCACATCCGCCTTGTCGCTCTCCAGCAGGTGGACGTTTTCCACGGAGCCGTCCGAGGAGCGCACCGCCGTCTTGTAGCCGAGCTGGTTATGATACACCTTCGCCAATGCTCCCCCGATGAGGTCGTAGGGGCCGGAAGCTCCCCCTGTCGCAATCGTCAAAAACGGCTGCTCGTCGCCCGAATCGGGTTGGGCTGACTCCGGCTTTGGCGTGCAGCCTGCTGCCAAAAGGGCCAGGCCGATTGCAGCGACAGCGACAGTGAGCCATGCGTTGACTGCTCTCATTCTGCACCCCGCAAATATTGCTTCAGTTTGTCGCGCAATCCCCGCTCGCTGATCGCGAGCTGTCTGGCCGTATTCAGCCGATGCCCGCCGTTTTTCTCCAGCGTATAGAGGATGTACATGCGCTCCGCTTCGGCGAGCGTCAAGCCTTCCGGAAGCAACAGGCCGCGCTCTGCCGCCTCTCTGACTGTGCCCCCGCTGCGGTTTTCGCGCACCGCTTCCGGCAGGTCGCGCGGTTCAATGACCTCATTTTCCGAGAGGGCTACTGCGTATTCGAGCATGTTGGACAGCTCCCGCACATTGCCAGGGTAGGCGTAGTGATACAGCATCCGCTTGGCATCCGGGCTGAACGTTTTCTTGCGCACGCCCATGTTGGCCGAATACAGCGCCAGAAAATGCTCCACGAGCAACGGCACATCCTCCCTGCGCTCACGCAAAGGCGGCAGATGGATCGGGATGACGTTCAGGCGGTAGTACAAATCCTCGCGAAAATTCCCTTTGGCGACTTCCTCCTGCAAATTGCGGTTCGTGGCGGAAATGATTCGCACATCCACTTCCTTCGGCTGCTGCGAGCCGATCGGGGTCACCACCTTCTCCTGGATGACCCGCAATATTTTCGCTTGCAAGGCGAGCGGCATTTCACCGATTTCATCGAGAAAAATCGTGCCCCCGTCCGACCGCTCAAACAGCCCTTGCTGCTTGGCGTAGGCCCCAGTAAACGCCCCTTTTTCATGCCCGAACAATTCGCTCTCCAAGAGCGGCTCCGGGATCGCCGCACAATTGATGACGGAAAACGCGCCCTTTTGCCGCTCGCCCTGGTAGTGGATCGCGCGGGCGACCAGCTCTTTTCCGGTGCCGCTCTCGCCTGTTATCAGCACATTCGAGTTGATGTCCTTGACCTTCTGGATCAATTGGAAAACTTTTTGCATGGCACTGCTCTTGCCGATGATGCCCGCATATGTTTCCTGCTGGCGCACCGCCTGGCTCAGCACCTGAACCTGCTGATGAAGCTGCTGGAAGGCGAGCGCCTTGCCGAGCAAAAGCTTCACTTCCTCCAGATTGAGCGGCTTCGTCAAGTAATGGTAAGCTCCTGCCTTCATGGCCTCGACGGACGATTCGATGGAGCCGTAGGCCGTCATCATGATGATGACCACATCCGGCTTTTTTTCCTTGATCTGACGCAACAGCTCCATGCCGCTCGCTCCGCGCAAATTCAGATCGAGCAAAATGCCGTCGATCGGCTCCTGATCCAGCACTTGCAAGCTTTCCTCCGGCCCGGAAGCGGTAAACACGCGGTATTCGTCTTCCAGGGCAAAGGAAAGCGACGAACAGATCGCCCGTTCATCGTCAATGATTAAAATGTTCATCGCATATCCCTCCTTTGGCAAATGTCAGGAAAAACGTGGTGCCCGTCCCAGGCGCGCTGCGCATGTCAATCTCTCCCCCGTGCTCGCGCATGATTTTTTGGCTGAGGTACAGGCCAAGCCCGATCCCTTGGCTTTTCGTTGTGTAAAAAGGCTGGAACAGATGAAGCTGCTCCTGCTCGCCGATGCCCGGCCCGGAATCGGCAATCGCCAGGCATACCGTGTGCGCTTCTGTCGGCAGCACGGAAAAAGTCAGGCGCTTGTCCTCCGAATAGGCCATCGCCTCAATGGCGTTGAGCAGCAAGTTTATCAGCACCTGCTTGATGCGGTCGCGGTCGACGAACACGTCCACAGCGAGGCCAGGCTCGACTGTGACCCGTATCCGTTCGCTTTCGATTCGTTTGGCAAAAAGCCCGAGCACGGACTGCACCAGCTCCTGCAAGTTTTCCCGTTTTCGCTGCATCGGCTTTTCCCGCGAGTAGTCGAGCAAATCTTCAATGATCCGGTTCATCCTCGCCACTTCTTCCGGCACGTGCTCCACAAGCTCTCTGCGAAAGCGCTCGTCGTTCAGCTTCTTCGGCAAAAGCTCGGCAAACGTCTTGATCGCCGTGAGCGGATTGCGGATTTCGTGGGCGATGCCTGCGACCAGCTCGCCCAGCGCCCGCATTTTTTCCTGCGCGATCAGCCGCGCCTGCAAATGCTTTTGCTCGGTCCTGTCCTGCAAGCAAAGAATCCCGCCCACCTGCTGGCCCGCTCCGTTGGTCAAGGCGGCGAGGTAGTAATGCACAATCCGGCCCGAGCCATCGCCCAGGTGCAACTCGCCTTCGAGCATGTGCCCGTCCCCCATGTGCAGCGCCTGGCGGATCGGCAGTTGAGGCAGACAATCCCATACGGATGGCTGGGCAGCCTTTTCCATTTGTCCAAGCAATTTTTGTGCCGCGTGATTGATGAGCGTAATCCTGCCTTCCCGATCAAACGACAAGATCCCGTTGTCGACGCTGTTTAACACGGTCGTCTGAAAAGCGAAGCTGTCCGCCAACGCGGCTGTTTGCCTCCGGACCGCTTTTTGCAGACGGTTGTTCCAGAAAAAGCTTCCGGCCAAGACGATGACGACAATCCCCATCACGATCAAGAGCCCGTACACGAGCTTGCGCCACCAGTCGATCGCAAGCGCGCTGTACGGCTCCAGATGCCGCGAGTAAAGCTGCTCGTACATCCCGTTGTGGTGCAGTTGGGCCAAGCCCTCGTTGAGCTTGTTGACCAGTTCGTAGTTGCCTTCGCGGACGGCAAACGCATAGTCGGACGGCGGAATCAGCCCGGTGCGAATCCGGTAGTCTTGCTGCCTGCCCGTTCCCGCAAGCACGTATTCGGCCGTCCAGCGGTTGCCCAAAAACACGTCCGCCCGGCCCAAAAAGAGCATCTCCAAAGCGTCCGGCTGGCTGAAGGCGACCAGCCGTTTGCCGCCCCGAATGTTCTCCAACTGCGCTATGCCCGCGTCGTCCCGCTGAATCGCCACGACTTTTCCGCGCAAATCGTTAATCGCGGAAATGTCCCGGATGGCTGCTGGCACGACCAGCGCGTCCGCCGCCGTCAAATACGAATCGCTGAAGTCAAACAACGTGTCGCGCGTGCTCGTATATTTCATCCCGACCACCAGGTCCAGCTTGCCTTCTGTAAGCCAGGTGACCGTCTCCTCCCACTCCAGCGGAACATACTCGATCTGATAGCCGCGTAGAGAGTCCATGCTGCGGATCAGCTCGATGTCAAAGCCTGCCGCTTCCCCGTTTTTGTCCACGTAAGACAAGGGCGGCAGCCTTTTGTCGAAGCCGACGCGCAGGATGCGCTCCTCCTGGGCCTGCGCTTCTGCGGGCGCAGCCTGTGGCCAACAAAGAATCAGTGCGAATAAAGCCAAAAGTACAGCCATCTTTTGCAAAAAACGCCCGCCTCCTTCCTCGCGCTATCGCTGTTGCCTGTCCTGTTTTGCCGATCGGTTAACAAGCTTATTATGGACGAAGCAACCAGGCTTGAAAAGAATCATGCCCGCGAAAACGAAAACAAGCCGATCCTCTTGTCCGAAAGAGAGTCGGCTTGCATTCGTTTTTTTGCCACCGTGCCTTTAGGCAAACAGGCTAATCAAGTTGCCATCCGGGTCTTTGACAATCGCATAGCGCTGGCCCCAGACGGCATCCCACGGCTCGCGGTGGCTTTCGTAGCCATGCTCGACGATTTTGGCATACAACGCATCCAGGGCTGCGGCATCGTCGCATAAAAAGGCCAGCTCGATTCTGTGTCCGCTCGCCGGCTCCCATCCGCCGTACACGCTTTTGGCGATCTCCACCGTGTCAAAAGCCAGGCGCACGCCATCCTGTGCGACTTCCACGTGCTGCTCTTCGTTCGCCTGCTCCGGGATCGCAAACCCGAGCACGCGGTAAAAGTCCAGCGCCTTTTTCATGTCCTGCACGACCAGTCCTACCATATCCAGCTTGATTCCCATTTGCTTTCCTCCTGCGTTTTCGAAGTAGTTCCCGCCATGTCGCTGCATGCGCGAGCGAGGTTCTTTCCCAACAATAGCAGACAAGCCTATTCACTTGCTTGTAAAAAACGGACAACTTCACCCGGCTGCGCCCGCGCTCCGCGCACGGCGAAAATTCCGCCCGGCGTCTCGCCGTAGTAGGCGCGAAAGCTTTTGATGACGTGCGACTGGTCGTAGTAGCCGCATTGTACGGCCGCGTCTGCAAAGGAAGCAGCCTGCCCTTTGGCGAGCAGTTGCAGCAAGCTCTGAAACTGGATGATGCGGGACAGCTCCTTCGGCCCGATGCCGAGCGCCTGCTGGAACATCCGGCGCACATTTCGTTCGCTGTAGCACACTTTTTCCGCCAGCGCCGCAACCGACAGATTCCCCTGATGCTCGTACAGATGCTGCATACAGGTCAACAAAAGCGCATTTGGCCGCATCCCGTCGCGGTTCAGGCTCTGCATCAGCAGCCGCTCCGCCCAGGCAATCCGCTGGGCCGTGTCCGCCGCGTCCAGCATTCCTTCCATCGCCCACAGCGCCTCGCTCCCCCAGAGGTCCTCCAGCAAAACGTGCGCAGCGCTGACCTCCGCCACCGGAAAGCGGAAAAAACGGTCGGCCTCCTCCACGAAAAAACGGATGCCGAACATCGCCTGCGGCTCTACCAGCGGCATGAGTTCATAGGCGGTCATCAGTCCGGTGACAAACGCGCCGCGCCCGAACGATCTCGCTCCCAGATCGAAAATGATGTCGACGCAGCCGTCCGGGATGACTCTGTGCAAAAGCGGCGTGCTCTGCCCGTGGCCGTGGAACTGCGAAGTCCAATAGCAGGCCACGTAATTCGCCAGGCTTTTGCTGGGCAAGTATTCGCGATAGCTGTACTGGTCGTCGGAGCCCGTCCCTTGCAAGATCGGCGGCTGGACTGGTTGGTATCGTCTCATCTCGTTCTCCGTTTCCGTTCGCATTTGCTTTTCCTAGAACATATTTTCCCCGCAATTGCCCAACTCCTGCTCACTTTTTTCCATTTTGCTGTATATGTTAGCAAGAATGGAACTTTGATCTTTGCAAAAAGGCGAGGTGTCTAACTTGATCTCCTCCTCCAAATGGAGCCTTCATCAGTTTTTTTCCAAAAGCCCGCACATTCGTCCGTATTTGCCCCCTACAGACTTGTACCAGCCCGCTCTGTTGGAACCTTATCTTGCGAAGTACACGACCGTCTACATCAAGCCGACGCGAACCCACATGGGCAAAGGCATCATGCGCGTCTTGCAAACGGCGGACGGCTACCAGTTTGTAAAAGAGCGCGGCGAGCCTGTCCGGGTTGCCTCGCTGGCGGAGCTGAAGCAGCAGCTTGCCCGCCAGTGTACCGAAAAAAACTACATCATCCAAAAAGGGCTGGATTTGGCTGAGCTGAACGGCCGCCCGTACGACATTCGCGTCATGATGATGCGCAACGGCCTCGGGAAATGGCAATATGCCGGGATGCTGGCAAAAGTAGCCGGAGCTGACAGCGTCATCACGAACGTCGCCCGCGGAGGCGGCTACGCCGTCACAGTCCCTCACGCCTTGTCCAAGTCGCAAGCGGTCGCGCCGGAAAAAATCAAGGAGGTCGTCTCCCGGTTGATCCGCGTCAGCCACCGCGTCTGCGCCCATTTCAACAAATACCGCCACAGCGCGCAAATCGGGGTTGATTTCGCCATCGACAAAGCGGGCCAGCTCTCGATCATCGAGGTCAACTACGACTTCCCTTCTCACGCCCTGTTTGCGAAGCTCAAGGACAAAACATACTTCCGCACCATCAAGCGGCTGCATTTTCAGTACAAAAACCGGGGGAAGCGCAAAAAGAAAAACGTTTGACGAATACGGCAGAAAACGCTGCGGATAGGGCTTTCAGATCGCCTCTGATTCTCTATCTTTTCTTTTTGCGGGTTGCGGGCAAAAAATGAGCAGAATGCTACGATTCTCTCAACAGAAGTTAATCGATTAACTGATACGTTTAACCAAGCGTTGGCAAAATCATCTTCATCGGCCTGTTTTCGGACATGTCCTTCCAGCAAAGTATCCAGAGCGTCCTCGACTGGAATATTCCCGTCGTCTACGCCAATCGCTGCATTCCGTTCGCCGGATTTCCGCTGCTGTACCCGGACTTGGTCAAGGCCAGCCGTCTAGGCACCGAGTATTTGCGCTCCAGCGGAAAGCGGCGGCTCGCCTTCGTCCACAAGCAATTGCCCGATCATCTGCTCCCTTATTTTCTCGACGGGTACCGCCAGGCGACCGGAAGCGCGGAAAAACCGCTGCTGCTGGAAATGGCCGATAGCATGGACCTGGCAAAAGACTGCATCCCGGCCCTGTTGCAACACAACATTGACGGCGTCTTCGTCCTGAACGAGCTGAGTGCCGTCTGTCTGACAAAAGCATTGGTGCAGGCAAACATCCGGATTCCCGAAGACATGGCGGTGCTGAGTCTGGGCAACTCCTTGATGTCGGAAATCTCTACGCCCGAGCTGACTTGCGTGGACTTGCACAACCGCGAGCTCGGGGTCAAAAGCGCCGAGATCATTTTAAGCCAGATTCGCAAAGAAGAGTTCGAACCCGTCACCGTACTGGAGCCGTTCATCGTCGTGCGCAACTCCGCCTGACTTTTTCAAAAGAATAGCCGGCCGTTCGAAAACCTGGCTGCGCCACTGGCTTGGCTCAGCCTTGGTTGCCCTTTCTTGTACACTCTTCATCTGCGCAAAAAAGACTTCGCGTCTTTTGAGCTTTCGTTTCCCCTTTTAGTTAAACGTTTAACTACAACCGTTTTCCTCTGCCGACAAGCTTTCCCACATGTTTTTTTGCTGGTTGAGTTAAACATTTAACTGAATGTTTTGCTCCATGCTACATACGTTTCGCAAACGCGTTTAGTTAAACGATTAACCAACCCTCTCCATTCGATAAGTGCAGAGCTTACTCGCTCTCCTTATATAAATTTTTCCCAAGGAAAGGAAGAACTGAAGCCATGAAGCAAACAGAAACGAACCACCTTGAACAAGTCCGTGCGATTTTCGCTATTTTGCACGGCAAGAAGGAAGCCGACCTGCTATTAAAAAACCTGAATATTCTGGATGTGCATGAAGAAACCGTCTACCACGGCTCCCTGCTCGTTTACGACAAGCGAATCGTCGCGCTCAATCCGGACGAGTCGGTCATCCAGGTCAAAGAAGTGTTTGACGGGCAAGGGCTGTATGCAATCCCCGGCTTGATCGATGCCCACCTGCACTTCGAATCCCAGCTCGCCCACCCGACAGCGCTTGCGGAAGCGATGGTGCCGTGCGGGACTACGACGATTTTTGCCGAATGTCTCGACCTGCTCAGCGCGGCTGGCGAAGACGGGGTACGCGCCGCGCAAAACTTGTTCCGCGACTATGACAAGCTGCCTTACCGCCTGTACGCTTTTGCTCCCCGCAAAAAGACGGCGGCTTGGGTGACCAAGGAAGTGCTGGAGATGGAGCCGGTCATCGGGTTAGGCGAATTTGAGTACTTCACCTACAGCAAAGGCGATGAGGACGATTTCCAGAAAGCGGCCTGGGTGCGGGCAAAAGGCGGCTTCATGAACGGACACTGGGGCCTGACCGCTCTGCCGGACATGGTGCTGAACTACTTGCCTGCGATCGGGGTATCCAACAACCACGACGTCTGGAACGGCGACGACATCGAAAAAAGCATTCGCTACGGTTTCCCGACGCAGATCAAGTTCGGCGTCGGCAGCAGCGAAGTCATCCAGACGCTGTTGCGCTCCATCGTCGACCGCAAGTTCCCGACGGAAAACTTCATGCTCTGCACGGACAATATTTCGATTGAACGCTTGCGGAAGCTGGGCCACATGGATTGGATCATTTCGCTTTGCGCCCAGATGGGCATCAGTCCGATCAAGGCGATAAAATGGCTTCCTACAATACCGCCAAGGCGTATCATATGGACGATCAGATCGGCTCTTTGACACCAGGCCGTTTTGCCGATATCGTTTCGACAGACAGCTTGTCGCAGATCAACCCGCTGTACGTCTTCAAAGACGGCGAACTGATTGCCAAGGACCTGTCCGTCATTCGCCGCTATGCCGATGGCAAGCGCCACGTCGTCAACGGCTTGTTTAAAGGCGTGTACGTCGAGCACGGCGCCGTGGCAACCTCCTGGCCCGCTCCGCTCCCCTACTTTGTCGTCGTCGGACAGGACAGTGCGGAGATGTGCTACTGCGCCAAAGAAGTGGACAAGTATTCTGGAGCGTGCATCGTGACCGACAACCAGACTAACAAAAGCGTACTGCCGCTGGAAATCTACGGCGTGATGGCAAACATGACCGCAAGCGAGCTGACCAAAAGCGCCGACGCGATTGACGCCGCGCTGGAGGAACTGGGCAACCGCAATGAAGGTGAGCCTGTCGTGAACAAGTGAACAAGCTGCTCAGCCTGTTTATTTCCTTGCATCGCTTCCGCTTCATGGAATAGCGGCAGAGTCGACAGATGCTCCGGTTTTTGCCCGGCGTCCTCTCCCGCTTTTTACGTGAATCCTTTCGTTTAAAAAAGAAAGCGCTTTAAAAGCGCGGGCCGGGCCCCCCATGGAACATCCTCTCCCGCTGCCTGCGCAACTGCTGGGGGAACATCAAAACAGCTTTCGACTGCTCCCTCCTGGTCGCCTCGGCGTGCATCGGCCTGCTGTTCCTGGGCGAAATCATGTTCAAGTCGCCTTTTCGCGCACGGTACAAACCTGGTTAAAAAAACAAAAGCAAGCCGCACCAGTTGGTCGGCTTGCTTTTTCGTTTTGCGTCTTCTGTACGCTCAAGTCTGTGGTTATTCGTGCGCCAACGCCGCTCCGTTTGTATCGAGCATGGAGGTGCAATGCGGGCAGCGGGTCGCCTTGATCGGAATGGTCGTGATGCAATGCGGGCATTCCTTCGTCGTTTCCGGCGCTTTGACCACTTCCTGCTTGCGCTTGAAGCGGTTCAACTGCTTGATGACGATGAAGATAGAAAACGCGATAATCAGAAAATCAATGACAGAATTCAGGAAAAGTCCGTAGTTCAGGGTTGCAGCCCCGCCGTTTTTTGCTTCCGCAAGCGTATTGTAATGAACGCCGTTCAGCGCGATGAACAGATTCGTAAAATCAACTTTGCCCAAAAGCAGACCGATTAACGGCGTAATAATGTCGTTGACCAAAGAAGTCACGATTTTGCCGAAGGCTCCCCCGATGACAACCCCGACGGCCAGATCGAGCACATTTCCTTTTAACGCAAACTCTTTGAACTCTTTCAACATAACGATTCCTCCTTAATTTCCCATGACATGCCGCAAAAAATGCTGCACAAAACGCTCGTGGTCGACCTTCAGGCAAACTTGTACATTCGCAGCCTGGGCAGGACGAGCCCGCCTGTCGCCAATCGTGCGCGCGTCGCTTGCGCCCCCGGAAGTGTCGACTTCGACGTGCATCGGGACGGCCTTCACAAACGTCGGGTCAATCACGACGCCGACCGCCAGCGGATCGTGCAGGCCGCAGCCGCGCACATTGCCTACCGTCGCGTAAGCGTCCATGTACAGCTCGCACATATCGGCAAACACCCGGCTTACAGGCGTGTCACGCGCTCTCCATTCCCGCAGGTGCTCGCGCGTAAGCAGCGTCTGCATCGTCACGTCAAGCCCCACCAGTGTCATCGGGATACCTGACTGCATGACGAAAGCGGCCGCTTCCGGATCGGCGCAGATGTTGGCCTCCGCCACTGGCGTGCGATTGCCCGGCACGGTGACCGCTCCGCCCATCGCGACGACCTGCTCGATGAGCGTGACGATTTCCGGCGCCGCCATGATCGCCCGGGCGAGATTGGTCATGCTTCCGACCATGATGAGCGTAATTTGGCCAGGGTTCGCTTTGATTGTGGAGATGAGAAACTGCGTGGCGCTCTCTGGCTGTGCGGCTGTCACGGGCGGCGGCAGGACGACATTGCCCAGACCGTTTTCGCCGTGGAACAGCCGTGCCTTGCCCGTCAGCTCGCGGACGATCGGACGGGCCGCTCCCTGGTAAACAGGGATGTCGGCTGCGCCCAGCAGCTCTAGCATTTGCAGCGTATTTCTCGTCGCTTCCTCGACGGTAATATTGCCAAACGTCGTCGTGATCCCGCATACCTCCAGGGCCGGGGAGTGAATAGCGTAGGAGATCGCCAACGCGTCGTCAATGCCCGTATCCACGTCCAAAATGACTTTTTTCACGATCGTCCATCCCCTTTCTCCGGCAGTTGCTGCAGTCCTGCGAGCACAGCCCCGGCTTTGATGCCTACGCACACGGCCGCGTCTGTGCCCACGCTTGGTTTCGCCCTCAGATCGGCGAGCAGGGCGCCGCGCGACAATTCGCTCTGGCACTCGACCGCAAGCTTCATTTGCTCGACAAAAATGCGCTCAGGGGACTCGGCTGCCATAATCGCTGCCAGCGCGTGAACGGCAGAAGCTGTTTTTTCCGCGGAAAAGAAAGCCTCTGCCTCTGCTGCTGTCACAAGCCCAGCCGCCTTCGCACGCTTTGCCAACTCGTCTATGTACGCCTCCGCCGCCGACAGCGATTCCGTCGCGTCCAACGGAACGAACAGAAGCGGCAGCCGTGCTGCCAGGACGAACGCCGCCGCTTCCGGGTCCGCGTGCAGATTGGCTTCCGCGACCGACGTCACGTCTCCCGGCACGCGAATCGCGCCGCCCCGCACGACCAGCCGTTCAAGCGCTGATGTCCATTCGTGGTTCCTCGCCATTGCCATCGCCACTGTCGTCAAACGCCCCAGCGTCACCAGCGTGTACGGATTGGCCGAATCGTGCCTCAGCTCGGACAAAAATGACACGCCGTCACTGGTCGCAGCAGCCCCTGCCTGCGCGTCTGTTTCTCTGTGAAAAAGCGGCCGGCTCGCACCTGCCACTACCGGAATTGTTGCATTTGGCTGCACCAGCTCGATCAGCTTTTGCGCCAGCCTGATGCCGCGCTGCGGCTCTGCGTCGGTAACGACGATGCCGCTCACCTGAACGTTTGCCGATTGCAGCGCATACCAGAGCGCCAATGCTTGATCGAGCCCGCCGCTATAATCAATCAGCAGCCGCTGTTTTTGTGCCATGGCTTCCACTCCCCGCTCTGTCTCTCATTTCTCGTAAAATGTGCTGTCCCTATGCTATCTAAATCGGCTGAAACCGTCAAATGTCAACAAGCATCCGCCATCTCTCCTATTGCAACGAGCTGGAGACTATTTTACACTTAATCTTGGTTTCGACAAAATTCGTCAACATCCACACTTCAGGCTGGCCGAATCGATCGCGTTTCGCCCGTCTTTGAAAAAGGAGCAAGAGACATGCCCTCTGTGGAAAACAACGCAACCGACTTTCTTTCCCTCGCCAAGCAGCAGCTTGTCCACGCTATCATCCAAGCCAAAACAAAACCATATTTGCCCGTGTGGGGAGAGCTTTTTACTTCCTTGCGCGACATTGCCAGAATCGGGCGGCAGAGAGAGGAAAACATTATGCTCTACTTGCTGCAGCCGACTGGCTCCATGTGGTATTTGTACAAGGAAAACCGCTTTCACGCTGATCTGCCCGATCCTGGCATCTCGATCTCGCTGTCGCAGAAGCAGTTGATTGACGCCTTGCTGAAAGGCAGCTTTTCCCCGAAAATCCCGTCTGCGTAAACGGCCGGCCCGCTCTGTTCGCCGAGTGGTTTTTGCTCTGTCTTGCGGCAAACAAAAAAATCCCAGGATCGTTTCCTGGGAAGAGGTAGTACGGAAGTATTCTACATCTACAAACCTACAAGATCTAGCTGTATATTCAGGTAATTGTACCTATTCTATCCATTCAAAAAGCTGTGTGTTTCGTTGCGAGTCTGCTTCTTCTCCTGCTGCCAAATTCCCGCAGATTTACCCTCTTGAAAAAAAGAGGCGGCCCTCCTGCACAGTTTGGGTACCGCCATCCCGAACTTCCCCAAGTTCGTTCATATTGGAATTGTACTATGAAACTCTCTTATCGAAAAGTGTCAGGTTTTGTTTTATAGCGAAATAATGGGAAAAACGGTCGGAAAAGCAGAAAAAAAGCAAATCCCTGCCCCGTTTTCACGAGCAGGGATTCATTCCTACTTGGTATCCTTGCCGATTACGTCAGCAGCTCTCGGCCCAAATACGATGTACAAATAGACGTACTGGCTGACGCTCACTCTGGGAAAGACGAAGGCAACCCCTGTCTTCCCTGCGTACTGCCTGACCACAAACCGCAATTTGCCCGCTTTCAACCTTTTCAGGATGCGTGTCGCTTCTCGCCACGGTACGGAAAACTGGACGTTTTTTTCCATCAGCACCAACACCTCACCGCAGCTAGTATGCCCCGATTGGAAAAATTACACACTCATTCGTAGCGAAGCGCGTCGATCGGCTTCAGTTGGGCTGCCTTGCGCGCCGGGTAGACGCCAAAGATCACGCCAACCAAAGACGAGGTCAAAAACGCGTACAAAATCGGCGTCAGGCTGATCGAGGTCGCAAGCGAGCCGAGCTTGCTGATGAGGAGCGCGGCCCCTACCCCGATGGCAATTCCCAAAATGCCGCCAATCAGGCTGAGCGTAACCGCCTCGATCAAAAACTGGCGCAAAATATCCCGGCGCTTGGCCCCGATCGCCTTGCGAATCCCGATTTCGCGCGTGCGCTCTGTCACGGACACGAGCATGATGTTCATCACCCCGATCCCCCCGACGATCAGCGAGATCGCCGCAATGCCGGACAAGAGTGCCGTCATCGAGCTGGACACTTCCTGCGCCGTGCTGAGAATATCCGATTGGGACGTAATGCGAAAATCGTCTGCCGCTTGCGGCCGCAGGTTGTGCTGGGCACGCAGCGTCTGGCGAATGTCCTGCTGCGCCGCGTCCATCGTGTCGGAGGACGCAGCCGAGACGTAGATCGTGCCGACGTTTTTGCCGCCTGTCAGACGGCTCATCGCGGTCGTAATCGGAATGAGAATCCTGTCGTCGTTGTTCGTCATGCCGGAGCTGCCCTGGCTTTTCAGCACGCCGATGATCGTAAACGGCACGCGATTGATCTGCACCGTCTGCCCCACCGGGTTCGTCGTCGTGTCCTTGAACAAGTTGCTGACGACCTCCGTCCCTACGACGGCGACGTTAAACTGCCGCGTCACCTCGAAGTTCGTGAAAAACCGGCCTTGTGCCACCTCTGCATTGCGCACGCGCAAAAAATCGGCGGTTGTCCCCTCCAGCATGCTGGAATAGTTGTTGCTGCCCCAGACGATCTGGGCACGGCCGTTGACGCTCGGGGCGACGCCCGCGACCGATTCCTTTTCTGCGATCGCTTCTGCGTCGGCCAGCGTCAACGTATTCAGCGACCCGGCTCCCAGGCTGACCCGGCCTTGCGTCGCTTGTCCTGGCGAGACGATCAGCAGGTTGCTGCCCAGGCCGTTGATCTGCGAGGCGACAGAGGAAGACGTGCCTTCCCCGATGGCGACCATCGCAATGACGGCCGCGACCCCGATGATAATCCCCAGCATCGTGAGCACGGAGCGCAAGCCGTTTGCCCGGATGCTGCGAAACGAAATGCGTACACACTCGATCAAGCTCATGTTCTCACTTCCTCTGCCCACGCTCTTCTGCGCTCTTTTACCACTTCATTGGCGATGATCTGGCCGTCGCGAAAACGGACAATCCGCTTGGCATACTCGGCAATATCCGGCTCATGCGTGACGAGGATGACGGTTTTGCCTTCGTCGTTCAGCCGCTGAAAAATGCCCATGATCTCTTCGCTCGTCTTCGTATCGAGGGCGCCAGTCGGCTCGTCCGCCAGCAAAATGACCGGATCGTTGACCAGCGCCCGGGCAATTGATACCCGCTGCTGCTGGCCGCCCGACAGCTCGTTCGGCTTGTTGTTCAACCGCTCGGCCAGCCCCACGCTGGTCAGCGCCCTGATCGCTCTCTCCCTGCGCTCTTTGGCGGGCGTGCCGCCGTACAACAGCGGCAGCTCCACGTTTTCCACCGCTGTCGTGCGCGGGAGCAGATTGAAGTTTTGAAAAACAAAGCCGATTTTCTGGTTGCGAATCTCCGCCAGCTCGTCATCGTGCGCCTCGGAAACAGGGTGGCCGTCCAAGTAAAACTCTCCCGCCGTCGGCTTGTCGAGGCAGCCGATCACGTTCATCATCGACGATTTGCCCGAGCCGGACGGCCCCATGATCGCCACGAAGTCGCCCTCTTCAATCGTCAGGCTGACGCCGCGCAAGGCCAAAATTTCCTGGTCGCCGATCTGATACTGCTTTTTCAGCCCTTCAATTTGTATGACTGGTCTCATCTTCTCATCGTCCCCTCATCTGGACGACGCCTCCGCCACCTGGGAAGCCGCCAAGGCCGGGCATTCCGCCTCCCATTCGGGCACCGTTCTGATTGGACGTCGACGAGCTTGTGCTTGTGCTGATCGGAACGACGACTCTGTCCCCTTCCTTCAAACCTTCCAGCACTTCTACGCGATCCGCCGCAAAAAATCCGATCTTGATCGGCACGAACTGGTACGGCATGGAAGCCATTCTGCCTTCTCTTGCGCTTGTGCGCTCGCCCGTCTGCCCCGCTTGCCGCTCTGCTCCCGCCTCCGGCTTGGCCTCGGACTTCCCGGCTGCAGATTGTTCGGTCGCACCGCTCTCGGCTCCGGCGCTGTTTCCGCTTCCGGACATCAGGTAGACGCCGTCCTTGCCGTTTTGCGTCTGCAAAGCATAGGCCGGTACGTACAGCACATCCTTGTGCGTTCCCAACTCGATCGTGACGTTCATCGTCATCCCGATTTTCAGCTTGCTGTCCTTGTTGGTGACGGAGAGCAGCACATCATAGCTCGTGACACCGGAGTCTGTCTTCGCCTCCGGGTAAATCAGCTTGACTTTTCCCGTAAAAGTTTCATCCGGATACGAGCTGGTCGTAAACGACACGGGCAAGCCTTCTTTTACTTTTCCGATGTCGCTCTGGCTGATCTGGGCCAGCACCTCTAGCTCGCCGGAGTTGGAATTATCCATAATAATAAAATCATTGCCTGGAATTTCGCCGACATTGCCGTTCAACTGGACGATCACGCCGTCCATCGGCGCCCGCAGCGTCACGGCGTTCAATGCCTTTTGCGCTTTTTGCAGTTCGGCCTTCGCTTGCTCGACCGCAGCCTTCGCCGCGAGAATCGTCGCCGAATCCGGCCCTTCCTGCGCTTCTTTCAACGCCTCCTGTGCCGTCTGATAGGAAGCGAGTGCCTGCTCGACCTTTACGCCAGACTGCGAGCTTGTCTGCCCCGCCGTCAGCACAGCCGAATTGTAATCCCGCTTCGCCTGCTCCAAAGCGTCTTGCGCATTGTCGTACTCGGTCTGCGAGATCGCGCCCGCCTCAAACAGTTTCTTTTGCGAATCAAACGTCTTCTGGGCGTTGTCGAGATTCGCCTTCGCCTTGGCTACGTCGTTCGTCGCCTTTTGCCCGTCGATATTTTGCTTCGCCAGCTCCAGCTCGTTTTTCGCCTGGGTGACAGCCGCCTGCAGGGAGCTGATTTCCGCCGCGCTCTTGCGCTTTTGAGCATCCTCCAGCTTCGCTTGTGCCGATAAAAGGTTCGCCTGGGCGTTGGTCACCTGGATTTTGGCGACGGAATCATCCATCGTAGCCAGTACCTGGCCAGCCTTTACATGGTCGCCGATTTTGACCTGGATCGTCGAGATGGCATCTTTGGCGTCCTCTGCGTCTGAAAACGAGAGCGAGGACCGCTTGGAAGCCTGCACAGTCCCGGACGCCAGCACGGTTTCCGAAACATCGCCCCTTTTCACCGTGACGACCTGATACGCCGCCTGTGCCCGTTCCGGGGTCAAAAGCGTCCGGTAGCCGAACACGCCCCCTCCTGCGATCACCGCGACAGCCAGTCCGACGATGATCCATTTTTTCTTGCTATTTCGCGCCCCCGAAAACAACGTCCGCTTTTTCTCCGATTGCGTCACACCAAATCCTCCTGCCATTTGCGTAATGACTGGGAAGCTGCTTGTCTTCCCTGTTGCGATCAATATACGGAACGAATGCGTCAGGGAAAAGTCAGATGGAAGGGAGTGGTGTGAAATGTCGTCACGGCTGGTTCCGCAGCTTTTTCACTTCATGTTCGGTCATGTTCGGTAGAGGGCAACTGTACGAAAAATCGACCAGCCAATTGGTCTGGTCGATTGCGTATAATTCGTGGCTAGGCGCGCAAAAGCAACGTAAACGTACTCCCTGCCCTGCTGCTTTCGGACAGCAGCAGCTTGCCCCCCAGCGCCTGCGCGATCATTTTGCTGAACGACAGGCCAAGGCCGAGCCCGCGGACGAGATGCTTCTTTTCCTCGCCCCGGTAAAAGCGCTCGAAAATAAGCGGCTGCTCCGCTTCCGGGATGCCCGAGCCTGTATCTTTGACATCAATGCGAATTTCATCGCCCGTGCGAGACAGGGACACGACGATCTTTCCGGCCGAGTCCATCGCCTGCGCGGCGTTGTTTAACAGGTTGTACAAAATTTGCTGCACGCGCAGCGGATCGGTGCTCGCGATGATCGGCTCCTCCGGCTTGACGATGGACAGCTCAATCTGCTCTACCTCCTGCACGATCTGCCACTGATGGGTAATTTCCTGCACCAGCTCGTACATGTTTTGCTGTTCGCGGCGAATGCGGATGTCGCCGACGGCAAAAGAGTTGAAGTCGAGCAAGTCCTCGACCATTTTTTGCAGGCGGACTGTCTCCTTCGAGCAAATCTCCAAAAACTCTTTGGCCTCCTCGCCGCCGACGATGTCGTCCTTGACCGCCTGTACCAGCCCGCTGATCGACGTGACGGGCGTTTTCAGCTCATGCGTCACTCCGGCCAACAGCTCGGTGCGCATCAGCTCCAGTTGCCGCAGGCGATCCGCCATTTCCTTGAACGAGTGGATCAGCTCGTAAATCTCATCCTCGCGCCTGTCTTTTTCCAGATGAATGTCGTAATTGCCCATGACGATCTGCTTGGCCGCGTCTGCCACTTCCTTGATCGGCGTCGACAGCTTTTTCGTCAGCAAGTAGATGACCAGCCAGCCGAGCAGGCCAAGGCTTATCAGCATCGTGAACAAAAGCTGAAACTCCGTCGTGCTGCGGGTCAAATCCTGCATGGGCGTAAACAGCATGACCCAGCCCACTGTTTGCTGGTTGACCTGGATGCTTTTTTTCACAAACAGCAGCTTTTCTCCCCGGTCCAGCTCTACCTGCGACATGCTCTCATCCGCTGCCACCAGATCGCGGGCCATCCGCCTCAACTCGGAGCTGAACGGCCCCGGCCCACCAAACACTGCGCGATGATCGGCATCCAAAATGACCATGAACGGCTTGTAATTGACGCGCAGCGACTCCTGGCGGCTGTCGAGCAGGCGGAACAGGAAAGGCGCCGTGATGACCCGCCCGTTGGCGTCAACCACCCGATCCGACACCTCGGCTGCCATCAGCCGCATGAAGTCCAGCCGTTTTTGCTTTTCGCTGTAGTTGATCCAGTAGCTGGACGCGATGCCGATGACCAACAGGCCGATGCAGAGCGTGATTAAATACCGCGTCGTCCAATAGCGAAACAGGGAGATGCGCTTTTTCTCACTCATAGACGCAAAGCTTGTAACCCAAGCCACGGTACGTGCGGATTTCCCCTTCGGACGCTGGCCAGTTTTCCAGCGATCGGCGGATGCGCTTGATCGCCAGGTCTACGGCGCGGTCGCTGCCCTCGTAGTCCATGCCCCACACTTGCTCGATCAGTTGCTCCCGCGTAAACGTCTGATTTTTGTACTGGGCGAGAAACAAAAACAGCGACAAGTCTTTTGGCGTAAACGCCAGCTCTACGCCGTGCAGCGTAACCGTGTACGCCTTGAAGTCGATTTTCAGGCTGCCGAACTGCTTGACCTGATCTCCCTCGATAATTTGCTTGGAGCGGCGCAGCACCGCCTTGACACGGGCCACGACTTCGTCGGCAATAAACGGCTTGGTGATGTAGTCATCCGCTCCCTGATTCAGCCCTGTAAGCTTGTTGTCGATATGCCCGAGCGCCGTCAGCATGATGACGGGGCAAGAGCTTTTCGACCGTATGTATTCTAAAATGCTCCACCCGCTCCGGCCCGGCAGCATGACGTCGAGCAGCACCAGGGCAGGATTGAACGAATCGAACTTGCGCTGGGCCTCGTCCCCGTTAAACGCCTGTTCGACGCAGAACTGATGTTTTTCCAGGTACGCCTTCAGCACCCGAGAGATGGGCAGCTCGTCTTCCACGATCAGGATGTTTGTCATTCCAGTTTCTCTCCCCTCGAAAACGGACAGGTCTTCCCCCTTTAGCGTAGGACATGAATATGTCAGGCAAATGTCTGGAACATGAGCTTGCGCATCAGTAAAATGAAGGAAGCCGTAGCAAACAAGGAGGTTTTACTCATGAAGCGTTTGACACCGGAAGAAAAAAACGGTCTGTACAAGGCTATCAGCAATCGTCGCGATATTCGCACGTTTCGCCCTGATCCAATCCCGCCGGAAAAAATTGCCATGATTTTGGCCGCTGCCCATCACGCCCCTTCCGTCGGATTCATGCAGCCGTGGAATTTTATTCTCGTAGAGGACGAGCCGACCAAGCAGGAGTTGGCAGACTGTGCGGACAAAGAACGGCGCGCGCTCGCCATCCACTACGAGGGAACAGGGCGCGAATCGGCTTTTCTGGCGCTGAAAATCCAGGGCATCAAGGAAGCGCCGCTCACCATCTGCGTCACCTGCGACCCGACGCGGGGCGGCGATCACGTGCTTGGGCGCAATTCGATTCCCGAGACAGATATCATGTCGGTAAGCTGTGCCATTCAAAACATGTGGCTCGCGGCATATGCGGAAGATTTGGCGATGGGCTGGGTCAGCTTTTACAAAAAGGCGGACGTCCGCCGCATCTTGAACATCCCGCCGCACATCGACCCTGTCGCGTTGTTGTCCATCGGCTATACCGATCATTACCCGGATCGGCCGCTTTTGGAGCTGCACCAATGGGCAAAGCGGGAAGACTTGCAGCAGTTGATCTATCGCGGCCGCTGGGGAAACAGCCCGTCCGGCAAACAAAATGGACTGCCCGATGAACAGGCAGTCCCAAGGAAATAGAGAGGGTAGTACGTGAATCGCGGTATGTTCCTGACGGCCGCAACCCGCGTGAAAGTTTCAGTTTCAAGCCGACTTGCGCACATGGAACTAGGAAGTTGGGAAATATCGCCCTGAGCCTGGTTGCGCCCGTCGGCTTTTTCTGGTTCGATCTCTACAAAAACGGCAAGCCCGCAAGCCCCAATGTACTATTTCTGCGGGCGCACCCGGTTCGTCGGGATCGCGGCGAGCGGATCGTCCGGCCAGTAATGCTTCGGGTAGCGGCCTTTCAAGTCTTTTTTCACTTCGAAGTACGCCTGCTGCCAAAAGCTGGCCAAGTCTCGCGTCACCTGCACCGGACGCTGCGCCGGGGAAAGCAAATGCAGCGTCAGCGGCACCTTGCCCCGGCCGATGCGCGGCGTATCCTGCCAGCCGAACAGCTCCTGCAACCTGACGAACAGGCAAGGCGCGGCAGGGTCGCTGTAGTCGACGGCGATTTTCGAGCCGCTCGGAACGGTGATATGCGTAGGCGCGTACTCATCCAACTGCTGCCGTTCCTCCCAACTCAGCATCCCTTCCAGCACCATAGACATGGACAGTTGCTGCAACTCGTCTTTTTTGCGCATGCCGTACACATGCGGCGCGAGCCATTCCTCCAGCGTGTCGAGCAAGGCTTCGTCATCTGCCCGCGGCCAGCCCGGCACAATCCCGCACATGAACTGCAGCCGCTCCCTGAGCTGGCGGGCGTGACGGCTCCACGGCAACAGCTCCAGCCCTTCCGTCCGGATGCCCGCAAGCAGAGCTTGCAACACCGCATCGGCTTCCGCTTCTGCCGCCACCTCCTGCAAGACGAATGCCCCGAGCTTTTTCCGCGTACGCGCGCGCACGGCCTGAGCGGAACGGTCCCACCAGACAGACGTCTCCTCTGTGATCTGCCCGGACCAGTCGCGGTACAGGTCTCTTTCCTCCACCGCTGCCGCGAGCATGATCCGGCTGTCCGCCCCCTGGTCGTCGAGAAGCGGAGCTACCACGTACGGCGCAAAAGCCAGAGGCTGCTCAACGGCAAACGTCGCGCCGCGGCCATTTCGCAGCAAGTAGCGTCCATCTCCCCTGCGCTGGGCGATCCTGTCCGGGTAGGCAAAGGCGAGCAGCCTGCCCGTCTGGCTGACGTCGGCCACGTTTTCAGCCGTGCTGGCGCTTCCCCACTGCCGCTTGAGCTGCGCAGCTTCGCTCCACAGCCGCCGACACAGCGCTTCATCAGCCTGCCCTTCCGCAAAAGCGCGTGCCCCGCCTTGTTTTCCCGCGACGAGCCGCAACAGCTCCACCCGCGAGCTGATATCCGCATCGGCAAAAGCCGCTCGGCCCCGGGCGATATCCCGCTCCTCGAGCAGCACAGCCAGCTCGCACGCAAGCGCTCCGAGTCCGAGCTCGCCCGCTTTTTGAATCATGTGTCCAAGCCTTGGGTGCAGGCCCATCCCGGCCAGCACCCGGCCGTGCGCGGTAATCTGGCCGTGCCCGTCCAACGCCCCTAACTGCTGGAGCAGCTCCCTGGCCTGGGCCAGCGAAGCTTTTGGCGGAACATCGAGCCATTGCAGCTCCTGCACGTCATTCACGCCCCAAGCTGCCAGTTCCAAAGCGAGCGGGGCGAGGTCTGCCTCCGTCATTTCCGGTGGCTCGTGCGCTACGAGCATCCGGTCCTCCTGCTCCGTCCACAGCCGATAGCAGACACCCGCGTCCAGCCTGCCCGCTCTCCCCCTGCGCTGGTCGGCTGCCGCCCGCGACACTCGGACCGTCTCCAGCCTCGTCATCCCGGTGCGCGAAGAAAAGCGCGGCAGCCTTTTCCAACCGCTGTCGATCACGATTCGCACGCCCTCGACAGTCAGGCTCGTCTCCGCAATCGAAGTGGCGAGCACCACTTTTCGCTCGCCTGCTTGGCCCGGCTGAATCGCCGCATCTTGCTCGTGCTGCGCAAGCGCCCCGTACAACGGGTAGACGCGCACGTTTGCAGCAAGCTCGCTTTTAGCCAGCAAAGCTTGCGTCGTGCGAATTTCTTTGGCTCCCGGCAAAAACACGAGCACATCCCCTGCCTCCTCCGCCAATGCCGACAAAACGGTGCGGGTGACTGCCTCCTCGACCGCGCCAGTCCACGGCTTTGGCAAAAAGCGCGTCTCGACCGGAAAAGCTCTGCCTGCGCTCACGATGACGGGAGCATCCCCCAGCAGGCGGGCAACTGGCTCTGCCGCAAGCGTGGCCGACATGACCAAAATCCGCAAGTCTTCGCGAAACAGGCTTTGCGCCTGCAAGCTGAGCGCCAGTCCCAAATCCGCATGCAGGCTCCGCTCGTGAAACTCGTCGAAAATGAGTAGGCCGACATCTGCAAGCTCGGGATCGTCTTGTAGCATCCGCGTCAAAATTCCTTCGGTTATCACTTCGATTCGCGTACGCGGGCCGACTCGCGTATCGTGCTTGACCCGATACCCTACCGTCTCTCCCACTTGCTCGCCAAGCTGCCGCGCCATGTAGCCCGCCGCCGCTCGCGCTGCCAGCCGCCGCGGCTCCAGCATGAGAATGCGCTTTTTTACGAGCCAGTCCTGCTCGAGAAAAACGAGCGGCACCCTGGTCGTTTTCCCTGCCCCGGGAGCGGCGACCAGCACGGCGTTGTTGCTTGCCGCAAGCGCTCCGGTCAACTCCGGCAGCACCGCATCAATAGGCATTGCCTTCATCTTTTCACCTCTTGTCCGTATCCATCTGTAACCATCATACACGATCAGTGGGCGAGGAAAAGAAATTGAGAAATGACTGAATAATCATTCAATAGTATAATGAGCGTATGTTCATTTGGCAGATAGAAAAGTCCGATTAGAAAATGGAGGTGTCACCGTGGTAGAAGTCCATCAGCACGAAGATGTCCTGTGCCTGGAGGGGATTGTACAAAGAGCGGGCCGCGAGTGGGGAATCCAGGTGTATGTCGTAGACGGCATGATGGTCGATACCGGGCCGCAAACACTCGCAGCCGGCCTGACCGACCGCTTTTCAGCCGCTTCCTTCGACGCTGTCGTCCTGACGCACAGCCATGAAGATCACAGCGGAAACGCAGCCTGGCTTGCCAACAGCAAAAACGCCCCCATCTACGTCCACGAAAAAGGGGTGGAGCTATGCTCCAGACCCGCCGACTATCCGCTGTACCGCCAGCTTGTCTGGGGAATGCGCGAGCCTTTTGCCGCCCGGCCGCTCGCTGAAACGTTTCACTCCCGCACCATCGACTGGGAGGTCATCTACACTCCCGGACATGCGCACGACCACGTCGCCCTGTTCGACAAGCAAACAGGCCGCCTGTTTTCCGGCGACCTTTTTCTCGGAACGAAGACAAAAGTAATTTTGCGCGACGAGTCCATTCCGCTGTTGATCGATTCGATTCGCCACGTCCTGACCCGCGATTTTCGCGCTATGTACTGCGCTCATGCGGGCTACATCGCCAAAGGGAAAGATTTGCTTGCGCGCAAGCTGGACGATTTGCTCCAGCTACAAGGGGAAATCTTGCATTTGCACGGGCAAGGGCTGACTGTGGCGGAAATCAACGCACTGCTTTTCGCCAAGCCGTCGCCGATCATCGCCGTGTCCGAGGGCGAATTTGACTCGGTGTACATCGTCACTTCTGTGCTCGCAGGGCATCCCCAAACGGAATCGAAGTCAATCGTCTAGCCCTGGCCAAGCTGCCTGGACAACTGGCCGAGATGGTGCTCCATATGCGCGACGTAATCCTCCATCAGCCAGCGCAGACTGACCGTCGTGCCGTCGGCCAATATACAGGCATGCTCGCAAGCGGCGGGCGGCATCGCGGCCATGACCGCGACCACCGAGCGGTTCAGGCTGCTCCATAGCTGCACGATCTCGTCGGCAGGCCGCGCCTGGTACGCTTGCGCTTTTACCCATTCGTCCTGCTGGTACGGGATCAGCGCATACGGCTGCTCGGTCTGCGCGCGGACGAAGCGGGCGAGGTTGTTGATCGCCGAGTCGCACAAATGGCCGAGTATTTCTTTGGCGGACCATTTGCCCGGAGCCGGACGCCTTGCCGTTTCATCCTCTCCCCTGTCCCGAAACATGTCCGGAACTTCTGCCAGATGCTTTTGCATGCGGGCGATTTGATGCTTCATACAGCCACCTCCTGTTCTTTCTCTTCACCGTATCAGGTTCAGCCAATTCATTCCAATAGAATGATTCGATGCCCCCCATCAGCGCGAGGAATGGGAGGGAGGCAGCACCGCAAGCAACAGCAGCAGGTGGGCAGACTTTTCGCAGCAAATCTTTTACAATAAAAAGAAAACGAGCTTGTCAGGGAAAGGACGAAACCGCGCATGGCAATCAAAAAAATCGAGCACGTCGGGCTGATGGTCAAAGATTTGGAGGCGTCCATCGCCTTTTACACGAAAGTGATCGGCATGGAGCTGAAAGGGACGCTCGTGCATTCCAATCAGATTATTACGCTCGCTTTTCTCGGGTTTCCGGGCAGCACAGAGACGGAGCTGGAGCTGATTCACGGCTACAACGACGCGCTGCCGGAGGAAGGCAAGGTGCACCATCTGGCGTTTGCGGTGGATAACCTCGAAGCCGAGATCGAGCGGCTGCAGCAGCTTGATGTCTCCTTCATCGACGAAGCGATCACGACGCTGCCCAACGGCTCCCGCTACATGTTTTTCCGCGGGCCGGACGGCGAATGGCTGGAGCTGTTTGAAAGCACGCGCTAAACCAAAAACGAAGACCATCCGGCTCATTCGCGGCCCGGATGGTCTTCGCTTTTGTCGTTACTGGTTCCCTACGTTGATAAACGGAGTCGCGCCGCCTGTGACGTTCGGCAACTTGCCGTCCCATTTGCGGATCGCTTCCAGTTGCGCTTCGATCTGTCTGAGCTGAATCAGCTCCGGCGTGACTTCCTGCTTTTGCAGGCGCAACGCTTCGGCCTGTGCCTGCGCGCGCGTAATCTCCTGCTCCTTTTCGATCTTGATCCGCTCCAGGTCGAGCTTCGACTTGAGCGCCTGCTGCTCCGCTACTTGCTTCGACTCGATCGCGCGGTTAAATTCGTCGCTGAACGTAAACTCGCGAATGTTGATCTCATCGAGAATGATGTTGTAGGCAGACAGCTTTTGTCGCAGCGCTTCCTTGACTTTGTTGCTCACCTCGGAGCGCTTGGAGATCAATTCTTCTGCCGTGTACTGCGCAGTGACGGCTTTCAGCGCTTCGGCGATAGCCGGGTCGACAATGCGGCTGTTGTACTCCAGCCCCACCTGCTGGTACAGCTTGTTGACGTTTTCGCTGTCCAGATGGTGGTTGACCGCGATGGTCGTCGAGACGGTTTGCAGGTCACGCGAAGCGGACGTTTGGCTCGACTCCGATTTTTGTACCCGTACCTCCATCGGAATGACGGTTTGGATAAAAGGAATTTTAAAGTGCATGCCTTCCTGCAAAACTTTTGGCTGTACCGCGCCCAATTGCAGCACGACACCGCTATGCCCCGCTGATATGATCGTAAACGATTGGGTCCCGAGCAAGACCAAAACAGCTAGTACGAGAATGGTTGCGAGCAGCTTTCCTCCAGCTTGGAACGGATTCATCTTCACTACGTTGTTGTCGTTCATGTTCCGCCTCCCCTTTTTTTATCTGTTCGTTTATACATACGGGTCAGCAGCCCACAAGTTTCAACAACTTTCTGTCTTTACAGCCGCAAGCAACACGTTGCCCATCCGCTCGGCCTCGATTTTGCACAGTTCGAACTCTACCTCACCGGATACGTGGGAAATCAGTTGAATGACTTCCTCGCAGCCGTGACTGCAGATGAGGAACTGCTCCCACTTCACTTCGGCGCGCGGCACTTTTCTGGCCGAAAAGCCGCTTTGAAAACCACCAATGGTCATGTCGATCCTCTCCTAGCTAAAAAAACAGATCAAAAATGTTGCGGGCAGCAGAAGTGTCCCGCAATCATCCCCACTCCTTTCGTCTCTTGACGAGCCAAAAACTGAACAGAAGGACATGGCCGTACAACAGAGCCGCGCCTCCGCCTAACAGCAGCAACCCGCCAGACGCAAAAGCATTGCTCAAAGAGCGCCCGTTCGATACGACTACGACGAACAGCCCCATCACGAAGCAGCCCGCCAACGCATAGGCAAAAAAGCGAAATAGATACACAGCCAGCGGATGCTTCCAACCCGTTTTGCGTTCGGCGAACTCGATCAGATAGGCAAACGGAATCCCGCCAAGCAAATAGACGGGGAGGGCATAAATGAGATAAATCGCGACAAGCGAGCCGTACGACCAATGGTAGACACCCTCTTCCCGCTCGCCTGCTGGCGTGTAGTTCGCCCAGGCGAGCACCAGGCAAAAAATGAGCGCAGACGCGAGCGCGACCAGCACTTTTCGAAGCATGGGCGATCACTCTCCTTCCCGGTTCTATCATACCATTTTGGATTTGAGAAAACCTGGAAACGGTTAAAAAAGCGGGGGACCTCTCATGTTCCGCTTCTTCGGTTAAGCTTCGTCGGCTGCCGTTTTATAAAATGCAAAATAAACTCCGTAACTGGTAAAATGCGTATAGATCCACAGCAAGCCTAAAAGAGAAGCCAATCCCAAAGAGATTCACAAAAGCACTTTGCTCATCTTGCCAAAGGAGGATTCGATCCATGCTGTTTCTCATGATGGCAGGTCTGGTTGTTGCACTCGTTCTTTTTTTCCTGAAGCGAATCGGTGCGAGAAACTACTACTCGGCCGTAACGCTTGTGCTCCTGTTCGCATCCGTGCTCTCGACGGTCTGCCTTGCCCAAAACTACACCGAGAGTCTCATCCCTGCAGCAAATGACGGAATCGCCATCTCCAATTCGCTCGCTTACTGGATTATCGGCGAGGATCGCTGGTCGCGCGAGCTGTTTAAAAGCTACTTCGATGGCTCCGTGTACGTTTCCTTGCTGCTTTTGCTGCTCTACCTCGGCTGCGTCATCCAGGAAAAGAGACACGCCCAGAAGTAGCCAGCCTCTGTGCGTATTGCCGTGACGTGAAAAATCCCCCCCGGTCTACAGGGTGGAGTCCAAGCTGTTTTGGACTCTTTTTTCCTGTCTGCCGTGAGGGGATCGCGCCGGAACATGCTGCGAACCTGGCTGGTTTTGCACTCCACAGCCCCGTTTCCGTTCCATCTCAGAAAAGAAAGGCGCCCCCGCTGCCTCTGTAGCCGCTGTTAAGGGGCAACCACGCTACGCTCCCCCGCTTCATTTCAGCTTCGCCACCGTCCACTTTTTCTCGGCGGACGGCGCAGACGAATTGGCGAGGACTTTGGACAGGCGCAGGGCGAAGACGAAGGCGACGGCCATGAATCCGGCGATCATCGCGACGACACCGCCCCAACCGAGCGACGACCAGAACATGCCGCCCATCGTCCCGCCGATGCTGGAACCGGCGTAATAAAAGAACAGGTAGAGCGATGATGCTTGCGCCTTGTCATGAGTCGCCCGCCGCCCGACCCAGCCGCTCGCAATCGAATGGCTTCCGAAAAAGCCGAAGGTCAGGACGGGCAAGCCCGCGATGATGACCGCCAAATGACTGTCGAGCGTCAGGCACGCGCCGAGCAGCGTCAGCAGCAAGGAGACGAGCAGCATTTTCAGCCTGCCGAACTTGTCTGCGAGCTTCGCCATCCAGACGGAGGCGAACATCCCGACGAGAAACACGATGAAAATCCAGCCGACGAGCGTTTGACTGAGCGAATAAGGCGCTGCGGTCAAGACGTACCCGATGTAATTGTAGAGCGCCACATTGCTGCCGAGACTCAAAAACCCGATGCCGAACAGGCAGAAAAGAGCCGGGTCCCGCAAGTGGCTGAGCATGGAAGCCGCCAGCTTGCGCACCTCGGGAGCGCGCGCGTGAAAGTTTTGCGAAGCAGGCAGGCTGAACCAGAAAATCAGAGTGGCGACGAGGCTCATCAGGCTGATCGCGCCCATCGCCATGTGCCAGTTGAACAGGTCGGTCAGTATGCCGGAGAGAATCCGCCCGCACACCGCCCCCAGCGAGTTGCCGCTGATGTACAGCCCCATGGCGACTCCCAGACTTTTCGGCTCCATTTCTTCGCCCAAATAAGCCATGGCAATAGACGGAAGGCCGCCTAGCGAGATTCCCTGGATGATGCGAAAAAGAAGAAGAGATTCGTATGAAGGGCTGCATGCCGTCAGGATCGACAGGAGGGAGGCGGCCAGCATCGAGCTAATCATTACCGGCTTGCGTCCCCACACCTCTGAGATCGTCCCGAACACGAGCATGCTGACGGACAGCGAGATCGTCGTCAACGAGAGCGACAAGCTCGCCATCGTCGGCGAAACGTGAAACTCTTTTGTAAATTCAGGCATCAACGGCTGCGTGCTGTACAAAATCGCAAACGTGTTGAAGCCCGCCGCAAAAAAAGCCAGATTGGTCTTGCGAAAAGCGGTTGTGCCTTGCTTGATGTATCCCATGGTGGTGAAACCTCCCCGCGTTTCTACCCGTTTCACTGTTATACTATCATTGACAATTCATAATGTATAATTTATTGTAATCATAATTTTCATGCACGATAGTAATGAATCGGACACACGCGCTTTGTCGCGCAGGGAGGTCACCCGAATGGAATGGCAACAACTCGAATATTTTCAGACGCTCGCCCGGATGCAGCACGTCACCCGTGCGGCGGAAGCGATGTCGCTCTCCCAGCCCGCGCTCAGCCGCTCAATCGCGCGGCTGGAGGAAGAGCTGGGCGTCCCACTCTTTGAACGGCAAGGGCGGACGATCATGCTGAACCGTTACGGCCAGCTTTTTTTGAAGCGCGTCAACCGCATCCTCAAAGAATTTGAGGACGGAAAACAGGAGCTGCGCGATCTCGTCCACCCCGACCGCGGCGAGGTTGCCCTCGGCTTTTTGCACACGCTCGGCACCAGCCTGATTCCCGACCTCATCGGCGCGTTTCGCGCCAAGTCGCCCTCCATCGGCTTCACGATGATCCAAAATCACAGCTACTCGCTCCTCGAGCATCTCGACGCAGGCGAGCTGGACCTGTGCCTTCTCGCCGAGCCGACGGAAACCAAGCTGCCGATCCAGTGGACACCGCTCTGGAGCGAGGAGCTGTTTGCCATCGTGCCGATCGGGCATCCGCTGGCCGGACGGGAGAGCATCCTGCTTTCGGAAATTGCCGAGGAATCGTTTATTTTTTTGAAAAAGGGCTACGCGCTGCGGCGCACGACCGACCAGCTTTTTGAGCAACTCGGCGTCACCCCCCGCGTGACTTTTGAGGGCGAGGAGGCGGCCACCGTCGCGGGGCTGGTCGCAGCCGGACTGGGCGTGTCCCTGCTCCCCGATTTGCGCGGCATCGACCAAAGCAAAATCGCGCAAATCCGCATCCGCACCCCCAAGTGCCAGCGCGTAATCGGCATGGCGCTGGTCAAAGGCGGGTATTTGTCTCCGGCTGCGGTTCGCTTTAAGGAGTTTATTTTGGATTACTTCGGCAAGTGACAGCAAAAAGACCCTTGGGCGATTGTCCCGGGTCTTTTTGTCGTTCTGTTTATTTCGCCTGATGCCCCAGCAGCTTCTCCACGACCAGATCAAGCTGCCCCTCAATCGCCAGCGGGTCGTAGTAGTACATCTGCTCAAACGTCATCCTGTACACATGGTTGTTTTTGACGGCCGACAAGTTTTTGTAGACCGCGTTTTCAAAAAACTTGTCCTGGTCCTCCTGCTTCGTCTCATACGTGGTCACAAACATGTGGTCCGCACCTGCTCCGAGCCTTGAAAGGAAGGACGTCCGCGCAAAGGGGCAACCAAGCTGAGAGCACAACAGCCCCCTCGCCAAAAACGCTTGACGCTTGGCTTGCGCATTGAGCGCTGCTGCATCGTTACAGAAGCTTTATCCCAGCAAAACAGCCCGTCTGCACACGTAAAATTCAGCGTGCCAGACGGGCTGTTTCGATCAGGACGAAGCGGCGTGCAAGTTTTTGAACTGATTGTAAAACAACTGGTAGTACACCCCTTTTTGCGCGATCAGGTCGTCGTGGCTGCCTTTTTCCACGATCTCGCCGCTGTCCACGACCATGATCGCGTCGGCGTCGCGGATCGTGCCGAGCCTGTGCGCGATCACAAAGCTCGTGCGCCCTTCCATGATCGTCGCGAGCGTATCCTGAATAATCAGCTCTGTCCGCGTGTCTATGCTGCTCGTCGCCTCGTCGAGAATCAGAAGCGACGGCCGGGCGAGGATGACGCGGGCAATCGCCAAAAGCTGGCGCTGCCCCTGGCTCAAATTGCCGCCGTTTTCGGTCAGTTGCGTATCGTAGCGCTTGGGCAGCCGATTGATGAACACATCGGCATGCGCCATTTTCGCGGCCGCCTCGACCTCGGCGTCTGTCGCGTCAGGCTTGCCGTACATGATGTTTTCCTTGATCGTCCCGGAAAACAGGTACGTGTCCTGCAAAACGAAACCAAAGCTTCTGCGCAGGCTGTCCCGCGAGTATTCGCGGATGTCTTTGCCGTCGAGGTAGATCGTCCCTTCCGTCACATCGTAAAAGCGCGTCAGCAAATTGACGACGGTCGTCTTGCCCGCACCCGTCGGACCGACCAGAGCAGTCGTGCTTCCCGCCTGTGCCTCGAAGCTGACGTTTTTCAAAATCGGCTGGTCGGGGCGATACCCGAAGCTCACCCGGTCGAATACGACGTGCCCTTTTGGCTCTCTGAGCACAGCGGCGTCCGGGGAATCGAGCGGCTCCTCCCGTTCGTCCAGCACCTCGAACACCCGCTCCGCGCCCGCTACGCCGGACTGCAGCACGTTGAAAATGTTGGCGAGATCGTTCAGCGGGCGGACAAACTGCCGCGAATAGCTGAGGAAGCTGGCGATCACCCCGACGGTAATCATCCCTTTCACCGCCAGTATCCCCCCGACAATCGCCACCATCGCAAAGCCAAGGTTGTTAATCACGTTCATGATCGGCATCAAAAAGCCCGACCAGATTTGCGCCTTCATCCCGACCTTGCACAGTCTGTCGTTGATCGCGGCAAAGTCGGCAATCGCCTTTTCCTCGTGGTTGAACGCCTTGACGACCTGAATCCCGGAAATCGTCTCTTCAATGTGGCCGTTCAGCTTGCCCAGCTCGATCTGCTGATTTTTGAACAGCACACTGGTTCGCTTCGCAATCGTGCGGGTGAGCAAAAAGACGAGCGGCACCGTAATCAGGCAGGCGAGCGTGAGAATCGGCGAAAGCACGAGCATCATCACCAGCGACCCGGCGAGCACGATCACCCCGGACATGAGCTGTGTCGTCGACTGCGAGATGGAGTTGCTGACGTTGTCGATATCGTTGGTCAGGCGGCTCATCAGTTCGCCGTGCGTGCGCGAGTCGAAAAAGGCAATCGGTAGCTTTTGCAGCTTTTCGAACAAAGCTTGCCGCATGTTGGTCACGATTCGCTGCGTGATGCCGGCGATCATCCAGCCCTGCAAAAACGTCAAGGCTCCGTCCACGATGTACGAGCCGAGCAAAGCGAGAATGATGATCGACAAAAAGCTGAACGCCTCTGCCCCGCCTGTCATCGCGTCGATGGCCTTCCCGATCAGGTACGGAGCCGAGAGCATCAGCAAACCATCGACGAGCACGATGGCGAACACGAGCGGCAGCCATCGTTTTTCCCGCCCGAACGCTTGCCACAGTCTTTTTATGGTCGCCGAAAAGTTTTTCGGCTTGCTCACCGGCACGCGCGCGCCCCCATGGCCGAAGCCGCGGCCCGGACGGGGAGGGAAAAACGGCTGTTCCTTTTGCTCCTGGCTCATCCTAGCTCACCTCCTTGCCGATTTGCGACGTAAAGATTTCCTGGTAAACCCGGCACGTAGCCAGCAGCGTTTCATGCGTGCCGATTCCGGCGACCTCTCCGTTGTCGAGCACGACAATCTTGTCGGCATCCATGACAGAGGTGATCCGCTGCGCGATCAGGATGCAGGTCAGCCCTTTTGCGTACGTTTGCAGCGCTTCCTTGATCTTGCTCTCCGTCGCCACGTCGACCGCGCTCGTGCTGTCGTCGAGAATGAGAATCTCCGGCTTTTTCACCAACGCCCTGGCGATGGAGATGCGCTGTTTCTGCCCGCCGGAAAAGTTGACTCCGCCTTGGCCGACGCGCGTCTGGTAGCCTTCCGGCGTCGCCGCAATGAACTCGTGGGCCTGCGCCATCCGGGCCGCTGCTTCCACTTCCTCCTCCGTGGCATCCTCCTTGCCCCAGCGGATGTTTTCCAGCACCGTTCCCGTAAACAGCGTCGTCTTTTGCGGGACGATCGCCATTTTTTCACGCAGCTTGGCCGGGTCCACCTCGCGGACATCTTGCCCGTTTACGCGAATCGTCCCTGCCGTCACATCGTAAAAGCGCGGAATCAGGCTGACGAGGCTGCTTTTCCCCGCCCCGGTCGAACCGATGATTCCCACTGTCTCTCCTGGCAGGCACGAAAACGAAATCTGCTTCAACACAGGCTGTCCACCTTCGCCATCGTACGAAAAGCTGACCTGTTCAAAGTCAATCCGGCCTTTTTCTTCCCCCGGCTCCCGTCCATACGCCGCGTCCTCTTTCCAGCTCATCCGGTTTTCCTCGGCGAAAACTTCTCCGATCCGGCCAGCCGAAGCCTTGGCCCGCACGAACATGTTGAAAACCAGGGAAATCATCATCAGCGAAAACAAAATTTGCGTCATGTAGTTGGTGAACGCAATAATGTGGCCGACCTGGATATTGCCTTGCTCCACGCCAAGCCCGCCCATCCAGAGCACGGCCACAATCCCGAGGTTGACCGTCAGCATGATCGCCGGGCTGAACACGGACATGACGCGCGTGGCAGACAGCGACTTCTCTTGCAACTCTTCGTTTGCCCGCGTGAATTTGCCGACCTCGAAGTCAAAGCGGTTGAACGCCTTGACGACTCGCACCCCTGACAAATATTCGCGCATCGCTCCGTTGACGCGGTCCAATGCTTGTTGCACCTTGAGGAAAAACGGAAAGCCGATTTTCAGATTCAAAAAGATCAACAAGCCGACAATCGGCACGACGACAGCGAGCACGACAGCCAACTCCGCATTCAACTGCGTCGCCATGAACAGTCCCCCGATACACACCAGCGGCGCTTTGACGAAAATGCGCATCATCCCGTTGACGAACACCTGCACCTGGTTGACGTCATTGGTCAGGCGGGTGACGAGCGACGCCCGGTCGAACTTGTTGAGACTGTCAAACGACAAGGACTGCACCTTGGAAAACAAATCGGACCGCAACTGCGCTCCGAAGTTTTGCGACACATAAGTGGCAAGCACGTTGCGCATGGAGGCGGCGACAGCGCCCAGCGCCGTAATCAAGAGCATCAGTCCCCCGGTTTTCAGCACGTAATCCATGTCACGCTGCGCCACTCCGATGTCGATAATCCGCGACATGATCGTCGGCTGCAACAAATCGCACAACGCCTCCACCATCAAAAAGATCATGGAGATGCTCGCGAGCACGCCGTACTTCTTTATGTATTTTTGATAAAACCGCATTTGTTCACCTCATCCCTCGCCTCTTTTGCTATACGTGAAACTTCTATGTTCCACGATACCTGTTGGCATAAAAAATGTCACGGGGGGAGTTGCGGCAAAAAAGCAGTTCGGTGCAGAAGCAAAGCGTGGCTCGCGATGTTTTCACGCTAATCGTGCGGCCCCATTTGCTGGCTGACTTCAACCTGCGTGATGCGCCAAGCCGCAAATGCGCTTTTGTGCAGCGCAAACACCAGCGTCCCGCCGTAGATTTGCCGCACGGTACGATTCGGGTTGTACTCGATCGCCAGAAACCGCGCGACGACTTGGCGCTCGTCCGCCGAGACGAAATGCTCGCTGAGCGTTACTTCCGGCTCGCCCAACTGCTTCGTTTGCGCAAACTGAAAAAAGCCAGCGATTTTGCCCGCATCCGCCTGGTCAAGCGCCAGCTCGCCCGCTCTGCCTGCGCGCACAGCTTCCAGCGCGTCTTCGACTGTTTGGATCGGCGTTGCCAGCCCCAGCGTCAGCCAAAACGTAAAGGCCAAAACGGCCAGCAGCAAACCGCTTATGCGTATGATTCGCTTTCTCACGCTCTTCCCCTCGCTTCCCGATACATCTCTTTCCATCATAACGACAAACAGGCAGCAACGAACACCTTTTCCTGTTCGTTGCTGCCTGAATTGTGTTTCTTCTATTATATAAGCATCTGCTTATTTTTGCCGTTGCTCCGTTACTCCCACGACCGCGAACGTTTTCGCATCGACAATCACGCCGAATTTTTCCTTGGCTTGCGCAAGCGAGATGTAGCCGTTTTTCACATCGCGGGCGACTTTTTCGGCGGGGCGGTCAAACGGGTTGCCGTAACCGCCGCCCGTTGCCGTGTACAGCTTGACCACATCGCCTTTGTTCAGCGGATAGCGCGCCTTCACGCCGAACGGCCCGTCGACCTGCCCGTCTGCTTTTTCCACCATTACGTAGTTCGGCGAGCCTTCCTCCCCGCCATTCAGGCTCCACGGGGCAAAATGATGGCGGCCGAAAATGACGGACAGCTTCTGGTTGTCGCTCATCGCCCGGTAGGAACGGATCGCGCCCGAGCCGCCGATGTATTCGCCTGCACCCGCGCCGTCGCAGTGCAGTCCGTATTCCTCGACCATCACGCCGTAACGCGTCTCCGCCACCTCGACTGGCACGTTGTACGTCTCGCCGTCGCCCATGCAAAACTGGCCACGCTGGCCGTCCTGGCCTTGCCCTGCCCCCCAGCCGCCGACAGATGGCTCCACGATCAGAAACGGTTCGTTCAAGTCGGGGTGAATGCCGTTTACGACTACGGACGCGATAGAGAGCAAGTGACCTGCTGTCAGCCGATCCGGCAGCACGGGAGCGAGCGCTTTCCAGATCAGGTCGGCACCGCCGAGCCGCGCCTCCCAGTTGATCGAGACAGGAGCCGGGCGCTTGGCCGAGACGATCGAGCCTTCATCCGTAATGATCGAAAGCGGCTGGAACACGCCTTCGTTGACGTTTTGCGTCGGCCGGATGACCGCCAGATAAATCGCGCGCACGCCCGCAAGCAGCGCGTAGTACGAGCAGTTGACCGGAGTCTGCACCTGCGGATGGCTGCCGCGGAAGTCGCAAAGAAACTGGTCGTCCGTAATCGTGACTTTGACCTTGATGAGATACGGGCCTTCGCCGTTTCCGTTGTCCTCCATGTAGCCTTCCGCCTCGTAGACGCCTTTTGGCAGTTGCTGCAGCTCCTTTTTCGCGAGCTGCGCGCCTTGCTCCATCAGTTGCCCGACAGAGACCAGGACCATTTCCTTGCCGTATTTTTCGCACAGCTCCTGAAAGCGCCGCTCGCCTGTTCGCAGCGCGGCTGCCTGCGCCCACATGTCGCCGAGCGACAAGTCCGGGAAGCGCACGTTTGTTTTGATGATTTCCACGACGGCCTCGTTGACGACGCCTTTGTCAAACAGCTTCACGCCCGGCAGTTGCAAGCCTTCCTGATAAATCTCGTTGGCATCGCTCGTAAACGAACCGGGGTCTTTGCCCCCTACTTCTGTCCAGTGGCCTTTGTTGGCGGAAAACGCGACCAGCTCGCCGCCGTAGTAGATCGGCATGACCAGGCCCACGTCAGACAAGTGCGAGCCGCCGCCCACGTACGGGTCGTTGATGATGATGATGTCGCCGGGAGACAGCTTTTGCCCGTTGTCGAACTTCTCCAGCACGTGCTGGACCATCGGGCTGAGCATGCCGATGAAGCTCGTGACCCCGTTGCCTTGGCTGACCAGACGGCCCTTGGCATCGGTCAAGCCGCAGGCGTAGTCGAGCACTTCGTAGATGATCGGGCTCATCGAGGTGCGGGCGAGCGCGTAAAACATCTCGTCGCCGATCGCTTTCAGCGAATCTTTAATGATCTCCAGGCTGAATGGGTCCATCTTCGTCGCAGTTTGCTGTTCCATTACGCGCTCACTCCTGTATCCATAATCAGATTGCCGTATTCGTCCACTGTCAATGTCTGTCCTGGATAGAGCAAGGTCGAAGCCGAACGCTCCTCCACGATAGCCGGACCGTCGATTTTTGCTCCGGCTCCCAGGTCTGCACGCAAGTAGATCGCCGTGTCCAGCCAGCCGCGCTCTTCAAAATAGACCGGGCGGACTTCCTTGACCGCAGGCGCGTTCGCATCTATTGCTGGCGGGAGTTTTTTCAACACCGGCTTGTCTACCGTCCCGAGCGCAGTCAGGTGCAGGTTGACGATTTCTGCCGTCGCGCCTTCGAGCTTGAACGTGTAGTTCTGCTCGTGCAGCTCGTGAAAACGCGCCATGATGTCGGCAAGCGTTTCTGTTGTCCAGATACCGGACGGGACAGGCACCTTCACCGTATGCTCCTGCCCGATGTAGCGCATGTCGGCGATCCGGCCAAAGACGATCCGTTCCTGTGCCACTCCCTCTTCACTGAACTGCTGCGCCGCCTGCGCCTCCAGCCGTTGCCACTCCTCGTTTAACCCCGGCAAGTTTTGCTCCTGTAGCCGCTTGATGTAGGTCTGGATGTAATCGTGGCGCAAGTCGGTCATCAGCATCCCCCACGCCGAAAAGACGGAAGAAGCGACAGGAATAATCACTTTTTTCACGCCCAGCTCTTTGGCCAGAGCGGCTGCGTGCATCGAACCGCCGCCGCCGAAGGCCACCAGGGCAAAATCGCGCGGATCGTACCCTTTGCGAATCGAGATCAGCTTCAGCGCGTTCAGCATGTTCGAGTTGGCAATGCGGATGATCCCGAGCGCCGCTTCTTCCACCGTGGTGCCGTAATGCTTCGCGACTTTTTCCGCGACAGCGGCCTTGACTTGCTCCAGATCGACCTGGTAGTCAAAGTTTTCCTTGGACAGACGGCCGACGAGCAGGTTCGCATCTGTCGTGGTCGGCTCTGTTCCCCCTCGGCCATAGGCGACGGGTCCCGGGACCGATCCGGCAGACTGCGGGCCTACGCGCAGCGAGCCTGTCTCGTCGATCCAGGCAATCGAGCCGCCGCCGTTTCCGATCTCCACGATGTCGACGACGGGCACTTTGATCGGATAGCCCGCTTCCTTGTCCGAGCGCTCGATGTAGTAGTCCGTCGTGACTTTCACTTCGCCTTTGCTGATCAGCGAGCACTTCGCTGTCGTCCCGCCGATGTCAAAGGCAATCACGTTTTGCTCGCCGATCAGCTCGCCGATGACCGCCGCTCCGTAAATGCCTGCTACCGGGCCGGATTCCACGAGGTGAATTGGCGTCTTTTTCGCCTGCGCGAACGTCGTCGTCCCGCCGTTGGACTGCATGATATAGTTGTTGCCGTGCGATTGGCTCTCCGCCAGCTTGTTGTACAGCCGATCAATATAGGAGGAGGCGATCGGCTGCACGTACGAGTTGAAAACAGTCGTGCTCGTGCGCTCGTATTCGCGCCATTCTTTTGTCACTTCGTGCGAGGCCGTGACAGCTACTTCCGGCCACAACTGCTGGATAAGCCGGACCGTTTTCTGCTCGTGCGCCGGATTGACGTAGGAATGCAGGAAGGCAACGGCGATTGCCTCGACCTGCTCTTCGCGAAAATAGGCGACGATGTCTGCCACCTGCGCCTCGTTGAGTGGCGTCACGACCTCGCCTTTGTAATTCAGGCGCTCTTCCACTTCCCGGCGCAAGTACCGCTCGACGAACGGCTCCGGCTTTTGATAGCGGAAATTGTACAGGTCCGGGCGATTGCCCCTGGCGATTTCCAGCACATCGCGAAAGCCCTTGGTCGTAATCAGTCCTGTTTTGACGCCTTTGCGCTCGGTCAAGGCATTGATGATGACCGTCGTGCCGTGAATGAACATTTTGATCGACTCCTGCGGAATGCCGCTCTGGGCAATGACGTTCAGCACCCCCTGCTCAAAATGCGGCGGGGTCGTATGCGCTTTGGCCATGCCAAATTCGCCTTCGTCTGTCACATACACCAGGTCGGTAAAAGTGCCGCCAATATCGGTTGCTATTCTCATCGTTTTTCACCCTTCTTGTTTTCGATAGTGAACCATTGTTTCGTTTTTTCTCGGAAAGAAGAGCCGATGCTGCCACAATCTCATGCTTCTGCCAGCATCAGCCTGATGAGCGCAATCGCCCGTTCGATTTCCTGCTCGGTGTTGAAATAATGGGGCGAAATGCGCGCCATCCTCTCGATCCCGTACTGCTGGAGCAACGTATTCGCCATGAACGTTCCCGCCTCGATGATGACCGCGTGCCGCTCCAAAAAAGCCGTAATCGCATCGGGGCTTACCCCTTTTATATTGAACGGAATAATCGCCAGCCGGTCAGTCTCGTCCTGCGGTCCGTAAATCTCCACCCCCGGGATGGTCCGTAGTTTTTCCAACGTAAAGGAAGTGAGGTGCTTGACTCTTCTGTAGATTGCCGCGACGCCTACTTCCTGTGCGACCTCCAGGGCCGTACCCAGCCCCAGAATGGAAGGAATGATCGGGCAGCCAGCTTCCAGCCGTTTGGCCGTCGACAAAAAGGAAATTTCGTTCGTCTGAAAATCCCACGTCGTTCCGCCCCATCCGGTAAAGGCCGGGGTAATGCTTTCGATCTGTGCCTTTCGGATAAAAACGATACCTGAGCCCTCGGGGCCGCGCAGCCATTTGCGGCCGCAAGCGACGAGAAAGTCGCAGGGCAGCGCGCGCATGTCCAAAGGGACGAGGCCCAATGTCTGCGAAGCGTTCACCAAGGTCAGAATGCCTTTGCGGCTCGCCATGTCGCAAATTTCCTGGATCGGCTGGAGAGCGCCGGAAGCGTTCGGCAGGTGTGACACGGTAATCAGCCGGGTGCGGGGCGTAATCAGTTGCTCAAGCTGCCTGATCGAGATGACGCCGCTCGCGTCGGTGCGCAGCACGACCAGCTTGATCTTGCCTTGTTCCGCAAGCCGCTTCCACGGCACGTAATTGCTGTGAAATTCCAGGTCCGCCAAAATGACTTCGTCGCCTTCGTGCCATCGGATGCCGCTGGCGATCATGTTAATACCTTCTGTTCCGTTTTTGGCAAAAGCGATCTCTTCGCGCGCCGCTCCGATAAAGGCAGCGGCTGTTTCCCGGATCGCATCGACTTTCGCATAAATGTCCCGGCGAAAAGCCGGCAGGTAGGGCCCGACGGTCGCCGTCTTTTGCAAATAGGCGACCATCGTGTCCACGACCTGCTGCGGGGGGACGGAAGCCGCTGCCGTGTTCAAATACGTGTAGGTCATGTCCCCGTCTCCCCTCACAGTTGAAGCAGTTGTTTGGAGAGCGTCATCAGATTGAGGCAGCCGTCCTCTGTCACGACGACGTTATCCTCAATTCTGACCCCGCCCTTGTCCGGCAAGTAAATGCCAGGCTCAATCGTAAACGCCATCCCCGGTTCGAGCCGCAGCGGATTTTGCTTGTGCATGTACGGCTCCTCGTGACCGCTCAGCCCGATGCCGTGCCCGAGACGGTGCGTGAAAAACTCGCCGTAGCCGCTGTCCCGAATGATCGCGCGGGCTGTCTCGTCGATCTCATGCGCCGTGACCCCCGGACGCACGGCGTCAACCGCCGCCTGCTGCGCCTGCCGCACGATCTCGTAAATGCGCGCAAGCTCAGGCGCAGGCTCGCCTACCGCCACCGTCCGCGTAATGTCTGCCACATAGCCTTGGCAGTACGCCCCGAAATCGAGCACGACCAGCTCGCCGGACCGGATGAGCTTGTCCGCAGCCCTGCCATGCGGGAGCGCCCCGCGGTAGCCGGAAGCGACGATCGTGCCAAACGGCGTGCCCTCCGAGCCTCTTTTGCGCATCTCGTATTCCAGCTCGGCGGCAATTTCCAGCTCCGCCACTCCTTCGCGAATCGCCGGAAGGACAGCCGTAAAGCTTTCTTCCACGATCCGCACCGCCTGCCGAATCGCGGCGATTTCCCGCTCATCTTTGACGACGCGCAGCTTGTCCACCGTTTTGTCGATGGCGACCAGCTCTTTTGCCCCCAGCATTTCTGCCGCTTTCAGCTCCTTGACGCGCATCTGTCCTTCCTCGATGCCGAGGCGTCCGAGCGTGCCCAGCTTTTGCCGCAGTGCCGCCAGCGCCTGATCCGGGCCTTGCTCGTCCGTGTACCAGAACAGCTCATCATGAGCCAGCTTCTCGACCTTGCTCAGTTCCACCTGGGGAACGACAAACAGCAACCGGTTTTCTTTGGTGAGGACCGCGAAGCTGAGCCGTTCGCTCGGCTTTAGCGCCAGTCCCGTGAAGTAGTACAGATTCGGTCCGGGCACTACGATGCAAGCATCTGTGTTTTCCTGCTGCAAATAGCGTGAGAGTCGTTGTCTTCTCGCTTCTGGCATCTCACTCTCTCCTTTGTCGTTCCGATTTTACGATTTGCCCATTTTCAGCATCGAACTGAAGAAGTTGTACAACGCATCCCCGGCGATAAAGCCTGCGGCCAAAATGCTCATCGGCACTTCTGCTTCCTTGCCTTTCCATTTCAGGACGAGGGAGCGAATCGCAATTCCCGCCAGTACCGCCCAGCCCGCAGCCGGACTGAGGATCAAAAGCCCTGTCGCAAGCAGCACGCCAAGCTGCCGGTTTGGCCCGCCCAGCCATTGCAGGATCGCCCCCGGGATGGCCCAGAGCAAAAGCTGTTTGGCAATATCGCCGGATACGCCCGCTTCGATCGTCGCGACGTACACCTTGTCCACGGGCGGCACGAGATTGGCCTTGAAGTAGCCTTCATAGGCAAATAAAACGGCAAGCGTAGCGACACCGAAAGCGATCATCGCCGTAATGAACTGCTGGCGTCTGCCGTCCAGCTCGTACTCCATGTCCGCGCCGTTGCCGCGCAGGATGTAGCCTGTCTTCAAGTCGTAGCCCATATCGGCAAACGCAGGTCCCGTCGCGGCGCTGAAGCCGACGAGCAGTGCGAGAGCGACTGGCGGGAAGCCGACCAGCATCCCGATAATCAAGGTAATCAAGGCGACCGCAAAAGCGGGGAACCAGCCAGAGTGCATCGCGGAAATCCCTACGATCAGCTCGTGGACAAAAGCGGCAAACGCGGCAAACAGCAAGTAGCCGATAAACATGCCGAGCGACATGTCTGTCATAATGCCTCCCGTGATCGCGATAATCAGCGCGACCGCCAAGTAGGCGAAAAACCCGATGCCAAACACGCGGCCGATTTCTTTGTCCGCCTTCGTCTCCACCTCGGCAGCGGCTTGCGAAGTGGCAGAAATTTCGCTCTTTTGCACGTGCGCCTGAGCGGCTGGCTGCTGCTTCTTTTTCGAAATCAGGATGGCGACCTGCACCAGCGCCATCAAGCCTGCGCCGATCATGAAGCCGTGCGGCACGTACAGCGCGTTCAAGTCAATTCCGGCAAGCGGAATCGAGTAGGCGCGAATGAGCAGCCCCAGGCCAAACATCGTCAGCGCGGCCAAATTCCCGATGAACGCGACCCCGAATGCCGACATCGGCACCCCGAGAAAAGACCCGACCAGACCGCCCGCGATCCCAAGCCCGAGAAACTTGGCGCGTTTGCCACCCTGGTCCCCGGCAATGATCGACTCTGCCGTCGCAACACCTGGCGGCCACGTCCCTTGCGCCGGAAAAATTTTGTTGTCGAACATCTTGTACATGAGAAAAGCGTCTACAAACATCGCCAACGCCGCCCCGATCAGCATCGGCAGGATCAGCTCGGTTTTGCCCATCAAAAACGGTATGCCGATCGGGATCAATAGGCTGTTCGCGGCCCCGAACGTAGCTGAGGAAATCGCCGTTTGAATGATGTTTTGCCGATGCACCGAACGGTATTTTTTCATGATCGCAATCGGAATCCGGGAGATGACCATCGCCAGTAACGCACCAATAATTGCTGTATTCGCCGAAATTCCCAATGTGACAATCAACTGCATCCCGATCACGGCCCCCATCACCGAAGTAATGAGAATCAAAAAGAGCGTAAACGGTTCTACCGCTCTTGGATGCCGCTGTTTTTCTGTTTGTTTTCTGTCGCTCATGCCTACACCCCCATCCGGTATCAGCAGCGTTCTCTCTTCCTTCCTGTCCACTCGCTTCTTTTTTCTCTCTCTTTTACTGCACCGAAAACCAAAACAGATCCGACCCCGAAGCTGCTATGCAAATGCGCTGCCTCCCTCACCTCCTTTAAAAGCGTTGTGCGATTTTGTGCATTTGTGCGATTTTGCTAGATTCCATGCGAGATAGCGTGGTGCGGGTTTGGCGGGTTTGGCGATTTTCGCGGATTTTGCGATTTTCGCGGATTTTGCGATTTTCGCGGATTTTGCGATTTTCGCGGGTTTCGCGGATTTTGCGATTTTCGCGGGTTTCGCGGTTTCGCCGTTTTAGGAGTTTCCGCTAGTTTCTACTCGCTTTTGTCCGTTTTCACCCGTTTTCCCCGTCTACACGTAGCTGAGGTTGTATTTGTCCAGGTAATGCTGGACTTCACGCTGCCCCTCCTGCAGCGCAGACAGCATCGTCAGCAACCGCTCGCCCTCCGGAGTGCGGCTGACAGGTCCGGCAATGGTCATCGAGCCGACGATTTCCCGCCGCTTGTTGAACAGCGGAACGGACAGCCCGAACACCTCGTCGGCGAACTCGCCCGCGCTGAAGCACCAGCCGCGCTTTTTGATCTCGTCCAGCTTCTTGTACAGGCTCTCTTTTTCCACGACGGTGTGTGCCGTGAGCGCCGTCAAGCCTCTGGCGATCACCTGCTCCTGAACGTCGCGCGGCAAGTACGCCATAATAACCGTATTGGACGCCCCCGCATGCAACGGCGTCCGGCTGCCGACCGACACGGAAAACTTGATGCTCTGCGAGCTTTCCGCCATCTCCACGTGCACGCACTCCAACTGATCGAGCCAGGTCAAAAAGATCGTTTCGCCCGTCTGCTCGGAAACGTTTCTCATGATCGGGTAAATGTACTCCGAGATGCCCATCTTGTCTTCCACAAGCTGTCCGAACTCCCACAGCTTCATGCCCAGCTCGTACTTTTTCGTCTCGTGGTCCTGAATCAAATACCCCTTTTGCTCGAACGTAGCCAAAATGCGGTAGACGGTCGTATGGTTGATCCCCAATTCCTTGGCTAGCTCGCGCACTCCCCAGGAAGTTCGTTCTTTTGTAAACAGTTCCAACAGCTCCAACGATTTTTCCAACGTTTTTAATGTCATGGCCCAACCTCCTTGGTTCTATAATAGAACCACCGTTTCTTTTATATACACATTATAAGGGAGGGTGTTTTTTATTTTCAATCAATTTTTAAAACTCCAAATTCAATAAAATAATCCTGCTCGGACAAAACATCGACGGCGCACGTCCAGGAGACGCGCTTGCTTTTTTCTCCCAATCCGCTATATTAGGTAATAACTAAAAACATTAGGCAATACCTAACACATTCGTTTTTTGGCAAGTCGAGAGGGGGAACGGGAAGGCATGCTTGTCTGGATGTTGCGAAAAGTAATGGCGGACAGAGGCATCTGGTCCGGGGCGGCGCTCGCCCGGTTGCTGAAAGAAAAGGCAGGCTATGAACTCTCGGCTCCGTCGATCAGCGCGCTGCTCAACGGCCAGCCGAAGCAAATGAAAGCCGACACGCTGGATGCTTTGTGCACGGCGCTGGAATGCACGCCGAACGATCTGTGGGTGCACACCCCGCCCTCGCAAAACGAAGGGGCGTAATTCATTTTTTGGAGGTAGAAGGCAGATGGCAGTAAAAACAATCCTCCCTTTCGGAGATCCGATTTTACGCAAAACCGCAAAGCCCGTCACCGAGTTCAATGACAGGCTGGGAAAGCTTCTGGACGATATGACGGAGACTCTTTACGCCAAGGAAGGCCGGGCTGGGCTGGCCGCGCCGCAAGTCGGCTTTTTAAGGCGCGTGATCGTCATGGATTGCGGAGACGGGCTGATCGAGCTGATTAACCCGGAAATTTTGGAGCTGGACGGCGAGCAGATCGGGCCGGAAGCGTGCCTGTCTTTTCCCGGCTACTCGGGCATCGTGAAGCGCGCCCAGTACGTGAAAATCCAGAGCGCAAACCGGGCGGGCGAGACGTTCACGCTGGAGGGCGAAGGTTTTTTGGCGCGCTGTATCCAGCATGAGATCGACCATTTGAACGGCGTGCTGTTCGTGGACCGGATCGACGGGGACAAGCTGTACCACGACCAGACGAAGCGCAAAGTGAACCTCATGGACGTTTGGCAGTTGACGAAAAAGCAAGGGTAAACGGCACGGATGAACAAAACGCCAAAAAATCCACCTGACGATGCGAGGTGGATTTTTTGCATATGGGAAAGTTTGTCCTGATGGCCGAGGATTTCTGCGATGACGAGCACTACATACACGCTGCAGCTAATTCCAGCCGATTTCTGCGCAGTCATACACCCCATCGGAAATGGATAGTGCTACACCCGCTCTGAAGCCAACCGCTGTTCCTTCGACACGACGCCGCTGATAATGTAAACAGGTACGAATCCCTCACCTATCTCAATTCGTCTGGCAATGTTTGCAAGCTCCCACTTTTTTAGTAGCTTTGCCGCCTCTTTCATGCTGACCATTGCGTTATAAGCCAATTCATGGACGGTCAATTGGCCATTCCGATGTGCAGCCACCTGAAGTCCGATTCGCTCAATCTGCTCCGCTTCCTCCCTCGCCTGTATAGAGTAGAAAGTTCTGTAGGCTGCGCAGACCGCCCCAATCCCTCCATAAAAGATAAAATGGCTCCAATTCATGAATGCGTAACCGGCCAGAAAAGAATAAAGAAAGGCATAACAGCATGTCTGCATCAATTGCTCCTTTACCCGTTTGAGCTGCGCGTGCGGATTATAGTTGGGTTCCCGCAAGTACACCATTGATTCAGCGGTGACATTCGGAAACAAGTACATCACGGTCCCATCATTCCCGTAGGACATCGATACGAGATTGGCCTTGTGCCATCGATCGGCCATCCGCTGAATGGACGACAGGCTCTCGTCGGTAAATTCTGCGATTTCTTGTGGATAGAGAACACCTTGATTGTCCATGACATACCCCAAGACATCGTGCTCGGTTTTCCGTACATAATTTCGGTAAGTCAAATAAACAACATGAAATATTCGGATAACCGCAAACACGTTGACGAAGAGTGCCCCTGTCATAAACTCCTCTGAAAGGATGGTCTGTTTATCAAGCAGCCAGAGGGGAGCAATGATTGTCACGAGAATGAAACCGGTGACCTTCAGCCACTTTTTCCATATTTTCTGCTCCTTCTCATCCCCTTCTGTTTCGTCAGCCTTTCCACAATACTCTCCATCACTTGGCAACCAATTCTCGTAGATGAGCGGTGCCAAGTGATATACCACAGCCTCACCAACAGGAGTTGAACTGCTAACGACTTGCTTTTTCTCAAATTCCTTCAAGATTCGCTCACATTCTGATAGCTTCAGGGAAGTATCCAATGCCAGCATTGGCGCGGTAATCTGGTTACCGTGTTCGAGGGCAATCTGTATCACACGGCTATGATAAAAACGGTCCTGACTTTTTTCGCAAGCACTTTTTCAATCAGCAGGCTCGCCATGTAAATCAGGGAGAGAGCTGCCAAAAGTACACCTATAATGCTCCTATTGTCCATAATGAGATATAAAGTAGAAAAAAATGGCCGTTGCATTAGCAAACCAGTAATTAGCAAACACGATAGAAGAAAACTGCCACATATTACAATTATCATCGCACCGCCTAAGTACCTCATTTGCTCACCCCCTATCCTCTATTTGGTCCTGCTATAGAAATCCAGGAAAGTAATAAAGGATATCACCCGATTTCGTTACACTCAGGTCAGCATGTCCCTTTTTTTGAAGATCGTCCAAAATTTTTTGCGCTTCCTCCAGGGAGAGAGTAGATTTTGTAGCTATATCTACGACTGTAACATATCCATCATTCTCCCGGGCAATGTCCAAAACTTTTAAAATAGCAGAATCTTCTTTTGGGAAACGGATTATCTTCAGGATTTTTGCTATTTTTCCCTCCACCATCAGCCCGATCGGAAAAGCGAACGCGTAAGAGAGAATCAGGATCGAAAGCGTGTCTGAATCGAAATGCCGATAATCGTCCATTTTTTCTGGATTCCAAAGAAATTCCTGTGTAACAATTGGCAGCAAATATTGAAACCCAAAAAACAGAAGAATGGTTAGTGCAATAATACTCATATCATTCCCTCAACTTTCATATTTTCCCATGCTTTTCAATTTTACACTCCAGCCTCTCTTTTCGAAATCACCTTCCCACGTATTTTTATCTAAAATGCTAACAAATAAGATGTCATCTCGTCTGACCTAAACAAATTCCAAATAGAGTGTGAACACGAATGAATGGTCATCCCGACTGTAACGAAATACGCTGGACAGGAATTGAAAAGTAAAAAAGCGAAATCACGCCCATGCGAGGCCCCTCTGGATCTCTCCCAGAGCTGGACTTGCCTTCGGACGCCTTTCGCTTTTTTCATGAGCCTGGGGGCAAATACCCCACAGCACTTCTTCCGTTTCCCTTTTCTTCGGCAGGCTGCCGCTACGCAAACACAATCGTCTTGTTCCCGTACACGATCACTTTGTCCTCGACATGCCAGGAGATCGCCTGGGCCAAGACGTTGCGCTCGACGTGGCGGCCGGCCACCTTCAAGTCTTCCTCCGTGTAGCGGTGGTTGACGCGAATGACGTCCTGCTCGATGATCGGCCCTTCGTCGAGGTCGTTAGTGACGTAGTGGGCGGTCGCCCCGATCAGCTTCACGCCGCGCATGAAGGCGCGCTTGTACGGGTTGGCCCCGATGAACGCGGGCAGGAACGAATGGTGGATGTTGATGATCTGGTTCGGGTAATGCGCGATGAAGCGCGGGGACAAAATTTGCATGTACCTGGCCAGGACGATGAAGTCGACGTTGCCCTGCAACAGCTCCAGCGCCTTGCGCTCCGCCTCTTCCTTGCTCTGGGTCGCAAGCGGAATATGGTAAAACGGAATCCCGTACGCTTCCACCGTTTCTTTCGCATCCGGGTGGTTGCTGATGACCATCGGGATATCTACGCGAATCTCCTTCGACTTGACGCGCCAGAGCAGCTCGACGAGGCAATGGTCCATTTTCGAGACGAAAATCGCCATGCGCTTTCGCTGGCTTTCTTTGCTGAGCCGCCAGTCCATCGGGTAATCTTCGGCCATTTTCGCCAGGTCCTGCTCAAGCTGTCCAAACGATTCGGGCAGCGTCTCCAGGTCGAACAAAATGCGCATGAAAAACATGCCGTCGCGCGGGTCTGTCGTGTGCTGGTCGAACTGCACGATGTTCGCTTTGTAGCTGAGCAGCAGGTTGGAGACGGCCGAGATGATGCCCAGCCGCTCCGGGCACGAGATGAGCAGGATGGCTCGGTTGTCGTTTTTTGCAGGCTCGTGGTTCATATATGTTCCTCCCATTCTGGATGCTTTTCCCTTTTCCATAGACTGCCCAATCCGCACGGAAGACCTCGATCAAACGAATCGGCGTGATGGGCTTTGCAAGTACTTCTCGAAACAGTTTGCCGCAGAAAAGCCGGACGCGGCTGCCAACACAAGGAAGCTCCCGACCCCTGAATGAACAGGAGCGGGAGTCTTTGTCTTGCTTTTTTTACGTAGCAGTGGCAATCGTCGCCTGTTCCACCTGCTCGTGCGCGTGGTACGAGCTGCGCACGAGCGGCCCCGATTCGACGTGGGCGAAGCCGAGCTGCATGCCCAGCTCCTTGAACTGGCGAAATTCATCTGGCGTGTAATATTTGAGAACGGGCAAATGCTTTTTCGTCGGCTGCAAATATTGTCCCAGCGTCATGATGTCGCAGTTGACCGCGCGCAAATCGCGCATCATCTGCTCGATTTCCTCCGTCGTTTCCCCCACGCCGAGCATGATGCTCGACTTCGTTTTCTGGCCGGGGCGCAGCTTTTTCGCGTTTTGCAGCAGAGCGAGGGAACGCGGGTATTTGGCCCGCGCCCGCACGCGATCCGACAGACGCTCTACTGTCTCGATGTTGTGGTTGAGAATGTCTGGCTTCTCGGCCAACACCGTCGCCAGCGCTTCCTCGGAGCCGCCGAAGTCGGGAATCAGCACTTCGATGCTCGTCAGCGGATTGCGCTCGCGAATCGCCCGAATCGTCTCTGCAAAAATCGACGCGCCCCCGTCCCGCAGGTCATCCCGGGCCACAGAGGTGACGACGACGTGCTTCAAGCCCATTTTCGCCGTGGCGATCGCGACTTTTTGCGGCTCTTCTCTGTCCAGCTCGGTCGGCAAGCCTGTTTTCACCGCGCAAAAGCGGCAAGCCCGCGTGCAAATGCTGCCCAAAATCATGAACGTCGCCGTGCGGTTGCTCCAGCATTCATAGATGTTCGGGCATTTCGCCTCTTCGCAGACGGTGTGCAAATTGCCTCCGCGCATGATCGCCTTGAGCTCCTTCATCTGCTCGTTCGTATGCAGCTTGATTTTCAGCCAATCCGGTTTTCGCTCAGACGAGGGCCGCTGCATTTGCCCCTCTCCCCTCTGCCGCCTGGTCCGCTTGCGCTCCCTCCGGCTTGCGGTAGCGCAGCACGGGCTTGCGCGCCGCTGTCACCTCATCCAGCCGCGAAACAATCGTGGTATGCGGCGCTTCCTGCACAATCGTCGGATTTTCCTCGACTTCCTTGGCAATTGCGATCATGGCGTCGATGAACGTGTCGAGCGTTTCTTTCGACTCCGTCTCGGTCAGCTCGATCATCATGCACTCGTCCACGATCAGCGGGAAGTAAATCGTCGGCGGATGGTAGCCGAAGTCGAGCAGTCGCTTGGCGATGTCGAGGGTGCGCACCCCGAGCTTCTTCTGCTTGCGCCCGGACAGGACGAATTCGTGCTTGCACACGCGGTCGTACGGCAGGTCGTAGTACGGCGCGAGCTTGCGCATCATGTAGTTGGCGGTCAGGACCGCCTCCTGGGAGACGGGCAGCAAGCCTTCCGGGCCATTCGAGCGGATGTAGACGAACGAGCGCAGCAGAATGCCGAAGTTGCCGTAAAACGCTTTGACCCGGCCGATGGACTCGGGGATGTCGTAATCGGGGCGGTACGTCTCGCCTTCCTTGACTACTTGCGGACGAGGCAGGAAAGGCACCAGCTCTTGTTTGCAGCCGATCGGCCCTGCTCCCGGACCGCCGCCGCGCGGCCCCCGCAGTAGCGTTTGCCCGGGTAGCCCTCCGCGTATTTGTTGGTCAGCACAGAGCCCATCGCCTGCATCACTTCTTCGCTGACGAAGTTTTCGGACGCAATCAGCTCCAGCGTCTGATGCTGCCGCCCCCGCTCCTGTTCAATGGCTGCAAAAATTTCCTGGTCGCGCTCCTGCAAGCTCATGACATCTCCCCCTTGGAAACGTTTTGAAAACATCGGTCGCTACCTTTCCCATGCTTTTTCACAGAAAAAAGGACAATGGAAAGATAGATTGAAAAAAAACCGTCATGACCGTTGGCGGCCACGTCAGCAATCTACCTTTCCCCTGTCCTTTTTACCTGAGAGTTTGGCTTCGGCTGGCGAAGCTTTCCCCTTGGGTGGCATGCGCTCTCTCCAGAGGTGCGTCCGATCGTGGTACTCTTTACCTGAGAGATTGATCCCAAGGATTTTTGGGACTTGCTCCTTCGGTGCCAGCCGCTTGCGGCCAGTCTCTCCCACCATCATCATCCGCTTGACTATGCAGTTTTTCGTTGTCGCTACTTGTTCAGTTGGTGAATGCCGTGCCCGAGCGCCCCTTCTGCCGCTTCCATGATGATTTCGCCAAGGCTCGGATGGGCGTGGATCGTCTCCGCGATGTCTGTCAGCGTATGCCCTTTTTCCATCGCCAGCCCGACCTCGCCGATCAGGTTGGAAGCTTCCGGCCCGATGATTTGCGCTCCGAGCACCAGTCCTGTCGCCTTGTCTGCGACGAGCTTCACGAAGCCTTCTCCCACGTTCAGCGACAGCGCCCGGCCGTTTGCCGCATACGGGAACTTGCCGATCGCCACGTCATGGCCGCGCTCCCTCGCTTCGCTCTCGGTCAGCCCGACGCTTGCGATTTCCGGATCGGAGAAGACTACAGCCGGGATTTTTTTGTCGCCAAGCCTGCTGTCTTTTCCGGCGATGACCTCTGCCGCGATTTTTCCTTCGTACGACGCCTTGTGCGCCAAAGCCGGGCCTTCCACCAGGTCGCCGATCGCGTACAGGTGCGGAATGCTCGTTCTGCACTGCTCATCAATCTGGATGAAGCCGCGCTCTGTCAGCTTGACAGGCAAGCTTTCCAGTCCGAGTCCTTCGGTGTTCGGTCGTCTGCCAACCGTGACGAGCACGTATTCAGCAGTCGCCTGACGCTCCTCGCCTTTTGCCGCGTAGGTGACGATGACCTGATCGTCCGTTTGCTCTGCCCTTTTTGCCACTGCTTCGGTCTGCACTTCCACGCCGAGCTTTTTCAGCTTCCTCGCCACGAGGCGCGAAAGCTCTTTTTCAAAGCCGGGGAGAATCGCGTCCGAGCCTTCCAAAATCGTCACCTTTGTGCCAAACTTCGCAAACGTCTGCCCCAACTCGATCCCGATATAGCCTCCACCGATCACCAGCAAGCTTTCTGGCAGCTTGGCGAGCGCGAGCATTTCCGTCGAGGACAAGATGCGGCCCTGGAATGGAAAGGCTTTCAATTCGACCGGACGCGAGCCTGTCGCGAGAATCCCGTGCCGGAAGCGGTACTGCGTCGTCTCTGCCCCGTTTTTGACCTCGACCAGATTGGCGTCCACGAGCTTGGCTTCCCCCTGGAGCCGCTTGATCTTGTTGCCTTTGAAAAGCGAGCTGACCCCGCCCGTCAATTTGTCGATCACGCTCTGCTTCCACGCCTGGACTTTGGCAAAATCAACGCTTACTTCCGCTGCTGTGAGGCCGATTCCCGCCGATTGCGTCATCGCCTCGTACTGATGCGCCGCCGAGATCAGCGCCTTGGAAGGAATGCACCCGCGGTTCAGGCACACGCCGCCAACCGTATCTTTTTCCACAATCGCGACCTGCTTGCCGAGCTGTGCCGCCCGGATCGCCGCCACGTAGCCTCCTGGTCCTGCGCCGATCACGAGGACGTCCAGTTGTTCTGCATTGCCGTTCTCTGTCATGGCTTCTCTCCACCTGTTTCTCTATTTTTGTAAAAAAGCGTGCGTCTCCCGTTTTTTGCCTGGCGCCTATACGCCCAAAAAACAGCGGACTACTTGCTTGCGTTCTGTAGAGCAGCCAGGAGCGCTTTTTTTGTCCGCTTTAGCTGCGCCCCACGGCGAGCCGATCCGCAAAGGCTTCGTCCGGGCTGGACAAGGCAAAGCCGCGTGCAGGGTCGTAGTCGAGCGTCAGCACGTCGCCCAGATGCCGTTTGGTCAACCGATCCATGCATACCGGAATGCCGTGTTGATACACAAGCGTGTCGTTTTTCCGCAGTTCATCGACTGCCAACTGCACAAAAAATCCGCAGCCGCAGTCGCCCGAGATCACGACGTCGATCCTGAGCGCCGTATCGTTTGGAAAGTGGAGCTTTTTCAGCTCCGCTTGCGCCGCTTCCTTGATCGTAAGCTCCATGTTCGTTTTCGCCTGCTCCTTTCCCATCGCGCCATCTTTCGCTCGTGTCCGTCTCTGGCAGTACGGTCATGACCGTTTTTCTCTCTGATCGGGGGTGAAAACTGTTGAGCGTAAGCGGTCGCATCCCCTTTTTTTGGAAAAAAGCCGAGCTTTTTTCCATAGAAAAAGGACAGAGGAAAGATAGAGTGACGATACTCTACCTTTCCTCTGTCCTTTTTACCTGAGAGTTTAACTCCTGAGTCGGTCCAGGAGTATTCCCCTTGGGTGGCTTTGTCAGCGCTCTCCAGAGGTGCGTCCGATTGTAGTATCTGGTACCTGAGAGATTAATCCCAAGGGTTTTATGGGACTTGCTCCTTCGGTGCTAAACCGTCCGTTTAGTCTCTCCTACAATCATCATCCGCCGCTATTCACTTGTTGGATAACATTGACTTTAGTAAAGCATACTCGTTCTGCCGATGTCAATTCTGAAAAAAATTATTATTCAGTTAAAGTTATTCTTTGTCGCTGATGCGCCCATGTCGCCGCTGGCTGCGCAAAAGCAAGCCCGTTTGCGAAACGAGATCCAAGCATTTATTCCCCGGGAAAAGCGGCGGCGGAAGCTTCCCCTCTTTTGCTCTCGCGCCAAAAAGGCAAAAAGCGAAACCGCTGCTTTTTGCCCTTGTTCTGTCGCCTGTTATTGCTGTGCCGCCGCAGCCTCATCCATGTACACAAACTCCCACAGATGCCCGTCCAGATCGAAAAAGCTCCAACTGTACATGAAGCCGTGGTCCACCGGGTCATTCGCCGGCTTCGCCCCTGCCTCGTACGCCTTGTTCACGATCTCGTCAACCTGCTCCCGGCTCTCTGCCGACAGCGCCACGATGACCTCCATGCTTTTCGCCGTATCGGTGACGTCCTTTTTCGTAAACGTCTGGAAAAATTGCTCTACCAGCAGCATCGTGTAAATGTTTTCCCCGATCACCAGACAAGCCGCGTTCTGATCCGTGAATTGCGGATTAAATTCATAGCCGAGTGCAGAAAAAAAGTCGATCGATTGGTTCAAATCTTTTACCGGCAAATTGACAAAAATTTGTTTCGATTGCAGTGCCATCTGTATCCCCTCTTTTCGGAAGTGTGCGTGAGACTTAGCTGTATCGTAGCATTTTTCGGATGGGCGATGCTTCTTCCAAATTGCTATGAATGGCAGTGAGCGCAAGTCCGCGGGAAAAAACGGCTCTGTCTCCCGCCTGTTTGCGGATAAGCAAAGGCGTTCTTGCCAACAGTAACATGTCGAAGGGAGGTGACGATAGATGGGAGCAAAAGGCAACGAACATCACGAGAGCAAGCGCGAACTGCCAGGCTTGCACCTTTCTTCGCTGGATGAGGAGCAAATCGAGAAACAGCACCAGTTTCAGATGTTTCCGACGCCCGATGAACAGCAAGCTTCTGAAGTCATTCGGGAGCTGAAAGATTAATGTTCGCGGCACTTGTTCTGCTACGTTTTCCTTGACGATAGCCGTATATGCCCCGTTTTGAAACGATTGCAGCGAGCAAAAAGCCAGGGTGTTTGCTTCCCTGGCTTTTGCCGTTCACCGTTTTTGCTTGTTCAGGACAGAACAGCGGAAAAGACGCTCAGCTCACGCACGACACGCTCATCCACCTCGACGCCCAGCCCCGGCCGCTCGCTCAGCAGCAGCCGATTCTGCTCGTAATGAAGCTGCCCAGATGGCGCGTAGCAGACCGCTTCTGCCATGAGCCGGTGAATGTTTTCAATGTGAAACGGATTTTTCCCGATCACCAGCGGCGCGATGTCTTTTGCCAGCATCTCGTACGTGCTGTGAAAAGTCTCGCCCGTGACGTGCGGGTCCGGCATGCCTTCACCGTAGCCCACAAGCCCTGTGTCCGTCGTCAGTTTGACGATGATGCTCGGAAGCTCGCGAAACTCGTCATAGGCGACGATAAACGGCCGGATCAACGGAAGCTGGGTCGCAAACAGTTCCACCGAAACAATTTTCAAAGAGAATCCCTCCATCTTTTCTTTTGTCAAAACGGGCCGTAGTGCATGAAGTTCGCCACGATAACCGCTACAAGCCCGATCGCGAACTGGGTCAAAATCAACGGCAAAATCCACTTCGCCCAGCGAATCCACAGAATGCCCGCGAGCGCCAGCCCCGCCATGAAATAGCCGGAGGTCGGGAAAATAATGTTGCCGATCCCGCCCGCAAGCGAGAAGGACAACACGGCTGTCTGCCTCGTCACTCCGACCAGATCGGCCAATGGCGCCATGATCGGCATGGTGAGCGCGGCTTGTCCGCTGCCGGACGGCACGACGAAGTGAATCAACGCTTGCAAAATATACATTCCGGCAGCACTGAGCACGGGCGGAATCTCGTGCAGCATCCCGGCTGCGTGGAACAACAGCGTGTCGATGACGTGCCCATCCCCCAGCACGACCAGCGTCGCTCTCGACAGCCCGATAATGAGCGCGCCGGTGAGCATGCCGGCTGCCCCTTTCATGAACGACTCGATCAGTTGGTCGGCCGACATGCGCGAAATCAGCGTAATGACGATGGCTAAAATGACAAACAAGGCAGAAATTTCGGTAATGTACCATTGGAATTGCAGCACGCCGTAGATCAAGGCGACAAAGTTGAGCAAAAAGCAGATCAGCACCTATTTGTGCGTTTGGGACAACGGCTGGTCGTCCGCAGGCGCGAGGGCGGAAGCGGAAGTCGCATTCGCCGCAATGCCTTCGCCGTAAAAGCCGAGGGAAGGATCTTTTTTGACCTTCATCGCGTAGCGGTAAATGAAGCCGACAGACACCGCGTACATGATGACGAACAGGACGATGCGGTAGCCGATCCCGGAGAAGATCGGGAGCTGGGCAATCCCTTGGGCGATTCCGACCGTAAACGGATTCATGATCGCCGTCGTAAAGCCGATGGAAGCGCCTACCAGCACAATCGCCGTTCCCGTGATGACATCGAAGCCGAGCGAAACTGCGAGCGGCACCAAAATCGGGATGTAGGCCAGCGTTTCCTCCGCCATCCCCGTAAAAGCACCCGCAAAGGCGAAGAAAAGCATCATGATCGGGATGAGCCACTTATCCTTGTTCCCGAGCTTTTTGGACAGCGAGCGGATAAAGGCGTCTACCGCCCCCGTCGCCGTCAACACGCCAAACGCCCCTCCGATAATCAGCACGAAGAAAATGATTTCTCCCGCGTCCACCATCCCGGTATGAATCGCGCTGAACAGCGCAAAGACGGAAACAGGCGTCTGTTCCAGCGGTTGAAACGATTGCGGATCGACGACGCCTCGTCCGTTCACCTCCACGCGGGCGTATTCTCCTGCGGGCACGACGTGGGTGAGAAACGTCGCAACCAGCAGTACGCCGAACAACAGCACGAAGACGTTGATTCCCCGCTTGCGCCGCGCTGCCTGATCTGTGTTGTTTGCCAGCACTTTCAGCTCCCCCTTTTTCACTATTCTGTCTTTTTATCGTAGTCGATTTGTCCAGGCATGAAAAATGAGGTTATTCAATGATAACGATAAAAAAATCCACACTTAATCGCTGTTCTCTTCTCCGAGGCAAAAGTCCCTAAGACCCGTTGAGAATCCTTCCACGAGATTCTTTCAATAGCTTTTTCAGTCGAACAAACCACTGCAAGCCACTGACGAGGAAAGAGGAGAAATCCGCGAAGCTCTTTGGGATCCCAAGAAGCTCCCGCGATTTCTCCTCTTTCCTCGCCTCCGCAAAAGCCGCGATGAAGACCCAAACAACAGCGCCGAACAACCGCCAAAAGTAACGGATTTTCGAATATCATGCGAAGATTAACTAGCGAAGTAAAACGTAACAGCATACTTAATCGCTGGTTCTCTTCTCCGAGGCAAAAGCCCCTACGATCTGTTGAGAATCCTTCCATGAGATTCTTTCAAAGGTTTTTCAGCCAACAAACCACCGCAAGCCACTGATGATTGAGGCATTCCGCAACGACGTGGAATGTCTTCAAGTGGCGCAGCTCCATCTCCCATCCCCCCCCAAAAGCTCAGTTAGACTCTCGTTTTGGTCTGTATTTGTCCATCGTAGAGCATCTGCTGCGAACAGACAACAGGCAAACACCCCGTCACCGATGCATGGGATACGGGAGAATGTCTGAAAAAGTTCAGGAATGAAGCAGTCCGTCCTCATTCGGGTACCCTATAATTTACTGTGACGGCTTCTCTTGCAAAAAACAGACCAAGGTACGATCGGAGTGACGTAAAGATGTATAAAAAGCTACTGGCCATCCCTGTAACGGCTGTGTTTCTGTTGCTGGCAGCATGCGGTGCGAACGGGCCAGGAGGGCAAGCCGCAGGCGATCCTGCCGCAAAACCGACGCGTTCTATCCAGTATTTGGGCAACACATATAAAATCCCGGCGCGAACGAAGCAAATCGCCTTCGTCGAATCTCGCAGCAGCTTTGAAGATGCGCTTTTGACCGGCATCCCGCCGTTTGCCGCTACCGTAGAAAAAAGCGGTGCGTTCCCACAGGAATACGCCGCGATTACGCAAAATACGCAAAAGCTCCCCGCGGACATCGCGGACCACGTCGGCGACCTTGCCGCTTTGGGGCCGGATACGATCCTGACCTCCGACAAGACGTCCGAGGAAAAGCGCAGCAAGCTGGAAAGCGCAGCGTCGGTCATTCCCATCTCCTCGAATGGAGCGCATTGGGAAGACAACCTGCGGCTGCTTGCCGAGGTGCGCGGCAAAGACGCCAACGTCGATGCCATCGTGAGCAAGGTCCGGACGAATACGGAAAAAACGCGCGACAAGCTGGCTCCGCTCAAGGACAAAATCGTGCTGACCGCATGGTTTCACGAAGGCGCTTTTCTCGTCTATCCGAAAAACGAGCGGTACAACTATTTGCTCTATACCGATCTCGGGCTGGCGACCCCAAGCGTTGTAGAGCAAGCAAAAGAACCCGTGCCGCTTTCCCTCGCAGAGCTGGCACAGGCAGACCCGGATTATTTGTTCGTGATGGTCGACAAAAGCAGCGATCCCGACGCCGCCAAATCGTTCGAGCAGTTGAAGCAGCAGCCTGAATGGAGCAATCTGCGCGTGGTCCAAAGCGGCCAGGTGTACGAAAATGCCGTCAACCCCGGATTGGCCGGAGGCACGGCCTACAGCAACCAGTCGTTTTTGAACGCGCTGTCCGCGCGGCTGTTGAAATAAGTGTTTTACGGTTGGAGCATTTCGCGCGTATAAAAGCTGCAAATCGGATCATACTATATTCATCGAGCTCGGTGGTGTGTTTTCAAACAGGCTGTAGTCTTCTACGGAGGCGATGTGCCATGGATGATTTACACGATCACCTAGTGAGTAAAGGAAAACCGCAACACTGCTAACAGCTTCTAACTTCATACTGGAGGTAGATGCGTCGCACGTGATGATCGGTAACACCTCAAAACTAGCGAGCTCGATATATGCCGTCTCCTTTTAGGAGGCGGTTTTATTGTATAACGAACCCCCCCAGTTCGACTGGGGGTTTTCGTTATACAATAAGACCTTCGCCACCAATGCGGCAAAGGTCTTTCTCTCGTTGATTATTCGCCGAGATCGACGTTGTGGTACACTTGCTGCACATCGTCCAAATCTTCGAGGGCGTCGATCATTTTTTCAAACTGGGCTTGCGCCTCTTCGGAAAGCGTCACTTCGTTTTGCGCGAGCATGGTCAGCTCGGCGACAGTGAACTCGGTGATGCCTGCTTTTTTGAACGCTTCCTGCACGGCATGGTACTGCTCCGGCTCAGCGTAGACGATGACGGCTCCGTCTTCTTCCAAAATGTCGCGGACGTCTACTTCTGCTTCCATCAAAATTTCGAGCACTTCCTCGGCTGTTTTGCCTTCGAGGCCAAATACGGCCGTCGGGTCGAACATGTAGGCAACCGAGCCTGTCACACCCATGTTTCCGCCGTTTTTGTTGAAGGCGGCGCGCACTTCAGACGCGGTGCGGTTTACGTTGTTGGTCAGGGCGTCCACGATGACCATGGAGCCGTTTGGCCCGAAGCCTTCGTAGCGCAGTTCGCTGTAGTTTTCTTCGGCTCCGCCCTTCGCTTTTTCAATCGCGCGGTCGATAATGGCTTTCGGTACGCTGTATGTTTTGGCACGCTCCAGGACGACCTTCAGAGCGCGGTTCGACTCTGGGTCCGGCTCGCCTTGCTTGGCCGCTACATAAATTTCTTTGCCGAACTTGGCATATATACGACTGGTGCTGGCATCCTTCGAAGCTTTTTTCTCTTTGATATTGTTCCACTTACGACCCATAAATTCCCACTCTCTTTCAACGTCACAGATTGATTGCTTGCAAGACTCCGTAGTCCAATTTCACACTCAACTATTATACCTCAATCTTGTGTTTTTTTACGAGACAATCCTTGTGAAAAAACGTACACGTCGTTTCGGGTGGCTTTTCCTTTCCCTGGCTCTACTTGTTGCTACTGGCTCCTCACTCTGGTCATGATTTTGGTCATAGCCCCGTCAAGTAGATGGCATAAAAAATCCCTTCCGGTCAACAGTGTTCCTCTCATGATACCATGAGGGCTTTTCTCACTGTCTGCCGTAAGGGGATAATACCACTGGTCGAAGACGCGACTTCTCACTCAAAATTCCCCGTTCGAATAATAGCATCTTCCAGAATGAATCTTTTCACTTCTGATTCAAAATAGGCGTAGATCAGAGGGGCAGTCCCCTTCTCTTTTTTTACATAACGAACACTCATTTCTCCATCAAATTGTTGAGAAATGGCAAATTTCGTTTCTGCTCCTCCTGCTGTCTGTCCGATGTATGTGACAACTTCTTCATCACTCCAGCTTTTGGGTACAAGCTCCAAATATCGATTATCGGTAAAAATGGTAAGTGTCACCGGATATTCCGGAATTTCTCCTGCCATTTGAATTCCTATTTCAATCTCATCCCCCTTTTCTATTTTTGTGATACTTATTTGTATTTGATCTAACAAAGCTGTCGCGCGTTTTAGCTGTAAGATATCTAAAGCAAGCAATCCCCCTAAAGCAAGTGCTAGGATAACGAATGCGCTCCAAATGAGTTTTTTCAACCAATCTCCTCCTCATTCTTGTTCTGGAACCACTATTTCTACTTGTTTGAAAATGGCGGTTAGACATAGATTCTGCCTAGCCGCCACATTTCCTTGCTTAGTCAACAATCTCGATATCATAAGATGATTTTTTTGTAATTTGTGTGTACTCATGCAACAACAAAGAATAATAGTTGTACAGAGAACGGTACTTGAAGTAACCACTAAAATTGATTTTCGCTGTGCCTGTATCAATCGATGGTGCTGTATCCATAAAATATCGAACTGCAAAACCTGGAGTCCTGCCTGGGTTTTTATCAAAATCGCGTTCGTCTAAGTAACCAGATGGGAAATAGTTTTCGTTCCATTTAAACTCATACAACAAGTTGTCTGTACCATTACCAGAAATGTGTACCGAACTGGCTTCTACCGGGATGTTCACTACTCCAATTTGTGTTCCAAACCACATAGGGACACTAAATTCTTCTTTTGAATCGTTAATTGGATCCACTGTATTAAAGACCACTGGTTCATCCGATTCAATTCGAAGACGGAAGTTCACTATATCGTGGCTTCCCGTATAATCAACCCCCTCTTCCTCTAGCATGTCCTCAATATCTTCAATCTCTGTTCCCCATCGAAAACTAAAGTTATTACCAGCATCAGTTTCGGTCGTAAGAGGTCCTTGAATTCGGTATCGCCAACCTTTTCCTGTTCCGCCCTGAATTTTTTGGTAGTAATCATCTTCATCTTCAGCATATGCAGTAAGTTTTTGACGGCCATTGTTTTCTTTAACTTTTTTCATCTTGATAGTTTTTCGATCTGCTTTCTCTTTGTTTTTCTTCGTTTTTTTACCTTCTCCATCAAAGATGTACGTTTTGCTTGAACTAGGCTCATCATCATTTTTCTTTTTATATTCAAAAATATTTATTTTTGCTTCGTAGTCTTTACTCGCCTTTTTTTCGACAATCGCCTCAAATTTAACTAGATTGTTATTTTCTGCTATTCCTTTGTAGTAATATGCTTTACCATCTTCGAGGACTTTATCGATTTTTCCTTTCAATTCATAGTTTTCTTTTGTGTCTATATTTTTAAGGCTAGCCTCGAAGGATTCTGTATCCACTTTAAACTTTCCAATAAGGTCTTCTCCGTGCGTTTCAAGAACAGTTTCCTCCTGAGTGCTAGTGTCATAATTAATTGTTTCAACGAATACTGTTTTAGAATGGCCCTTTGGTTCAATTTTCAATCTTTCGGCCTTTTCTTTTGCGTTTATCGGTGTGATAGGTGAAGAAAGTGTTGTTAATGCTAGCATGAGTACTGCAACCATTGATATTGTTTTTTTCATAACCTACATCCCTTCCCATTTTTTGTAACAAACAAATTTATATTAACTTCTTTTCATAAAATTGCAAATCAATAATTTGTTTCTAATTGCACATAGGAATCTTATCAGTAAAGAGAGCATTTAGACCAAACCAATTCACTATTCCACAAAGGTATTGCGTGAACAAATACATGTACCGGTAAAGGATAGCCTCCATTAGCATAGGGAAATCAGTTTTTTTCCTCCAACAAAAACACAGTTCCCCACCAGGAGAACTGTGCATGCTTTGCTGTCTATTTTTTTGTCAACCCTTCGTAAATCGTCTTGATGTTCCACTCCATCATCTTGATGTACGTATCGCCGTCCTCGCCTGGCTTGCCGAGCGAGTCGGTGAACACTTTGCCGACGATTGGCACGCCGGTTTCGCGCGAGACCATTTCCATGCTGCGCGGGTCGATGCTCGTTTCGACGAACAGCGCCGGGATTTTTTTCTCGCGGATCAGGTCGACTACCTGGCTGACCTGCTCAGGCGTTCCCTGGTTTTCCGAGTTGATTTCCCAAATGTAGGCGGCGTCGAAATCGTACGCCTCGCAGAAATATTTAAACGCTCCTTCGCTCGTGACGAGGACGCGCTGCTCGCGCGGGATTTGGCCGTATTGCTTGACGGCTTCGTCATGCAGGGCGCGCAGCTTCTCGATGTACGCCGTTGCGTTTTTCTCGTACGTTTCCTTGTGCGCCGGGTCGATTTTGATGAGGGCGTCGCGTGCGTTTTCCGCGTACTTGATGCCGTTGCGAACGTCCAGCCATGCGTGCGGGTCTTCTTCGCTTTCTTTGCCTTTGGTGGTCAAATGCTTGGCGGCTACGCCTTCGCTCAGGCGGAACACGGGTGCATCCGGGCCGGACTTGCCTGCCGTTTGCATCAGCTTTTCAAACCACGAGTTTCCTGCTTCCAGGTTCAGGCCGTTGTAGAACACGGCATCGGCATCCGTTGTTTTTTGCACGTCTGCTGGCAGCGGATCGTATTCGTGCGGGTTGGAGCCGACGGGAGCCAGGCTGTGGATCTCGACGCGATCTCCCCCTACGTTTTTCACGATGTCGTACAAAATCGAGTACGTCGTCACGACTTGCAGTTTGTCGTCGCCGGATTTTCCGGGCTCGGCCGAGTTGTTTTGCGGAGCGCCGCACGCAGCGAGCAGGACGGTTGAGATGAGAAAGACGAGAAACATGTTCCATTTTTTCATGCGAATTCTCCTTTACTTTGAAAGCTCGACTCTTTTTTGCCGGGCTCGAATTGATTTCCAGACAACCCCGTGCTTGCGGGAGAACAGAAAGGCTAGCAGGAACAGCGCGGTTGCCACCATCACAATCGTCGCGCCCGAAGCCAGATTGTAGGTAAAGCTGAAGTACAAACCGACGATGGCGGAGATGACACCGAAGCCGGCAGCCAGGAAAATCATCACCGACAGGCGATCCGTCAACAAGTACGCGGTAGCGGCCGGAGTAATCAGCATGGCGACTACGAGCACGATGCCCACCGTTTGCAGAGACGCTACCGTCACCATCGTCAGCAAGGTCATCAGCAAGTAGTGGATGAGATTGTTGCGCAGACCGTAGGCGGCCGCAATCGTCGGGTCAAACGACGTCAGCAGCAGCTCCTTGAAGAACGCGTAGACGGTCACGATGACGATCAGACCGATGCCGACGGTCACCCACATGTCGGACGGCCGGACGGCGAGCACGTTCCCGAACAGGATGTGGTACAGGTCCGTACTGCTTTTCAGCATCGTAATCATGATGATCCCCAGGGCAAAAGCCGAGGTGAACAAAATGCCGATGGCCGTGTCGTTCTTGATCCGGCTGTTCTGGCTGACGTAGCCGATTCCGACCGCCGTCAGGACGCCAGTGGCGACTGCTCCCAGGAAAAAATTGATCCCGAAAGCATAAGAGAGAGCAACCCCCGGCAAAACCGCGTGGGAGATCGCGTCCCCCATCAGCGACATGCCGCGCAAAATAATGAAGCTGCCGATGACGCCGCAGATGATGCCCACTACTACAGAAGTAAACAAAGCTTTTTGCAAAAATTCATACTGTCCAATTGCTTGTAAAAAATCCATCACGCCGTTACCTCTACCTTCTCGAGAAATTGAAGTTGATGCGCGTATGCTTTCGCCATGACCTCTCGATTCAGGACTTCATCGACTGTTCCGAACTTGATAAGCTCTTTGTTCAAAAGCAGCAGTTGATCGAAGTAAGCATTCGCCTTGCTCAAGTCGTGGTGGACGACCACGATTGTTTTGTCTTGAAGCTGCAACTCCTTCAAAATCCGGATGATCGTCTCCTCGCTGGCGACGTCGATCCCGACAAACGGCTCGTCCAGAAGGAGCAACTCCGGCTTTTGCGCCAGTGCCCGAGCCAAAAAAACGCGCTGCTGCTGCCCGCCGGACAACTCGCCAATCTGCCGCTTCGCGAAGTCCTCCAGGCCGACTTTTCGCAGGCATTCCATCGCCCACGCCTTTTCCTTCTTCTTCGGAAATTTGAACAAGCCGACGCTCGGGTACGTTCCGATGAGGACGGTATCCATCACCGTGATCGGAAACGTCCAGTCGATCTGGCTCCGCTGCGGGACGTAGGCGACCTGCTTCCGGACCTCATTCACTTCCTTGCCGTAAAACCGGACGTCTCCCTTGTCTTTGCCGATCAACCCGAGCATGGCCTTAATCATGGTCGATTTCCCCGCGCCATTCGGCCCGATAATGCCCACCATGCTTCCTTGCTCGACAGCAAAGGTTACGTCCCGCACCACCTCGACTCCAAAGTAGGAGACGTGAAGCTCTCTGACTGACACCGCACTATTCATGAGATTCCCTCCAATTAACCAATCGTTCGTGTACGTTCTCGGTTGTTGTTGACCGTTGCTTCCGCTGGACAATTCTTTATGACTGGCTCATATATGCTTATACACAAAATTGTGGTTGTTAACCAATAATATTCACCCTAGCAAAATAATATGCTTGTGTATAAAAATGTTTCCCTAATGCAAAATTTAAAGGATATTTATCCTGCTGTCAATCCTCATTTTCATTTTCCGCCCAGGAAAACGGGTTTCGCGCCGCCGTTTTCCTGCCCAGAGCCGCCACAGAACCGCGCCAGAATATAGAAAAAGCACAGCCCGCATCTATCGAGCTGTGCTTCTTTTTATTCACTTCGTTCCGCTTTTGTTACACCAGTTGCAGCGAAATATACTTCACTTCCAAATACTCCTCGATGCCGTGGTGGCTGCCTTCGCGGCCAAGCCCGCTTTCCTTCATGCCGCCAAACGGCGCTTGCGCGACAGATGGCGCCCCATCGTTCACCCCGACAATACCGTATTCCAGGCTTTCCGAAAACGTGAACGCCCGCGCCAGCGACTGCGTGAAGACGTATGCCGCCAACCCGTACGGCGTCGCATTCGCCCGCCGGATGACTTCCTCATCGTCGGAAAACGTGCTGACAGGCGCGATCGGCCCGAACGTTTCCTCCTGCATGCACACCATCTCATCGGTTACATCCGAGAGCACGACCGGCTTCATGAAGTAGCCAGTGGCTCCCGCGAGAACCGGGCTGCCGTGGAGCGTCGCCCCTTTGCCCACGGCGTCGTCAATTTGCTGCTGGACTTTTTGTACGGCTCGCTCGTCAATCAACGGCCCGATCTCGACGTCGTCTTCTGTTCCCTGGCCTACGCGCAGCGCGGACACCGCCTCTGTCAGCTTTTGCAGGAACGGCTCTTTCACAGCTTCATGCACATAGATGCGGTTTGCGCAAATGCACGTTTGCCCGGCGTTGCGGAATTTGGACTGGACCAGCCCTTTGACCGCCGCGTCGAGATTCGCGTCCTCTGCCACGATAAACGGCGCCAGGCCGCCAAGCTCCAGGGAAATCTTTTTCACGGTATCGGCCGCTTTGCGCATCAGCAGCTTGCCCACCGGAGTCGACCCGGTGAACGTCAGTTTTTTCACGCGCGCATCGTCCATCCAGACATCGACGACTTCCGCTGCCTGCGAAGTCGTCACGATGTTGATGACGCCTGGCGGAATCCCCGCCTCGTGGGCGCACTCCGCCAAAAGCAGCGCGGTCAACGGCGTCTGTTCGGCTGGCTTCGTCACCGTCGTGCAGCCTGCCGCGAGCGCTGGCGCGATTTTTCGCGCAATCATCGCCGCAGGGAAATTCCACGGCGTGACGGCCGCCACGACACCGACTGGCTGCTTCTGCACGAGAATCCGCTTGGAGGCGGCGGAGGCAGGAATCGTCTCGCCGTAAATCCGCTTTGCTTCCTCGGCGTACCATTTGATGTAGCTGTTCGCGTACTGCACCTCGCCTCGTGCTTCTGCGAGCGGCTTGCCCTGTTCCAGCGTCATGACGTACGCGATCTCGTCCAGGCGGGCTGCGATCGTCTGGTGCCAGCGCTCCAGCAACGCCGCGCGCTCATAGGCGGTCGTTTTCGACCAACTGGGAAAAGCGGCTTGCGCAGCGTCGACCGCCTGCCGCGCTTCTTTCGCGGAAGCGTCCGGCACGCTGCCGATGATTTCCAATGTCGCGGGATTTTGCACCGCGACGCGTGCCGCAAGCGTCACCCACTCTCCGTTCACGTACATGCCTTTGTTCCATTCTTGTTGTCTCACGCTGCCTTTTCCTCCTTTTCATTTGCCGTGAACAATTTCTCTTTTTCACCGCGCAACCAATCTTTTCCATATAATAAGACGCACAGCAAAATTCCAGCGCCAAAAGCCATCGCCGCTCCTTTGATGACGAGAATCGCCCCTACGACACCCGCGATGCCCAGGTCGCGCTGGCTGCGCGCCTGCATCACGCCAATCCGCACGCTGACGTAGCCTTGGACGAGCAGCGTCAGGGCGACGGCGACGCCGAGAATCGGCTGGACCAGACTGACGATCGGCAAAAGCAATAAACCTGTATTCGTACCCCAGCGAAACGATCCCGCACCGCCGAAAAACGAGTCCATCGCTTTTTTGCCTTTTTTGAACCGCTCCACCACTACGACCTGCATCGCGGCCCACATCGGCCCGCACATCGTAATGTCCGGCCCGATCAGGCTCATCAGCATGTTGCGTCCGCCAAAAATCATGTGCGCCCGGTCCGGGTTGTAGTCGACTTTTTCATCGAGCCGCACTTGGTCGGACTCGGACAAAAGCGCTTTCGTCTTCAACACGTCGCCAAAGACGACGAGATACGTTGCGAACACAGCCGGAATCGCCGTAATGAAAAAGGAGAGCGACGGCAAGCCCAGCCCGAAGACGGTGTACTGCGACCAGAGCGTGGCGAAGTCCGGCTGGCTGAAGCCCCATTGAATGTCCGGCCACTTCGCTTCCCCGAACAACGGGGCGACGAACACCGCGAGCAAGATCGCAGGCAAAATCCCGAGGTTGCCGAGCAATGCCCACCCTTTCCCTTTTTGTTTCAACCCTTCAAAATGTTTGGAAAAAACGAGATAAAAGCAAAAGCCGATACAAATGGCAATCGTGTACGGGAACAGGTCGAACTTCCCGCCCTTTTCAAAAATCGAGGTAATCGCGCCAATCCCCGCGCCGAGAATAATCCCCGACTTGATCGCATTCGGCACGAAGTTGACTACCCGCTTCGCTAGTCCGGTGACCCCGAGCAAAATGGATAACAGCCCAAGCGTCAACTGAAAGGCGATCAGCGCGTACACCCGCTCCTGCCCTTCCGGAAACTGCTCGACAAACAGCACAATCAGCGGAATCGCCGGCGTAATCCAGCCGGGAATGACCGGATCGCCCAAGAGGTGGTGGAGCAAATACAAAAAGCCATTCAAAATGACAACGGCCAGTCCCACCTCAAACGGCATGCCCAGATGGTCGGCGAGCAGCGTGATCGCGCCGAGGTCGACGGCGCACATCAACAGTCCTTGCAAATAATCGGGCCATTCAAAGCGATAGTGTACAAACGGCAGCCGGATCTTGAACGGTCCGGCCGGAATGTACGGGGTTTCTTCACCCGCTCTGCGTTGTTTCCACTTCATACGATGTCCCCCTTTTAGTAAGCTGCTCGATAGATGTCTTCGATATCTTTTTTCCGCAAAGCGCGGGGATTGTTTTTCAAAAGGCGGGTTTGCTTCATCGCCTCTTCGGCCATCTCGGCGATCGCGGATTCCGGAATGTTGAACTCGCGCAGCGACTGCGGAATTTCCACGTAACGGCACAGGCGCGTCATCGCTTCAATCGCTTTTTCCGCCGCTTCGTCCAGGTTCAGTCCGGCGACGTTTTCCCCGAGCGCCTGCGCGATCTCCCCGAGCTTTTCCAGGCAGGCGATCTTGTTCGCCCGCATGACGTAAGGCAGCAAGAGCGAATTGCTCACGCCGTGCGCCATGTGGAATCGTCCGCCGAGCGGGTAGGCCAGCGCATGGACAGCGCCTACGCCCGCGTTGCCGAAAGCAAGTCCGGCCATCAGCGACGCGGTAATCATCGCTTCGCGCGACTCGATGTTATCCGGGCACGCGTACGCTTTCGGCAAGTGAACGGCAATCAGTTTCATCGCGCCAATCGCCAGCGCGTCCGTCACCGGGGAGGCGAACTTGGAAATGTAGGCTTCCACCGCATGCACCAACGCGTCCACGCCGCTCGCAGCGGTCACGCTCGGCGGGCACGTAAGCGTCATCACCGGCGAGACGATGGCGACGTCCGGCAGCAGGTAAGGGCTTACAATTCCTTTTTTCACTTGCTCTTTCGTATCCGACAAAATCGAGATATTCGTCACCTCTGAGCCTGTCCCCGCCGTAGTCGGAATCGCGATCAGCGGCAAGCCCGGCTTTTTCACCAGATTCGTGCCAAAATATTGCTCGATGCTGCCCTCGTTCGTCGCCATGACGGAAGCTGCCTTGGCGATGTCGATTGCGCTGCCGCCGCCGACTGCGATCAGGCCGTCGTAGCCCCCTTCGCGGATCATCTGCACACACAAGTCGACGATCTCGATTTCCGGCTCGGGGTTCACGTCCGAGAAGACGCCCGCCTCCATCGGCAAAAGCGCTTCCACCTGCGCGACTACCCCGGCCTGAATGAGAATTTTGTCCGTCACAATCATTGGACGCGCCACTTTCAGACGGGCAACCTCCTCGGGCAGCAGCGCCAGCGAATCCCGCCCTGTGACCAGTTTGTTTGCAGCGGCAAAAGTAGAAATGTTCATGATGTCACTCTCTCCTTTCTGTATGCCGCTACGTGAAAAGCAACTCCCGTGCCAAGCGGAAAAAAGCGGGTGCCAATTTCGCTCCGCCACCTGCGGGAAAAACGACCTTCCCCCCAACAGCGGCAAGCCTTTTCTCACTTTTTTGTCACATTTTCCGCAGCACAGTTTGTTTCGGCCAAAAGCAACCGTTTACATTCGCTGTTTGATTATAATTCAAATCAAACTTGCGCATTTGATTCATTATCAAATCAAAACTCATACCCTTCCCCTTTCGACACATCCGCTCACCTGGCTAGCGGAAAAAACGACGAATGATTGTCGTTTCCTGCTTGTCATCTGGCCTTCCGTCAATCAAAAATGTTTTATGTTTAAAATAATCTGTTAATTAGGAATTTTCATTTGACAACCTTTTTGGAATATTTTACTATCATAAGAACGCACGCGAATATCTGACGCGGATGAATATTGCGGGAGAGACTAAACTCGCCGTTTAGCACCGAAGGAGCAAATCCTGACCGCTCAGGACAAATCTCTCAGGTAAAAGGACAGAGAAAAGTAGGAACCGGTCTATTTTTCCCGTTCCTTTTTTTGTTGCAGAAAATAGGAGTGTTGTGCGTTCACCATGAAACAGCCGTTCCATTTGCCTCGAAAAAAGGAGGGAAAACTGCCGACAAAACCGCAAATTTTCTGCCTCGCTCAAAAATGTAAGCGTTTTTTTCGATGGAAGTAACTTAATGATGTATTTATGCTGGGTCGCTATGTTAAGATATGAATTATAAAGTTTCATAAACTTTTTGAAAGGTCGGCGGTTGGTTTTTTACCAACAGCCGCAAACGAATCAAACGCATGAGAAATGAGGGGGATCACATGCAACAGCAAAATTTGGCGAGGGGCCTGAAAAACAGGCACGTTCAACTCATCGCGATCGGCGGGGCCATCGGAACGGGATTGTTCCTCGGTGCGGGCAAATCCATTCACCTGGCCGGCCCATCCATCCTGTTTGCTTACTTGATTACTGGGATTATTTGCTTTCTGATTATGCGCTCGCTCGGTGAACTTCTCCTTAGCAACCTGAACTATCATTCCTTCGTTGACTTCGTAAAAGACTACCTCGGCAACATGGCCGCGTTCGTCACAGGCTGGACGTACTGGTTTTGTTGGATTTCGATTGCCATGGCCGACTTGACGGCTGTCGGAATGTACACGCAATACTGGTTCCCTGAGGTTCCGCAATGGATGCCGGGATTGATTGCGCTCGTCATCCTGCTCATCATGAACCTGGCAACGGTCAAGCTTTTCGGCGAAATGGAGTTCTGGTTCGCGCTCATCAAAGTCATCGCGATTCTCGCTTTGATCGCCGTCGGAATCTTCATGATTGTCAAAGGCTTCTCGACAAACTCCGGCGCGTCCAGCTTCAGCAACCTGTGGAGCCACGGCGGCATGTTCCCGAACGGCATCAACGGCTTTTTACTCTCCTTCCAGATGGTCGTGTTCGCCTTTGTCGGCATTGAGCTTGTCGGGCTGACTGCCGGGGAGACAGAAGACCCCGAGCGCGTGATTCCAAAAGCGATCAACAACATCCCGATTCGCGTGCTGCTCTTTTACGTCGGCGCTCTGATCGTCATCATGAGCATCTATCCATGGAACGCCATCATCCCGACCGAAAGCCCGTTCGTTCAAGTGTTTGCGGCTATCGGTATCGCGGCTGCCGCAGGTATCGTCAACTTCGTCGTGCTGACCTCCGCCGCTTCGGCATGCAACAGCGCCATCTTCAGTACAAGCCGTATGCTCTACTCGCTCGGCAAGGAAAATAATGCGCCTGCGTCCATGACCAAGCTGACAACGCGCCAGGTGCCTGCCAATGCCTTGTTCTTCTCGACTGTCGTCGTTCTCATTGCGGTTGTGTTGAACTACATCATGCCAGAAGGCGTCTTCACTCTGATTACGAGCGTTTCGACGGTCTGCTTCCTGTTCATCTGGGGCATTACCGTGATCTGCCACCTGAAGTACCGCAAGACAAGACCGGATCTGGCAAAAACAAACAAGTTCAAAATGCCGCTCTTTCCGTTTGCCAACTACCTGATTCTCGCTTTCCTCGCGTTCATTCTCGTCGTGCTCGCGCTTGCCGAGGATACGCGCGTGGCCTTGTTCATCACTCCGGTCTGGTTCATCATGCTCGTCGTGATTTACAAGCTGCGCAAGGCTAAAGTCGATCAGGTGAAAGTATTGGAAAACTGATCGCCAGCCAAACAAAAAACACATCCGGCTTCCGATGTGTTTGCATGGCAAGGACAAGCATCCTGCGACTGCACCAGGCATTCGCAGGATGCTTTTTATTTGCTCGCTTCCGGCTCGTTCTCTACGCGCAGTTGCAGCTTTTTCATCTTTTGGACGAGTGCGCTCTGGCTGATGCCGAGCGCTTCTGCCGCCAACCGGGTCGTCTTGTGCGTCTGGATCGCCTTGCCGATCATGCTCCGCTCCAGACGGGCGACCGCTTCGCGCAAAGACGTCGGTTCTGCCTGCGGGAACACTTGCTGGAGAAAGTTCGGCAAATCGCCGACGTCAATCGTGTCGTGAAACGTCGTGACCACCAGCCGCTCGACCAGATTCGCCAGCTCCCTGATATTTCCCGGCCAGCTATAGTTCGTGAGCCACTCGTAGCATTCCAGTGTCATCGTCTTTTCTTCCTTGTATTTCTCATTGAATTTTTCCAGATACGACACCAAGAGCGGGACAATCTCTTCCCGGCGTTCGCGCAGCGGCGGCACCTCGAAGGTGACGATGTTCAGCCGATAGTACAAATCCTCGCGAAACAGCCCCTCGCGCACGAGTGTAGCCAGGTCGCGGTGGGTAGCCGTAATGATCCGCACGTCCACATGGCGGACTTCGGTGGAGCCGACGCGCATGAATTTGCTTTCCTCCACTACTTTCAACAGCTTCACTTGCAGCTCCAGCGGCAAGTCGCCGATCTCGTCCAAAAACAGCGTGCCGCGATGGGCGCTCTCCAAAATGCCGATTTTCCCCTGCTTGAGCGCGCCTGTAAACGCCCCCGGCTCGTAGCCGAACAACTCGGCCTCGACCAGATGGCCCGGGATCGCCGCGCAGTTCAGCTCCATGAAAATTTCGTTCGCGCGGCTGCTGCGGGCATGGATGTATTTGGCGATCATGCTCTTCCCCACACCCGTCTCGCCTTGCAGCAAAATTTTCGCATCTGTCTTGGCGACCTTGTCGGCCAGCCGGAACAGCGAGCGCGTCGCAGGTCCGAGCACGACGTCCTCCAGCCCCGTCTGGTCCGGGTGCGGCAAATCGCTGTGCAAAAGCTTCTGGCTGTCCAGCTCGTGCTTGAGGCGAATCAGCTCGGTAATGTCCCGGACGCTGCTGATGACGTACAAAATTTCGCCTGCGGGAGACAGCACAGGGGTGGCAGAGACGATGATCTTGCGGCTGTTGCGGATCGTCTGGATCAGCGTCACCGGCCTTCGCGTGCGAATCGTTTCCAGCGAAGCGGACACCGAAATCATGCCTTGCTTGATGAGATAGCCCATGTGCTGGCCGATGACCTCTTCCTCGCGAATGCCCGTAATGCGCTGGTACGCCTGGTTGACAAACAGCGTGACGCCTGCCCCGTCCGTAATATAGACGCCGTCGTACAGCGCATTGAAAACAATCTGGCAGACCGGGCTTTCAAAAAAAGCGCGAAGCTGCGCCTGCGAGCTGGCCTGCCTCTGGCGGTCCGGCAGGTTCACCTCGGGCACGACGTACTCGACAATCGGGCGCGTCAGTTCCCCGCGATGAATGGCGTGGGCGATCGCTTCCACCGTCAAATAGCCGAGAAACTCACCCTCTTCGCTGTACACTTCCTGCACTTCATTTTGATCTGGCGAAAAATGCGCGACTGCTTCCTCAACCGTCATCGTAGGACGCAATGAATACATGGGCTACTCTCTCCTGGATGTCATGACCTGATAAATGAACGAAAAGCTTTCTCTATCATTTTACACGCTCCGCCCTCGAATCAAATATCCCTTCGATCGCGATTCCATTTTTACGTTTGAGCAGAAACATAAAAGGAAAATAAGAAATAAGGCTGAAATTCAACGCCCCAAACGTGTACGCCAAGATCGTGCCTGCCAGCGCGAGCAGACTGTCCGGGATATTCGTCGCGGCCGCAGTGCTCGTGTGGTCCACCGCGCGCATCAAAAGCAGGACAACCAGTTGGAAAAGCCCGACCAGCAGGCCGAGAGAAAAGCCGGCCCCTACACACAGCTTGAGATAAGAAGAAATTTTCAAATATTTCACAGTCAACGACGTGTACATGCAAGCCCCCCTTTGCCTTCATCCAATATTTTATACGTCAACCTGAATGGAGTCCTGTCTTTTCTCGAAAGTTTTTGCGATTACATACAAATAGCGAGGTCGCTCATGAAAACTTTTCACGTCAGCCATGCCCGAAAACTGACCATCCTCATCCTGTTAATCATCGTCGTCGCCTTCTCTCTGTCCGGCTACATCATGCGCTCCCAGACCAATCGGATCATGAAAGTCGAGATCGAGAGCAAACTGACTCTGCAAAGCCAGGCGCTGGCGGAGCGAATGAACGCATTTTTCGCCCAGAAAAGCTTTCTCATCAAGCAGATGAGCACCAACCAGTCGATCGTTCGCTACTTGCAAACCGTCAAAACGCGGGACGATGCGTTTTCCAACCCGTATTACCCGGATGTGGCCGCCGCACTGGACGGCATCCAAAAGCTGGACCGCAACTTGGGACTCGTCTGGATTTCCAGCCAGGCGGGCAACTTCACATTCGGCAACACAGACGAGCTTACAGGGCCAGACTGGTCGCTCCAGCAACGCCCGTGGTACCAGGACGCCGTTCGCACAGACGAAGTCGTTTTTTCTGGGCCGTACGAAGATTACTTGACCAAAAAAATGGTCACCAGCGGCACCATGAAGCTGAAAGAGGACGGGAAGCTCTTGGGCTTCGTCGCCATTGATATTTTGCTCGACGACATTCCGGAAATGCTCGGCAGCTATCCCATCGGCGAATCCGGCTATGCCATCCTGCTCTCCAGGGACGGGACGATCATGTATCACCCGAACCCCGCGCTTGTCAGTCGGCAAAAGCTGACGGAGCAGCCCGGGGACATGGGAAAAATCGCCCACAGCATGATCGCGGGCCAAAAAGGGCTGCAACGCATCACCATCGACAACAACAGCTACTACATCGGCTATGCGCCCGTCGCTTCTACAGGCTGGTCCGTCGCAGCGGTTTTGCCTTCGAGCGAAGCTCTCGGCCAGTTGAACTCCGTACAGGAGCTGTCCAGCCTGATTACCGGGCTGTCGATTTTTATTCTGGTCGGCATGCTTTCGCTTTTGCTGCACATTATGCTTCGGGAGCAGCGGCGCATCCAGGCGGAGCTGTTGGCCGCGAAGGAAGAGGCGGAAGAAGCGAGCAAAGCCAAAACCGATTTTCTGGCGCGAATGAGCCACGAAATCCGCACTCCGCTAAACGGGATCATCGGACTGTCGCAACTGATGCAAAAAACGGTCATGACGCTGGTGCAAAAAGATTACCTGGACAAAATTCTCTCTTCCTCGCAGGTGTTGCTGCGGCTCATCAACGAGATTCTCGACTTTTCCAAGATCGAAGCCGGAAAGCTGGAGCTGGAAAAAGCCAGCTTTGACCTCGACGACTTTGTCCGCCGGCTCTCGCACATGCTGAGCATTTACCTTGGGACGAAGCAAATCGAGATCATCGTCGAGCTGCCGCCGAAAATGCTGCCCAAGCTGATCGGGGACCAGCATCGGCTGGAGCAGGTTTTGCTCAACCTGTGCCACAACGCGATCAAATTTACCGAGCAGGGCTACGTCGCCATGCGCGTCACGCTGGTGCAGGAAGACGAAAAGAGCCTGCTTTTGCACTTTGCCGTGGAGGATACGGGCATCGGCATGTCTGCGGAGCAGATGGACAAGCTGTTCGAGCCGTTCACCCAGGCGGACGGCACGACGAGCAGAAAATACGGCGGCACCGGACTGGGCCTCGTCATTTCGCGCAGCCTCGTGGAAATGATGGGCGCCACTCTCGAAGTCACGAGCACGATTGGCAAAGGAAGCTGCTTCTCCTTTACCCTCGCGTTCGAGCACGCGCCCTGGCAAGAGAACGAAAGCCCCGGCTCGCTGCTTCCTCCCGGCTACGCCAACCAGCGCGTCCTGGTCGTGGAGGACCATGACAAAATGCGGAGCAGCCTGGCGGACATGTTGGTGAGCCTGCGCTTTGCTCCGACCTGCGCCGCCTCGTGGCGAGAGGCGTTTGCGCTGCTGGAAGAGGCGGACGAATCCAACCCGTTTTGCTTTGTCTTCGTCGACATGGAGGCGGAAGACATGTACGGCGTCGAGTCGCTCTGGCGCCTGCACACGCTCGCCGAAGCATGCGAGGCGGCGACCATCGCCATGACGACCGAGTACGGACGCGACGAGCTGGCCTCGCTGGAGGAAGCTGTCCAGCCTGACGCCGTTCTCATCAAGCCGATTAATCGCATGGACGTGACGCGCGCCCTGCTGGGAGCGCAGGAGCATAAAGAACTGCACACCGCCCACGTCGCGGCTCCCGCGCAGAGCGCTTCTTTCGAAAACGTCATGTTTCCCGGACATCGCGGCACCATCATGCTGGCGGAAGACAACGAGATCAACCAGCTCGTGGCTGTCGAATTTTTGCGCCGGGAAGGCTATGCCGTCACGATTGCCAAAAACGGCCTGGAAGTGCTGGAGCTTTTGGACATGAAAAAATGGGATCTGATCCTGATGGACGTCCACATGCCGGAAATGGACGGCTGCGAAGCGACGCTGCGCATTCGCCAGCACAAGCAGTACGCGAGCCTGCCGATCATCGCGATGACGGCGAGCGTCATCAAAGCCGAGCACGACAACTGCTACCGCTCAGGCATGAATGGCGTCATCACGAAGCCGATTCATCTGGGAGAGATGAAAGAAACGTTGAAGCGGGCCATTCCTGTGCCTTGTCTGGATGTGTCGCTCGCGCTGGAGCGGCTGGATGGAAAACTCCCGATCTACACGCAAATTCTCCGGACGTTCACCCGCGAGTACGCGAATTTTGCCGAGCGGCTGCAAAAGACGCTTCGCGCAGGCGATACCGAGGAAGCCCGACGCATGGTGCACACGCTGAGCGGCGTAGCCGGGAATCTCTCTGCCCAGCGATTGCTGCTCGTAGCAAGAAAGGTTGAGAGTCTGCTCTCCCCATCGGCAAACCGGAGCGATTATGAAGAATGTATGAGCGAGCTTGCGTGGCAACTGGACGAAGTATTAGCTCTCGCAACCGAGTGGCTGGAAACTCTGGCGAACTCCTAACAAATTTTTAGCATTTTTCGTGAAATTAGGTCCATTCTCCTCATTTTTTTGCTAAAATATGAGAAAAGTATTAGGAAATCATGAACCATTGCTAGCTCTTTCCCATCTTTATGAATAACTTTCTCCCAGAAAGAGTGAGGAATCTGATGTACAAACTATTGATTATCGAAGACGATCAGATTATGGGTGAAATGCTGGCCATGTATTTAACCGAGGAAGGTTATTCTGTGAAAATAGCAGATCATGGACAAAAAGGTCTGGAGCTGGCCCGATCGTTTGCACCGGATGTCATCCTTCTCGACATGATTCTGCCGGATATGAGCGGTACCCGGTTGTGCGGCGAGCTGCGCAGCTTTTCGCTCGCTCCCATTCTCGTCGTCTCGATGAAGACAGACGTATCCGATCGGGTGGAAGCCTTGCAAGCAGGAGCGGACGATTACATTTGCAAGCCGTTTTCACTGCGAGAGATTTCAGCAAAAATCGGAGCCATAATCAGACGAACTCACCAATACCAACAGCAGGCCGCCTCCGTGGAGAACGCCGAGCAGGCGGATACGACGATCGCTTGCCCGGAAAATACGTTTCTGCTCGACCTGGAGCGCAGGGCGATCTACGTCAACCAGTTCCACGTCGAGACGACTTTTTCCGAATTTGAAATCATGCGCCTGTTCATTACAAACGAAGGCAAGGTGTTCAGCCGAGAGGAGCTGCTCTACGAGCTTCGCGGTTTTGATTCTTTTGTCACAGACCGGGCGATTGACGTCCACATCGCCAACTTGCGCAAAAAAATCGAAGACAATCCGAAAGAACCGAAATACATTCGAACCGTCTGGGGTGTGGGGTATAAATTCGTCTCTAGGAACTAGCAGACAAACGCATGGGATGGTGCTCTTTTTTTGAGATTATTTCACACTCTCCTAATACATAGACAGAAACTTATCTAATACATCAGGTGCATAATCAATCCCAGAAGACTTGGACTGCATATGGAGGGTAAAAAATGGAGTTTACACCGCATGCGACATGCGAGGACCTGGAGCACAAGTTGAGATTGGCCAATGATCTGCAAGAGGCATTGCCTCTTCAACAACTATCCTTGCACTACCAACCCCAATTCGAGACCGGATCTGGCAATGTGCGCGGCTTTGAGGCTTTGCTCAGATGGAATCATCCGCACTTTGGACCGATCTCCCCCACAGAATTTATCCCGCTCGCCGAGGAGACAGGACTGATTTATTCCATCGGAGACTGGGTGATCCAGACCGCTTGTCAAAAGAACAAGCAAATTCAGGAAAAATACATGCCCAACTCCGTCATGTCCGTCAATTTGTCGGGCTTGCAATTGCAAGATTCCTTATTCTTTGACCGGGTGTGCGGCATTTTGCAGCAAACCGCTCTCTCCCCGCAATCGCTGGAGCTGGAACTGACCGAACGGGACCGCATCTCTCTCAAAGACAGACGGATCGACTCACTGAAAAGATTTGCCCATCACGGTATCAAAATCGTATTGGACGATTTCGGGACGGAATACTCCTCGCTTGAATACATCACGACTCTCCCCCTTTCTACGATCAAAATCGACCGCTCGTTTGTCACACATATCAACAATCATTACGAAGGGACCGTTCTCGTCGAATGGATCATCTCGCTGGCGCGAAAGCTGGGATTCACCGTCGTCGCGGAAGGCATCGAAACGTACGAGCAGCTTCATACCTTGCAAAAGTGGAAGTGCGATTTTGTGCAAGGCTATTTGCTGAGCAAGCCGCTGCATGAACAGGAGCTGCCGCTGTTTTTTCGCAAGGTGGAATGGAAGCAGGAAAACAAATTCTAGCATCCAGGTGTCCTGGAATCATCCCCCTTGCCCGACCAGCTTCAGCACACGGCACAGGTCGTACAGAGCGTGGACGCCGCGCATTTGCCAGCCATTGACCTGATGCAAATAACGCAAGGTGTCCACGGCGATTTTTCGCGCCTCCTGCACATCTTCTTCCTTCATCTCGGCGACGGCGTTTTTCAGCTCTACGACGGAGGGCGAGTACACCTGCGCACGCAACGCTCGCAACAGCATGATTTTGTGAATGTGCGAACGGTTGAACAGCCGATAGCCGTTTTTCGGATCGCGCGCGGTCGTAATCAGCCCGGTTTTTTCCCAGTGGCGAATCGTAGAGCTGGGAAGTCCTGTCTCGCTGGCGGCTTGCTTGATTCGCGATTGCCACACCCTCCGATTGGCGCTGCCTGGTAACCTTCCGCTGTGAGGCTGCTGCCTCCAAATTTTATCGATAGGGCGGGATGACCAACTTCCCGGTATAATCTAAATAGCCATCGAGACCCCAATTGATGGCGTACAGACCGTTACGATCCATAAGAGAGCCATATGGACTTTGATAGGTACCAAAATAACGTGGACTTACAAGATACTCTCCTTTGCGATTGATAAAGCCCTCCCTGCCGTCGTGCAGGCGAACCATGGCTATACCGTTATAAAATCTGCCTATAGCTGAGTATTTGGGTTCGAGAATGACCTCTCCTGTCAGGGTAACAGCACCCGCGTAAGATTGACCGTCTTCTTTGTTAGTGTAGTACCTGTAAATGCCTTCCTCTACATCCGATGATCCTGCAAAAGGAGTAAATTCGCCTGGCGGGATGATCCATTCGCCTTTTTTATTGATCAATCCTCCTCCAAGCGATTTTCCGTCCGCTTTCCAGCTCGAAGCATAGGCTATTCCGTTCCGGAAGGGAACGGTAAAATAATAGATCGGTGCGATGATGTACTCGCCTTTGCTGTTAATAAACCCAATCTGCTTATCCTTTTCTTGGACAGCGGCTAATCCGTCAGAAAATTCTTTTGCCAAGACGTACTTAGGGGGGACCAAAACGGTTCCTTTCGCATCCATATATCCGTAGTAAGGACCTTGCTTAATGAGGATCGGATCATTGGAATACTGCTGCCGTTCGGGAATGTAGCCTACGTAATCAAAGGTAGGCTGCACGATCCAATTCCCCTTCGTGTCGATGAGTCCCCATTTTTTATTCACAGAAGCAGCTGATCGTCCAAAACGGAAACCTACTATTCGCTCATACTTTGGAGGGATGACTTCCTTTCCTGTACGGTCGATCACCCCGCTTCTTTCCCCTATCTGAAAGCTTGCAAGCCCTTCGGAGAAACTGGAAATATAGTTGTATTTATAGGGAACAATGAGCTTGCCAGTATGATCTATCACTCCCCACTTTTCTATGCTCGTGTTTCGTACAAGGCCGAGGCCATCTTTGAATTCCTGTATCGTACCGTATTTGGGCAAAGTAAATCTCGCATGAATCTTGCCATTACGATCACTCAAAGCCCATTGATTCCCGGTAGGTTTTCTTAGTGGGTACAGTTGCTGGTTTGGTTCGCCTGCACCTTGTGCGGATACACCAGCAAGGCTGAGACACGCCAGAATCATAGCTAGGATCGTTACCAAAAATTTCTGCATAGTAGTACATCCTCCGAGAGTCTAATGAGTTAGTTGCCCTAATTATAGGGTAATTTGGAATTAAAACCAATAAGGGGTTTTGGCTACACGGGGACAAGGAACTGTTCTTTTGCGTGCGTGTCGGTATTTCGAAAAATTTACCATCTCAGTAAATACTGATATCAATAGATTCTAAACATTTATTCGGAATCTTTATTAACGATAACGATTTAATGGAGGTGTATCCATTCATGCAATCTCTGACAGCCGTTTGTTAATGAATGACATTCTCTCCGTTCCATATCGATTTGATTTCAATCTACTAGACATCCATGCTTCTTTACAAAAACATCCCAATTCTTATTATCATCAAAAAAGATCCGTCTAAGTATGTTCGTATCCATATTCTAATCCTACCCTAAAGAAAGAAAACAGGACAGCCTTTCGACTATCCCAAAACTTATAAATTCCTATCTGTTGAAAAAAACCTTGAAGCTTTCTTCAAGGTTTTTTTCGCCGCGAGCCACTAACCGTTTTCCTTCAACGCAACCCCGTTGATTCGCAAATGGGCGCGGAACATTTCCATGATCGACGGCATGTCCGCTTTGTCCGCCCACGAGTCCGTATTCCACACGCCAGCCTGCTTGAATGCGCGCGGGCAGTGAATGAAACACTCCTCCACCTCGACGACGACACCGAGCCCGAGTGTTTTGCCCTTCCAGTTCTGCGCGGCGAGCAGCTCGGCGTTTTTCGTAATCGTCGCTTTTCCGTTGATGCGCAGCACTTCTTCCAGCCCGGGAATGAGAAAAATCATGCCGACCTGCGGATTCGCCAAAATGTTCAGCAAAGAATCGACCCGCCGGTTTCCCATTCTTTCCGGAAAAATAACGTGCCGCTCGTCCAGCACTTTGACAAAGCCCGGCTCATCGCCGCGCGGAGAAACATCGCAGCGTCCATCGGCATCTGCTGTCGCCAGGAAAAACAGCGGCGACATGGACAAGTAATGAATGACATGCGACTCTACCTGCGCAATGCTTTTGTTCGCAACCGTCTCGTGCGGAACCCCTACCAGACTTCTCAGTTCATCCGCGCTGGCAACACGGTCCTTTTGCCACTTTTCTTCCCACATCTTTGTCTCTCCTCCAGGCCCTGTATTTTGGATGACAAACGCCAAGAGCGATCGGGAACGGTTCTCATCCATTTTTCCCATCTTATCGGCTGCGCAGGCGGATTGCAAGACTGCTGAGCGAACGACGTACCGTCTGCTCGCCTTTTTTCCCCGCGCACAATAGAGGATAGCTCACGCGCTATCGCGCAAAGATGCGACTGCCCGTCGCACGCCAAAAGGGATGCCTCCTGTGCATCCCTCTTCGTGTGTGTTTCCCGCTCTTTGTCCGTTGCCTTTGCGCGGTTACACCATAATTTTGCAAATGTCGTTCGTAAACTCGACCGGGTCTTCGATCGGCAATCCTTCGATCAGCAATGCCTGATTGTAGAGCAGGGCGGTGTACAAGTTCACCTTTTCCTTGTCCTCGGCAAAAGCTGTCTTGAGCGACTGGAACACGTTGTGGTTGACGTTGATTTCCAGCACCTTTTGCGCTTTGACGCCCTGGCTGTTCGGCATAGCGTTCAACACTTTTTCCATCTCAATGGTGACATCGCCCTCGGTGGACAGGCAAACCGGATGGGATTTCAGCCGCTTGGACGCTTTTACGCTGGTGACTTTTCCTTCGAGCAGGCTCTTCATGTACGAGAACAGCTCCTGGTTGTCTGCGTTTTCTGCGTCTGCCGCCTTGTCCTGGTCGTCCGCTTCGATGCCCAAATCTGCGCTGGATACGGAGCGGAACTCTTTCTCCTTGTAGGTGCGCATCATTTTGATCGCAAACTCGTCGATGTCTTCCGTGAAGTACAAGATTTCATAGCCTTTGTCGGCAACCAGCTCGGTCTGCGGCAGCTTTTCGATGCGCTCGTTGGATTCTCCGGTTGCGTAGTAAATGTATTTTTGGTCTTCCGGCATTCTCTCCACGTACTCGGCGAGCGTCACCAGCTTTTTCTCCTTCGAGGAGTAGAACATCAGGAGGTCTTGCAGCGTGTCCTTATGCGTGCCGAAGTCGCTGTACACGCCGTATTTGAGCTGGCGGCCAAACGCCTGATAAAACTTCTCGTACTTCTCCCGCTCGTTTTTTTGCATGCTTTGCAGTTGGCCCTTGATTTTGCTGGCGATGTTTTTCGCGATCAGCTTCAACTGGCGATCGTGCTGCAGCATCTCGCGGGAAATGTTGAGGGACAGGCTTTCCGAATCAACCATCCCTTTGACGAAGCTGAAGTAGTCTGGCAGCAGGTCTGCGCACTTGTTCATGATGAGTACGCCATTGGCATACAGCTCCAGACCTTTTTCGTACTCTTTGGAGTAATAGTCGAACGGAATGCTTTCCGGGATGTACAAAATCGCCTGATAGACGACGGCTCCGTCCGCGCTGACGTGGATGTGCGCCAGCGGCTTGTCAAAGCCGTAGTGCTTGCTTGCGTAAAACTGCTCGTAATCTTCATCCTTCAGCTCGCTTTTGTTTTTGCGCCAGATCGGCACCATGCTGTTGATGACCTGTTCTTCGCGCGCTTCCTCAAACTCGTTGTCGCTGCCCTCTTTTGGCTTGTGGGTAGTGACGTCCATTTTGATCGGGTAGCGGATGAAGTCGGAGTATTTTTTGATGATCGCTCTTAAGCGATACTCTTCCAGAAACTCGTCGTAGCGCTCTTCTTCGGTGTTCTCCTTGATTTTGAGGATGATCGTGGTACCGACCGTCTCTTTTTCATACGGCTCGATCGTATAGCCATCTGCGCCGCTGGATTGCCATTTGTAGCCTGTCTCTGCCCCGAGCGCCTTGCTGATAACGGTCACGACATCGGCGACCATGAAAGCGGAGTAGAAGCCCACCCCGAATTGCCCGATGATGTTGTAGCCATCCTTCGCTTCGATTTCTTTTTTGAAGGCGAGCGAGCCGCTTTTCGCGATCACGCCCAGGTTGGTTTCCAGCTCTTCGGCGGTCATGCCGATCCCCGTATCGGTAATCGTCAGCTCGCGGGCGTCTTTGTCGATGGTGATTTTAATGAAGTAATTGTCTTTATCAAAAACTAGCTGAGGATCGGTCAGCGATTTGTAATAAATTTTATCAATCGCATCGCTCGCATTGGAAATCAGCTCACGCAGAAAAATCTCTTTTTGCGTGTAAATGGAATGGATCATCATTTCCAACAGTCGCGTCGATTCCGCCTGAAACTGCTTCTTTTCCATCGGACATTCTCCCTTCTTCTTTTGCACGACACACTTGTTAGCACTCTAGCATGGTGAGTGCTATCCACTATTTTTTATAGCAGTCCTAGATTTTTCTGTCAATATATCGGCCTTGTTTTTTCCAAATTCTGCCGACCGTTGGAAGCTTATTTTCCATAAAAAAGGACCATGCGAAAATGGTCCTCTTCCTCGTCGCTATGCTCCTTTTTCACTGGCCGCATACGCTTCTGCGGCGATCGCCAAAAGCGTGCCCATGATTTTTTCCACTCGTTTTTGCCGGGCCAGCAAAAGCCGTTCCTGCTCTTGCAAAAGAAGTTCCCGCTCCGGCTCGCCGTCGAGCAACTCGCGAATTTTTTGCAGCGGAAAATCCAGCTCGCGATAAAACAAAATTTGCTGCAGGCGCTCCAGCTCTTTTGTGCCGTACAGCCGATAGCCCGCTTCGCTGATCTCGCTCGGCACGAGCAAGCCGATCTTGTGGTAATGGTGCAACGTTTTGATCGTCACCCCGGAAAGCTCCGATACTTCCTTGACCGTGTACAGCACGTGTCCGCCCTCCTTTCCCCTTTAGTGTAAAGACTCCCCCAAGCGGAGAGTCCAGCGTTTTTGCCAAAAAAAATCCCTCGCTGGCTAGGGCGAGGGTTGAAAAAGGTGGTTAACAGTGTATAGGACTCAGTGTGTCCCGATTTTGCCATTATATACGTCCGTTTTCCCGGCGAAGCCAAAGGGGCAGGCGGCGCGGGCAGCGTCTGCATGCTATGCTGTTCGAGTCGCTTCCGCACCGCTCCATGGCAGCCTTTTTACCCGACCGCGACCAGATCGAGCACCGCTGCGTTGATCCCGTTCAAAAAAGCAAGTGCACTCGCTTTGATAATGTCCGTATCCATGGCGCGGCCCGAGTACGTTTTTCCCATGTACTCGATGCGGATATTGACGCGGCCGACAGCGTCCTTGCCGCGGGTTTCGTCCCATTCAGTTTGCGCGTTCACGCGGGAACGCGTCCGTGCCGTCGCCAAACAGCCATTTCAACGCATTCATGAAGCGAAACGCGAAGAAAAAAGAATCGTGCGTCCCGAGCGGGTCCGTCTCGAACTTCAGATGTTCCGGCGGAAAGCCTTTTTCGAGCAGGAGACGGTGCGCCGCTTTGGTCTGCGCGACCATTCCCGACTGGATCGTCTTTTTGTAGACGCCTTCCAGCTCGCCGACGTACATATAGACGCGATGCTTCTCAGCAGGCAAAGCCCTCTCCTGCATGTACGAGATGAAGCCTTCGTACCAGAACGAAGCGGATATCCAGGCGCTTTTGCCAAACGTCTCCGGGCGATTGAAGTACGCGTACGCACTGACCAGTCCGCCGAGCGAGCAGCCTGCAATCGCGGTGTGCTCCGGTTCCGGCATGGTCAAATAATTCGCGTCGATGTGCGGCTTGATCTCGTCTGCGACCGCTTGCACGTAGCGGCTCGCTCCGCCGCCAAACGACGGCCTGTCCGCCACAAGCGCCCCTTCTGGCCACGGCGTGTAGTCGTGATTCCGGTCGTGCGGCTTGATGCCGACGAGAATCAGCTCCGGAAGCTGCTTGCTGTTAAACAAATGATCGAGGTAATTGTACCCATCCATCGCGACTTTGCCTGCGTCCTGCAAGTAGACGACAGGATAGCGTTTGTTTTCTTCTGTATAGCTGCTCGGCAAATGGATGGACAGTTCAAAGCCCGCCACTTTCTCCGTAATGAATCGCTTCCGCATGCTCGGACCTCTTTTCCTCGGTTTTGATGGAGTCTCCCCAAAATTATAAGGACAGTCCGCGCAAGTAGCCATGCACAAAATCCAGATTCGCCGATGAAGCTTTTCCTGTGCGGCAAAGCCGACAGCCCTGCCTGCCTGACCAGCCCGCCTGAAGTTGCTTTTTGGTCAAAAACCTTGCGGCGCCTTCGCCATGTCCATGTACAGCACATTCCAGCGGTGTCCGTCCAGATCGGCAAATCCGGCCCCGTACATCCAGCCGCCCTGCTCCTGCGGCTCGGCAAACACCGTCCCGCCTGCCTCCCTGACCTTTTTCACCAGATCATCCACTTCTTCGCGGCTGGCCGCCTCGACGGAAAACAACACTTCTGTGCCGCGCCTCGTGTCTGCCAGTTCATTTTGCGCAAACGTCTGGAAGGTCGCCTCCGGGAAAAGCAGCACCAGCGTTTTCTGCTCGCCGATTACAAGACCTGCCATATCGTCGCTGTGCTCATGGCGCGGGTGGAACGAAAAGCCGATGGCGGCGAAAAACGCCTTCGACTTTTTCACGTCCTTCACAGGCAAATTGATCCAAAGCTCTCTCGTCATAGTCGTTTCTCCTTTGCTCGTTTTTTCGGGGGAAACAAGCTGCTTTTTATCAGGATACCAAAAACAAGCGTGCGGGCTTCTTCTCGCTTGCTGTTTTCGTAAAAAAGAAGCGGCGGCTTGCTTTTACCCCGCTTGCCTTTCTGCGCGCTTGTTCTCAGAAGCCTCGTCGCGAATCAAGCACGCTGCCAACAGTCCTTAGCCAAGCACCAGCGCCAGCAGGCAAAACGTCATGGCGTAGCTGGCCGTTTTCATCCAGTGAATGGAGAGGATCGGCCCGACGCTCGTTCCGGCAAACAGGATAAACGTATAGACGGATACCGCAAGCCCGCGCAGCTTCCCGGCCAACTGACCGATCAGCGAGATGAGAGAAGGAACGGCGAGAGCGATACCGCTGACGTACACAAGCGTCATCCCGATGAGCACCGGCAAGGAGGCGCCCACGCCCAGCAGCGCAAGCCCGGCAACGGCGAGCAGCAAGGAGAAGCGCAGAACGCCGCGGACGCCAAAGCGTTTGGACAGGTGCCCGGCGAGCGGCGACAAAACCATCCCGCCAATGCTTGCCGCACGGACCCACACAATTTGTTGCGCATCAAGACCATAGGCTGGCCCGCTCAAGTATGCGCCGAGAACCGTGTACATGCTCACAAAAGACAGCAACAGCACAAAGGCAATCACATAGCCGAGCAGCAAGTTTTTGACCCGAAAAACGTGCCTGATCTGCCGGAACGGTTCCCAGACGCTGGCGTCCGGATACAGGCGCTCGCCTTTTGGCAGGAACAACCAAATCAACAAAAACGTGATGACGTATGCGACAGCCAGTACGTCAAACAAAAATCGCCAGTCGTACAGTTGGCTGAGCCAGCCGCCAACCACCTGCCCGACAATCCCGGCCACGAGAAATCCGGTACTGATGAAGCCAATGGCAGTCACTCGTTTTTCGAGCGGAAACATTTCGACGGCGTAAGCCAGCGCGACCGGGGAAAAACTGGCGGCCGCCGCTCCCTGCAAGCCTCGCAGCACGATCAGCCAGCCAAAGCTGTCCACTGTGCCCAGCAGGAAGGAAAGCACAATCAACACAAATAGCCCGCTCAAAATCACCTGTTTTCGCCCGTATTTGTCTGACAGCACCCCGTACACCAGGCAGCCCAGCGCAAAGCCGAGCGAAAACACACTTCCTGTCGCCGCCGCTTCCGCCAGGGACACTCCGTAGTTTTCCGCAAACAGAGGCAAGAGGGGAATCGTGACATACAGGCTGGTCATGACAGCCATTCCCGCCCAGCTTAATACGGCTGTCATGAGCGCGTAGCTTTTTTGGTGGATCAATTCGGTTTTCATGAGCAAATGCCACCTCTTTTTGATTATTGTTTTCGTCAAGCGTGAATCATGGAGAGATTTTTTCATCCCAGATGGCTAGCGGAACGAATTTCCATCCAGGATGAACCTACGGAAAGAGATATAGTTAGATAATCTAATTATTTGTCGAAAAAAATTTACCTCCCCACTCCCAGCCTGTTCTCCATCGTCCGGTTCAGCTTGACCAGCACGTTTTCCAACACATGCAGTTCCTCCGGCTCCAGCTCATGGAACAGCGAGGAGCAAACTGACCAATAGGCAGGCAACACTTTTTCTACGAGCGCGCGCCCCTCTGCCGTAATTTTCACATGCACCCGCCGACGATCTGCGGAGTTTTGCTCGCGGACGATCCAGTTTCTTTTTTCGAGCCAATCGAGCAGCGCCGTCGCTGAAGCCCGCCGAATCCCCAATCGTTCCGCAATCGCAGACGGGGTAATCAGTTCTTTTCCGTCGTGCAGCGTGAGCAAAAGCAGCAGATCAAGCTTGCTCTCTGTAATGTCGTACGGAGCCAGCTCCTGGTCCATGACATCCAGTACGTGGTCGGACAGCCACAGCATCAACAGCCCCATGTACGCAGTATGCTGGTTGGTTTCGCTGGCAGCCGTCTTCGCCAGCAAATCGGCATACGGCTTTACGCCCAGCTTTGGCAATGAGTGATCCGGCGTGTGATCTTGCTGATTTTTTTTGCGCATCAGGCACCTCAACAAAACAAATTAGATTATCTAACAATATGCTCACTATATGGGATTTCTCCGTTTTGCGCAAGTGGCTTGTGCGTCAATTTTTCCTAGCGTTTAATTCCCTTGTTGACACTCGGAATTATAACGCCTAAAGTAGTTTGTATAACAAATCCTTCCAACTGCCTGATTGCGAGAAACCGCCAGCCTGCGAATAATCTTGGCCTCATCCGTTCCGCACGCGTTGCTCGCTTCATGAAAGGGGTACGTCTTGTGATCCGGCGGCTTGCTGAGGAAGGATTGGAGCGAACATTCCAAAAACGTTGACGAGGTGGGCACATGGCAAACGATTTGATTCAGGCAATCACGCTGCTGAAAGAAAAGGAATGGGTCGATCTGACGCACACGTTCGGCCCGGAGTCGCCGCATTTTGCCGCTTTCGACTCAGCCGAATTCAAGACGCTGTTCACGCATGACGACGGCTTTTTTTCGCAGAGCTTTACTTTTGCCGGACAATACGGCACACACCTGGATGCGCCAATCCACTTTGTGCGCAACAAACGCTACCTGGACGAGCTGGAGCTGAAAGAGCTCGTCTTGCCGCTCGTCGTCATCGACAAATCAAAAGAAGCAGAAGCAAACAACGACTACGTGCTGACCGTGGAGGACATTTTGCAGTTCGAAGCCGAGCACGGCCGAATCGAGAGCGGCAGCTTCGTCGCCCTGCGCACCGATTGGAGCAAGCGCTGGCCCGATGCGGAGGCGTTCAACAACAAGGACGCCGACGGCAACAACCACGCTCCCGGCTGGGGACTGGACGCCTTGAAGTTTTTGTTTGAGGAAAGGCAGATCAAAGCGATCGGGCATGAGACGTTTGACACCGACGCCAGCGTCGACTTCCAGAAAAACGGCGCGCTATTGGGCGAGTATTACGTGCTGGCCCAGGACACCTATCAGGTCGAGCTGCTGAAAAACTTGGACAAGCTGCCTGCCAAGGGTGCCGTAATCGTCAACATTACGCCGAAGCCGGAAAAAGCCTCCGGGTTCCCTGTGCGTTCGTTTGCGATTTTGCCGTAGCCATCGTTACAAAATCCGTCTTGCACTGAAAAAGAAAGTTCCCAAGCCAACTGAGCTGGGAACTTTCTTTTTTTAAGAGAAACGATCGTTGTCCACTTTCTTTATCTCTAAATAACTGCCCAGAAACCATGCCATAAAGCCGAATAAGCACCAAACCCCCGGTCATCCGCCCGGGGGTCATGCTCGTTACCCTTGCTGTCTCGTCGGCGCCAGCACAATCTCGCGAATATTGACACTCTGCGGCTGGCTGAACGCAAAGTAGATCGTCTCCGCTATCGTTCTCGGATCGAGGCCGCCTGCGATCGAGTGCTTCCAATCCGTGTAGCTCGCTTTGATCGCCTCGTCGGTCGTATGGCTCAACAACTCTGTCTCGACGACGCCAGGGGCAATCGTCATGACGCGGACGTTGTGCTTCGCCACTTCTTCGCGCACGTTTTCGCTGATCGAGTGAACGGCGAATTTCGTGCCTACGTAAGCCGCATGGTCGGCAAACGTCTTTTTGCCCGCAATCGAGCTGATGTTGATAATCGTGCCCGTCTTACGCTCGATCATCGACGGCAGCACGGCCTGCATGCCGTTTAGCACGCCGATGACATTGACCGCGTACATGTCTTTCCATTCGCTGCTGTCCTGCTTGCTGATATCGCCGAGGAGCATCCGCCCCGCATTGTTGACGATCGCCTCCACCGGGCCGAACTGCGCCTCCGCTTCCGCGATCGCTTTTTTCAGCGCCTGCTCGTCCGTCACGTCGACCTGCGCCTTGCGGACCGTAGCGCCCTGAAATTCCTCCAGCCGCTCCACGCGCCGCGCGAGCAAAAGCACGTTGTGTCCTTTTTCGATAAACAGAGCGGCTGTCGCTTTGCCGATGCCAGACGAAGCCCCTGTAATGACGACGAATCCCTTCTTCATCCTCGGTCCCCTCTTTCCTGATTGATTCATGGTAAAGTGAGTATATATGGAGCGCCCGCGACTCCGCCAGTAAGCACTTTGAAGTGAGCTACTAACCTGCACGTAAGAAAGGACAGCGCCATGACGAAGAAAAAGTACTTGAACGAATTTGACGCCACTTTGCAAATCATCCAGGGCAAGTGGAAAGTGATGATATTGTACGAGCTGTACGAACACGCGCCCAGGCGCTTCGGCGAGCTGCATCGCTACATCCGCGACATCTCCCACAAAACGTTGACCAACCAGTTGCGCGAGTTGGAAGAAGACGGCCTCGTGTCGAGAACCGTCTATCCCGAGGTGCCGCCCCGCGTCGAGTACGCGCTGACGGAAAAAGGACTCTCGCTCATCCCGCTGCTGGAAATGATCTGCGACTGGGGACTCGCACACGTGGACCGCGAGCAGATGGAGCGTTTGCTCTGCGAGGAAGACGAGATCGAAGAAGCAGGGTGGTAGCACGGGCCGCCTGCTACGCTGCGCCGTCCCCCTGCGTATGCTGCAAGATTGCGCCGATAATAACGTCCCAGTCGCCTTGCGGAAGCTCATGCCCGGTTCCTTCCAGCGTCACCAGCGCGGCGCCGGGAATCGTCCGCGCCAGCGCGACACCGTGCGGATACGGAATGATCGGGTCTTCTGTGCCGTGAATGACCAGGGCAGGGACCGCGATTTCTGCCGTCCGGGCCAAATACGGTTCGCTGCCGGGAATCAGCGCGTGATTGTTGATGTTTGCCATCTTGCGGCTGCGTTTTACTTCCGCTGTCGCCAGCTCATACGTCCGCTGCTCGTCAAGCGGGTGCCGGGAGCCGACGAGCACTTTCCACTTCGCGACGGAAAAGTCGATCACGTCCTGCTCCTTTTCCCAGTCTAGCTCTTCTACATTGCTGAAAAATTGCACGATCTTCTCCTCCATCGGCGGCAAATCCGGGGCGAAATTGGACGTTGCCAGCAAGCCGATCGTCCGCACTCTTTCCGGATGCCGCAAAGCGATGATCTGCGTGATGATCCCGCCCATCGACATGCCGACGATGTGCGCCCGCTCGATTTTGTAGGCATCGAGTATGTGAATCGCGTCGTCTGCCATGTCCTCGAACGTATAGCCCGGATTGCCCAGCTCAAAAGTGGTAGAGCGGCCGACATCGCGATTGTCGTAGCGAATGACAAAGCGGCCCGCGTCCGCCAGCCGCTGGCAAAATGGTTCCTCCCACCAGACGAGCGACGCCTGCGCCCCCATAATCAGCAAAATAGCCGGATCGGCCGGATTGCCGAAGCTTTCCGTGCAAAGCTCCACGCCATTTCGATTCACCATTTGTTCGGTCATTCGTTTCTCCTCCTTCAAAATGCAATCTTTTCATGAACGGCCGGACTTTTGCCAGGCCGTTTGCGCGCGGACAGTCAAGGCTGCCCGAGTGAAAACTTGGCTGCGCCAAGCCGTTGGCGCAGCCTTAGTTGCACTTATAAATCTTACAGTACAAAAAAACACAGGCTGGCTGCCTGTGCTGGTGTAATCGAAAAAGCAGAGAAAAAGAACCGCGCCAAACGCCGCAGACTTGCCGCGTTGAAGCACGCCGCGCAAAAAGCAGAGCCGCTTTTGCAGCGCGCAATGGCAAACGGCAGCGGGCGAAACCGTGAAAATGACCGTTCCATTCGCTTCCTTCTCTTCTTTTGTTTTTCAGGGCAAGCGGGGCCGTCGCTTGAAAAACTTCCCCTACCTGTCCTGCAAACCGGTTACCATGCAGGCAAACCATTTTTCGATTACCGTACGCACACGACTTAGCCTTTTTCGTGCTATTTCCAATCATTGTGCCAGGAATGAAACCGAAAAATTAGTTTGTCACACGTAACCCTCCGTTCCTCTCAATTGCGTCCATCCTACCATGAGCCGCTGTGAACTGTCAATGACTGGATAATCGTCCAACACGCGCGCCCGTTGTCCCTCATGGCCTTCATGCAGACGCTACGCCGTAATTTTCCACCCGCTCGTTCTTCGCTGCAGCTCCCACAGCCGGGCGTACAGCCCGCCTTTTTCCAACAGCTCCTGGTGCCGCCCCTGTTCCACGACCTTGCCTTTTTCCAGCACGATGATGTTGTCGGCGTTCACGACCGTTTTCAGCCGATGGGCGATCATGATGACCGTCCGGCCTTTGACCAGCCGCCCGATCGCCTGCTGCATGTCGGCTTCGTTTTCCGGGTCGAGCGAGGAAGTCGCTTCGTCCAGGAGCAGCACCGGAGCGTTTTTCAAAATCGCCCGGGCGATGGAAATGCGCTGCTTTTCGCCGCCGGACAAAGTGGAGCCGCCCTCGCCGACCATCGTGTCGTAGCCGTTCGGCAACTTCATGATGAAGTCGTGGCAGCACGCTTCCTTGGCTGCGGCCTCAATCTCTTCCTGCGTCGCATCTTCCCGCCCGTAGCGAATATTGTTGCGGATCGTGTCCTGGAACAAGTACACATCCTGGAATACCATCGAAATTTTTTGCATGAGCTTCTCCGGGTCTATCTCGCGTTCATCTTTTCCGCCGAACAGCACCCGTCCCCCGACCGGATCGTAAAAGCGCGCGATCAGCCGCAGCAGCGTGCTTTTTCCGCTGCCGGACGGCCCGACGATAGCCGTCAGCGTGCCTTTTTTCATCTCGACAGACACGCCGTCCAGTACGAGCGTGCCGTCGTCATAGCCAAAGCTCACCTCTTCCAAGCGGATGTCGTGCTCCTCAGGCGCTGCCTGCTCGCCTTGCATGATCGGCTCGGCCAGCAGATTGACGATGCGCTCTCCCGCCATCGCATCGTACTTGAACGCAGGCAGGCGCATGATCGCGACAGACAGCGGGTCGAAAATGCGCGCCCCGACCAACAGGAACATTGCGAACAGCGGAACCGTCAACTCGCCGCCGAGCACGAGATAGACGCCGACAATCGTCAACAGCGATACGCCCATCTGCATGAATGCCATGGCAACGAGGAAAAACGGGCCGAGCACTCCCTCCAGCCTGATGCTCTCTTGCATGTAGCGGTAAAACGACTGCTTCAGCCTTTGGAAGTTGTCGATGCGCAAATTGTACGCCTTGATGACCTTCATGCCGTACAAATATTCTTGCAGGCAGTTCGCGAGGGCGACTTTGGCCCGGGAATGGCTCGTGCCGAGCCTTCGTTCCAGTCGGGAGACGCCCCACAAAATGAGGATCGTGACCGGGAATCCGGCCAGCATCGCCACGGCCATGCGCCAGTCCCAGAACAGCAGGCCGAAAAACGCGAGAAACGGGATCAGCACACCGCTAATCAACTGCGGCAAAATCGACGTTCCGGCATTTTCAATCTGGGTAAAATCGTTCATGATCGCATGACCCAGCTCGCCTGCGTCCTTGCGCATGAGAAAGCCAAGCGGCAGCTTGCGCAAGTGCTCGGCCAGATTCGTCCGGCCCTCGACAGACGCTTCGTACGCGCCGCGATAGATCGCGCGATACGCTTTTCGCTCACAGTAGAACACGACGATCAGAAATACGGCCATGCCTCCCCACGCCAGCCATAAGCTTTGCGTATCGAGCGCAGCCTGCTCTTTGGCATAGTAGGCGTAAACGAGGCTCACGGCCCAGGCCAGACAGCCAAACGGCAGCATGTTGGCGAGATTCGCCAGCACGGCCCAAAGGATCGGCTTCCACATTTTCCCGGGGTTGCCGGCCGTAATGTCGTACAGCAGCTTGCGCATCAGCCGTACACCTCCTTCTCCTGCCTGAGATCAATCGTCCAGTCAGCCGAGCTCGTATAGGCAGCCCACATGTTTTTGTACAATCCGCCGCGGGCGAGCAGCTCGCGATGCGTGCCGCTGTCCTCGATTTTGCCGTTTTTCAGCACGATGATCTGATCGGCTTCGCAAATCGTCGTCAGCCGATGGGCGATAATCAACACCGTCTTGCCGCGGATCAGCTCTCCCAAGGCAAGCTGCATCTCGTATTCGTTTTCCGGGTCGGCGTACGCTGTCGCCTCGTCGAGAATCAAAATCGGCGCGTTTTTCAAAATCGCGCGAGCAACCGACACCCGCTGCTGCTCCCCGCCCGACAGGTGCACGCCGCCCTCGCCGATCAGCGTATCGTAGCCATGCGGCAACCGCTCAATGAACCCGTGACATTGCGCCGCCTTCGCCGCAGCGTACACTTCCTCTCTCGTCGCACTCGGCCGACCGGACAAAATGTTGTTGTAAAGCGTGTCCGTAAACAGGAAGCTGTCCTGAAAAACAAAGGACATGGCGTCCATCAGCTCCGCCGTCTTCATCTCGCGGATGTCTACGCCGCCGATGAAAATCGTCCCTTTTTGCACGTCCCAGAAGCGTGGAATCAACTGCGCAACGGTCGATTTGCCCGAGCCTGACGGACCGACGAGCGCCGTAATTTTTCCCTGTGCCGCGACAAAGCTGATTCCCTGCAGCACCTCGTTGCCGCCCTCGCCCTCGTACGAAAAGGAGACGTCGCGAAACTCGATGTCATAGCCCGTCGGCTTCGCACCGTGCTCCGGCTCCGGGATCGCTTTTTCTTGCAGCATCTCGTCAATGCGTTTTACGCCCTCGGCAATCGTCGTCATCGCCGAGGCGAAGTTGTTCAGCTTGAAAATCGGCGTGGATATCCCCGGAGCGAGCACGAGAAACAGCATCAGCGTAGCAGCAAAAGCGACGTGATCCGGGTCCTGGCTGATGAAAAACAGGCCGACCGGAAAGAAAAACGTCGCCAGCGAGAGCATGACTACCTTGAAGGACACGTAGCCCAGCTCGAAATTGTCCGTGTAGCGCAGGCTGAAATCGCGGTAATGCAGCATGTCCTGGTAAAACTTGCGGAACGAATGCACCGTCTGGCCGAAAATTTTGATCGCCGGCATCCCGCGCACGTATTGCACCGAGGACGTGCTGATCGCCTCCAGCGCGTCAAAGTATTCCTTCAGCCCCGCCTTCGCCTTTTTCCCAGCCATCATCGAATATTGGGCAGCGAAGCCGAGCACCATCGGGATGATGCAGGCCAGCGCCAGCCATACATCGAGCGAAAACATCGCGACCACGATGACGACGAGCATCACCGCCGTATTAATCAGGTCAGGCAACTGGTGGGCGATGAACAGCTCGATTCGCTCCACGTCCAGCTCCACGACTTTTTTGATTTTGCCTGTGGCATTTTTGTTGAAGTAGCCGAGCGGTAGCGCACCGATATGGTCGGCCAACCGCACCCGGATGCCGTACAAAATGCGAAAGGCGGCAATGTGCGAGCACATCCCGCCGACGTACATAAACAAATAGCCGAGCAAAAGCCCTGCCACGCCCCGGACGGCCCAGGCAATGACATAGCTCGCATCGACGGCCGAAATGTCTGCGGCATGCCGCAAAAGCTCAGCCAGAACGTAGTAAATCGACAAGTACGGGACGAGCAGCAAAAAGACGCTTACGGTAGACAAAACTGCCGAGCAGACCATCAGCGTCTTTTTTTCACCTGCCAGCTCCAGCAGTCGAGCCATTCCTGTTTTTGGCTTACGTTTCAACGGTTCTCACTCCTTGCTCTGTGAAAATCGTCTCCACATCGTGCGTTGCTTTCAATTCCACAATCTGATCGCTGGCCAGCCCGGACAAAATCTGGTCGTGCGTGATGATGACTACCGTTTTGCCAGCCTGGGCGAGCTTTTTCACCCACGCTGCCACCTTGAGGACGCCATCCCCATCGAGTCCGCTCGTCGGTTCGTCGAGAATGATCCACTCTGCGTCCGAGCAGTAGGCGGCCGCCATCGTGACCCGCTGCTTTTCTCCGCCCGACAAGGACGCCGGATGCCTGTCGCGCAAATTTTCGATGCCAAACGCCTCCATCGCCGCATAGGCGCGCTGGCGCAGCTCCTCGTCCAGCCGTCTGCCCATCACGATCTCATTGCCCACGCTGTCGGCGTAGAGCTGATAGTCTGCGTCCTGCATGACCAGGTAGCTCGCTGCGCGCCTTTTGCTCGCAAAATAGCGGGCGGAGCCGTAGTGGACCGTGCCCTTTTGCTCGCGCAGCAGCCCGCACAAAATTTTGCTCAACGTCGTCTTTCCGGCCCCGTTTTCTCCCGTTAGCGCCGTGACAGTTCCTTTTGGCAGCGTAATGTCGACCTCCGAGACTCCGTCGCCTTTTCTGCGGTAAAAATACGAAAGCCCTCGCCCTTCCAGCGCGATTTCGGACGGTGTGGCCTTCTTCGCCTGATCCTCCGCCTTGCTGGCACAAGCCATGTCCGGGTGGCGCAGCCCGTACGGCCGCACCGCTTCCATCGGCAGTTCGGCAAACTCATCCCTCGTCCACGTCTGCGCGATTTTGCCGTTTTCCATGCACACATACCGATCCGCTACAGGCAAAAACGGCGTCAGCCGATGCTCGCAAATGAGCAGAGTCGTGCCGTTTTGCTTGAGCCTTCCCAAAATTTCGATCAGATTTCGCGTCGAGGACTGGTCCAGATTGGCCGTAGGCTCGTCTAGCAACAGCAGCGGCGGGGCCAGGACCGATGCAGCCGCAATCGCTACGCGCTGCTTTTGGCCGCTGGACAGCCTGTGCAGCGAACGGTCGAGCAGATGGTACACACCGAGCTGCTTCGCTACTTTGTCGATCCGCTCCCTGATTTCTTGCGGGTCCATCCCGATGTTTTCCGCGGAAAACGCCAACTCGTCGCGGACGTTTTCCATAAAAAACTGGCTTCGAGGGTCCTGGAACACGACGCCCATCAGCCGCGTTCTCTCCTGCGGCAAAAGCTCCGCGGGACTTTTCCCGCCCACGCGGACCGTGCCGCTGAGCTTGCCTGCGTAAAAGCCGGGGGCGAGGCCGTTGACCAGCCGCATCATCGTGCTTTTGCCGCTGCCCGAACGCCCGCACAGCACGACACACTGTCCGGCTTTTACCGACAGGTTGATCTGGTTGACCCCCGTCTCACTGCCGGGCGTCCCGTCTTCGCTCTCATAATGGAAGGTGACATCTGTCAGCTCGATCATGCCATCATCCCTCCCGCTCCGTAAATAGCTGTCGCCGCTATAATGTAGATGACCAGCGCCAGTGCGTCGGCTGTCCGGAAATGAAACGCATGGATCGACGTCCTCGCGCAGTCGCTCTCGATCCCGCGCAGCTCGGCCGACGAAGCCAGCTCGGCGGAGAGCTTCAGGCAGCGCACGACCAGCGGCATGAAATAGCATTCGTAAGCCATGGCCGGATGGAGCAGCGCGCTGTACCAGTGCGGAAAAATCCCCCTCGCGCGAATGCCGTCGCGAATCGCCTTCATCTCCAACAGCACCACCGGGAAAAAGCGGATCAGAATGCAAATCATCACGGTAATCGGCCGCGGCACTGACATCCGCTCCAGGACGCACATGATGCTGCCGGGGGGCGAGTACATCAGCGTCGCCCCGATCATGACCAGCGGCATCATTCTGGCAAACGAATAAAAAACAAGCTTCATCGTCCCGAGCGTCTCCGGCATGGCAAAAGAAACAGCCAGAGACAGGACATAAACGAGAATAAAGGGAAGTACCTTTCTGGACAGCCGATTTAAGACCAAGTACACTACACTTAAAGCCACCATCATATGTACCTGCAGGTCGTCCTTGATGAGGATCGTCAGGATGCTCGCCAGAAGAAGCACCAGCAGGTGTGTCTTTGGACCTGGCTGCCTCATGCCAGCTTGGCCTTTTTCACATGTTTTCTGAACAGCATGTTCCCGATCATGACACCGACAAGGCCGCCCGCTGCCGAAATCAGGCACATGGTGATCGCCATGCTCGGAGTCCCGTAGTAGTAGAGCATTTCATCCAGCGCCACTTTGGAGTAGCTTTTGGACAGAGTCGCAATGTACTCGTCGCGGAAGAAAATGAGCGGAACCATCCCGCACAGCGAGTAGCCTACATAGAACAAGGCGTAGGCGATGGCGTTGCGCACAGGGTTTTTATAGCCTTCCTGGCCCCACAGAACCAGTTCGCAAATGATCCCCATGACGCCGAGCACCAGCAGGAAATACGCATAGCCATAAGCGACAAAATACAGGCCCGTAATGATAGCGGATAAGAACAGTACGCCTCTTTTGTTGATTTTATTCGCCATGACCACATAGAGCGGTCCGTTGAGCAGAGCGGTGATCCCGCCGACAATCAGGTAAGAGGCGAAGGTAAAAATCGGGCAGAACGTAATGATGATGAGCATGACGACATTGAAGATGGCGAGTGTGATGAAATCCCGCAACGTCCATCTGTTTTGCAGGGGTGAGACTTGAGCTTCCATGATCGTTCCTCCTTATGTCCTATTGCAAAAATGTAGAGAACTGTAAATGAGATCAATTTTCATTTCCAGTGACTTGGTTCCATTTTATTTTTATCCAACTTGGAGGGTCAATGAGCTGGGCGCAGGTGCGTCTTTTCGTGGTATGTTTTCGTCCGATCACGGTATTTGGAGGTGAAAGCAAATGAAGGACATCGTGACCGAAATGCATGTGCCTTGCTTGATGCAATGCGGTTTTTACCAGGATGACAGCCAGGTGCCCTACAGTCAGGCAGGGACGTGCTTTTCCGTCTCGCCCGAAAAAGGCTCCGGTCACTACTGGACGTACTCCCGGGAGAACCTGTTTGCCATCTCGATTCTCGACTTCGTTTTTTATGAGGATTTGTTCCTGGAATTTCAGCAGCCGAAGTATTTGAGCCTGAACTACTACGACTCTGTCTCGGGCGAAGAGCTGCACCCGTACAAGCGCCTGTCCTCCGGCTGCATCCGCGTGCATTTTGGCTGCAACAACGTGTATCGGGCGCGCTACCATAAAAATATCCCGATCCGTTCGACGGGGATCGAGATTACGCCGGAGTATTACGAAGATTATTTGAAAACAAAATACCCGGATGAGTACACGGACCCGCGCTCGTCTTTTCTCAGCGTGGACGGACTGATGAATTTTCCCGAGCTCGTCTTTCTGTTCCGACAGATCAGACAGTTTCGCGGCACCGGCATCGCGGCCAAGCTGTACTACGAGGGCAAGGTGGCGGAGGCAGTCTCGCTGATCGTCGAAAAAGCCCAGCAGCAAAAAAAGACGTATCCGAGCAAATACGTGTCCAAGGCGGATTTGGACAGTCTGCAGGCTGTGACCGCCTATATCGACGACCACTTTGCCGAGGACATCCACCTGGAGTCGCTCGCCCGGATCGCCTGCATGGGGACGACCAAGCTCAAGAGCACGTTCAAGCTCGTTTACAAATGCACGATTACGGAATATATCCAGAACAAGCGGATGAGCCGGGCGGAGCAGTTGCTCAGCAGCACGGACATGCCGATCAACCAGATTGCGCAGCTCGTGGGCTACCACAACTCCAGCCGTTTCTCCGAGCTGTTTCGCAAAATTACCGGGATGCTGCCGAACGAGTACCGGAGATACTGCGCTACGCTCTTGTAGGTCAGACGGTCGGGGGAAGCTGGTCAAGCGTGTTGACGGCGTTTGCGGTCCCGCCTGAACGCTGTGCCTGGTCTTTTTTGCGCGGTGCTGCTGCATGGCGCAAGTCGAAGCGCTTGCGCTCCGCTGACGTCCATAAAGCCGGGCTTTCCCTGCCGCATGCCGAGTGGCGCACAAAAAAAGCTGTAGCCGCTCACACGTCGGCTACAGCTTCTTCGTTTAATTCAGGCGATGCACGATCTCGTACCGGTTGCCGCACGGGTCCTGGAAATAGACTGCGTAGTAGGTGGGGCTGATGGGAAAAAACTGCGGCCCGCTGTGAATGGTCCCCCCGGACTGCTCCACGAGCGCGGCCATCCGGTCTACCTCGTCCCGGTCGCTCGCCCAGAAGCCGATCAGATTGCCGTTCGGGACGTGCTCCGGGTCTTCGGTGATCGCAAAGTACGGCACACTCGGCAGCTCGCCTTCCGCTGCAAACACGCGCCAGTTCGCACTGTGAAACATGCGCGTAAACCCGAGCGCAGGCAGCAGCTTTTCGTAAAAGGGCAACGATTTTTCCAGACTTTTCACTCGCAAATCCATATGGCTGAACTTGTTCATCGGACACTGCTCCCCTCGTTTTCCTCCGCGCTCAGGCAAGCTTTTTCCTTCAGCTTTTCCAGCGCTTCCTCCCACTGCTGCTTCATCTGTTCGCGCGCCGCTGCGTCCGGGAGGTTTTCCTGGTGAAAGCTGATCGTCGTTTTCCCGTTTTTGGCGGCTAACAAGCGGATTTGCAAAGTCGACGGCTTTTCCCACTCCGGCTTGTTCCACCTCAGGCGAAGCTGCTGAAACGGCTTGACGACCTTGAACTCCCCGGAAATCCCTTCTGCACAAGCAAAAGCTTCTCCCACCTGAAAGGCAGGCGGCGGCAATTCGCCCAGCCACAGCTTCAAGCCCTCTTGTGACGTCAAAAAAGTCCAGGCCCCTTCGCTCGATATCGGAAGCGTTCTGCGCACGCCGATCTGGAACCCGGTCGCGGCGGTTTGTCCAACCATTTTCGGTAATGCCAAAGACGGTTTGCTGTTCACTTTCCCACCTCACCATTTGCGTACATTTGTTAGCGCTAACTGCCAGCATGCTTGCAAAAAAATTACGGAGTCAACGCCTTGACGAACAAGTCGATGCTCGATTCCATGAACCGCTGCCTCGTGACGTTTGTGATCGTCTCTGCCCCGTACAAATGCGTCATGAACGCCCCGTAGTTCATCCACATGAAGGTGATCGCCTGCGCTTCGACATCTGTGGCGACCAGCTTGTTTTTCTCCTGCATGATCTGAAAATATTGCGTCAAAAGCTCCAGCAGCTTGCGCGGATGCTTTTGCGCCTTTTCGCGGATGGCCAAGAGGTCGTCATCTTTGAGCACGATGAGAAACAGCTTGCGATTGCGCTCCATGATCTCGTGGTACATCCGGCTCATCATCAAGAGGTCAGCCCGCAGCTCCCAGACGATCTGTTCCGCGAAAATCCGCTCCATCTCCACGGAGTAATGGTAGCGCTCCACTGCCTGGTCGAGCAGATTTTGCTTGCTGCCAAAATGGCGAAACAGCGTCATTTCGCTAACCTGGGCAGCGGCGGCGATTTCTTTTGTCGATACGCCTTTGTAGCCTTTTGCCGCCATTAACTCGATGGCTGCTGTCATCAGCTTTTCTTTGGTGTCCGTAGCCATTTGTCCCTTCACTTCGTCCTCCCGTCATCGTGGAATTTCGCTTTTGTTTAGTTAGTACTCACTAACATACGTAACCATAGCTTATTTCTTTTTTTGGAAATGTCAATAGCGATACGGCAAAAACCCTGGCTGACCAATCCTGGGCTTTTGTCTAACAATGCAAAGATGCTTCTCCACTACTGCCTACTGCCGCAGCGAAAACAGCTTCCGCACCCGTTCGTCCCGCAGCCAAAGCCCGCCCCAGGCGAGAATCGCCAGGTAGAGGGCAAACAGCGTGTGCGTGAACAGGGGCGCATCCATGCGAATCTGTGTCGCGATCACGCCGCCAAAATACCCTGTCAACAGCACAGCGCCTCAAAAAGCCGTTCGCGGCAGCGCATACAGCACCGTAGAGACGAGCGCGAGAATGCCCAGCAGGGCGATATGGTGCTCGGCATAGCCAAGCTCCAGCGTGCCTGTTATAACCGGCTCGGGCTGGATGAGTTTGAAGATACCGTCAAACAGCATGATGAGAATGACAAGCCCGCTCATGATCCGGGCTACCCAGAGGCGGGTTTTGGAAATGTTTTGCGCCACCATCCGTTCCACCTTTCTTCCTGAAAAAATTACGATTGCGCTTTGCTGCCTTTTTACGAAGCCTATGTCCCCTGTTGCTATCATCAACTAAGAAAAGGGTAACACAAACCGATTCGCGACATTTCTCATGAATTGCTCTGTTGGCAGCCGGGTTTCTCCAGGCAAAAAGAAACAGCCCGCGCAAATAGACAGATGTCCATTGCGCGGACTGCGGACTGCAGAAGCGGCTTGCTTTTCTACCATTATTTCATGCGCTGAATGTCGTAGCCTTTTTGTTTCAACTGGTCGAGAACCATTCCTTTCATCGCGTAATGGGCAGAGCCGATCACGACAAAAGAGGTGTGTTCTCCTTCCTGCTCCAGGAGCTGTACCAGCTTGCTCGCCATGTTGCGGTCCCGTTCCCCGAGCAGGCGCTGGTTCACTTCGCCAGCCCCGAACTGCCCGTAGGTTGTCAAGGTGTTGGTCAGCCCTTCCAGATCGCCTTCCACCCAGTCGCGCTGCATGTCTTGCAAAATTTTTCCCTGGTCGGCCAGTTGCTCGCCAGAGAGGATGCTGTCCAGCATAGTGTTCAATTCTTTTTCCTGCTGCTCGGCAGGCACGCCAGAGAGCAAGTCCGCCTGCAGCTTGATGCCTTCCAACTCGTGGATCGGCTTGTCGGCAAGCAGCGCTTTCGTCAGGAAGTAGCGGTCAATGCCCGTAATCAGGCCAACCTCGCCTTCCGCCGGATCGGAGAAGTAGCCGAATGTCGGCAGCGACAGCGTAACGGCAAACGGCTTCAGCGTATCAAAGGAGTTTTCCGGCAGCCCCAGGCTTGCCAGCACCTTTTGCAGCTTGCTGTACGTCTCGGCGGATACGTGGTCCTTTAATGTCGTACCGTCGCTGTACATCATTTTTTCGGTCATGTAGTCCATGTCGCCGCCGACGATGTCTGCCTCGACCCACAGGTCGTCAGAAGCTTCGAAGGCGTCGCGGATGCTTTTTTTCATCGGGTACATGTCCGTAATCCCGAGGTGGACGGAGCCGAGCAAGTACAGCGTGTTTTTGCCGTTCGTCACCTTCCACATCAGACCTGCGGCACCGCTGCCCGCTGTATCGTAGGCGAACTCGACGACCCGGCTTGCGAGCACCACTGCCTGTTCAACCGTCGCAGGCTGCTGCAGGGCCAGACCCGCATTACCCGTTCCTTTCACCAGCCCTTTTTTCTGCAAGTACGCCAAAGAGTCTTGCCCCGTCATTTCGAATGCGGCCGGCAGCTCGTAATTCGCCAAAAGCTTGTACAGAGAGGTCATGACCGTTTCGCGCGTGATGACTTTCTCTTGAGGAACCGACACAGCCGCTGCTTTTTTCTGCAAGCCAAGCGCATCGAGCTTTTTCTCCGTAGCCTTCATCAGTTCGGCAAACCGATCAGCAGAGATCGGCTGCAGAAATGCTTCGTCCTGGTACCACTGCAACGGGAAAATCCCGTATTTCTCGCCTTCGTTCAAGGTCGTCACAGCCCATGGGCTGACGCTGGGAACTGACGCTGGCGTCTTAGCATGAACCGGGTAGACTTGCCCCAATAAAATGGACAGGCTGAATACCCCTGCTCCCGCCCACCGGAAAAACTTGCTCCATCGCTTGTTTTTGTTCATAAAAAGAACTCCTCTCATGCTGTCAAGCAGACTCGCTCGTTATTTTCTATCAATGGTAGATTATACCACAGCAAAAAATGCAAGTAACCCAAATGCTAGATTTGATTGGCTCATTTTGCGTTCATCCGCTCGACTCGTCCGGCTTTTTGCCGCTTTCCTCCCGGCGCTTATCTGTTATAGTAAAAAAATAACAACATCATTTAAGGAGGGATACGATGGAGTGCGTCCGTGACTACGCCATGTACGCCGCAGTCTTTGGGCTGTTCAGCTTCTCCTGGTTCGGCTGGGCGCAGGAAAAGCCCCGACCGGGCTGGCGCAACTATCTCGGCATGGCTGCAGGCGCCGCGCTGCTCGTCTGCCTCGTGGGCGTCTACCTGAGTGTAACCAATTGGCATGCCCCTTCCGCGCTGTCTGACCGGACTGCTTTTCAACGTTACTTGCTCCTCGTGTCTGTCGAATTTGCCCTTGCTCTGGCGGGAGCGCTTGTGCTCTTGAAAAAGCGGCGCAAGGACGAGATTGCCCCGTGGATTGCCTTGATCGTCGGCCTCCATTTTTTCGGGCTGAAAAATGTGTTTGCGGATGCGGGTTTATCCGTTTTGGCCGTGCTGCTGATTGTCGTCGCCCTTGTTTCCCGTCCGATCGCGCGCAAGCTGCAAGTGGCGAGCAGCGCGATTACCGGCATTGGCGTGGGGACGGCATTGTTTGCCTTTGCCATTTTGGGGCTGATCCGGTTTATGTCGGTGTAGCCGGTAGCTGGCCTTGAACAGCCCTATTTTTCCGAATCGTCTGACCACACTTTAAAAAGAAAGCCAGCGCGCTCTGGTTTGTCCGTTTTCATGCCCATTCCCCCTCGTTATGACTCGGCAAAATCGTTTTGCCACGAGTATGCTAAGCAAAAGGCATCTCGAATCATGTCAGCTTTCGATAGAGCCATCACTTTTTTTCGATAAAAGGAGCCAAAACACATGGATATAGATACCATCCGGGCTTTTGTCACGGTCGCCGAGCTGAAGAGTCTGTCTGCCGCCGCCTTTCGCATGAACCATCTGCAATCCAACATGACAGCGAAAATCAAAAAGATCGAAACGCATTACGAAAAGCAGTTGTTCATCCGCAGCTCCAAAGGAATGGAGCTGACCCATGAGGGAGAGAGGCTGTATGCGCACTATAAAAAGTTGCTGACCCTCTGGGAAGAAGCCGAACAGGAGATGCAGCAGCAAGACCCCAAGCTGCGGCTGGGCACGATGCAATCGGTCATCGGCTCGGAGCTGACGGCGGCGTTCACGGACCTGTACGATAAATATCCGCGGCTGTCCGTCACCTTGAAGACCGGCACCACCGAGGAAATGGAAAAAGCGCTGATGTCTGGCAGCATCGACCTCGCCTATACGATCGGCACATCCAGCAAGACGGAGCAGCTCCACTTCAAAAAAATCGGGACAGAAGAGCTTGTATTGATCGGCAAAAAAGCAAAGTCGGGCGTTTCGCTCCAGCATTTTCTGCAAGGCGAAACAATGCTCGTTTCCTCCAAGGAATGTCTGTGTACGGCGATTTTGCTGCAGCTTTACTCCGACCTTGGTTTGCCAGCAGCCCCCTTGACGGAAGTAGCCGTGCTGGAGACACTGTTTCAGTTTGCCGCTTTGGGCATGGGGATCGCCCTTTTATCCAAACGGATCGTCAGGCAGTTTGGGCTGACAGACTTTGTGGAGCTGCCCGCAGAGCATCGGTATGTGGATAAATATTTGGTCACGCGGCAAGGCTATCAGCTCTCGCCGCTGGAAAGGCAATTTATCGAAGCGAGTCATTTCCTGTAGCCGTGCGCTTTCCGGGCACGGCTCTTTTTTTATCTGTTTCTGGCCTGGACAAGCGGTACAATAGAGGGAAACTACTTCACTTGCTGGAGGGGAAAAGCCTTGAGCTACACAAGTCCGAATTGGCACACGTCCGCACTGGTTACGATTGACACGCAAAACGATTTTACTCTGCCAAAACGCCCCGGCGGAAATTCCGGGCACTGCACAGGTGCTGCCGCATATACACAAGGCGCTGGAGGCTTACCGCGCGAGTCGTTTTCCGATTATTCACGTAATTCACCCATGCAAAGAAGACGGCTCCAACGCCGACCTGTGTCGCCGGGAAGCGATTGAAAACGGCGCGAAAATAGCCGCGTCAAATAGCGAAGGCGCAGAGCTGGTCCGCGGGCTTCGTCCTTCTGCCTACACCGCCCTCGACTCCGCTGCGCTGCTTGCCGGACGATTCCAGGCGGTGGGCGAGCAGGAATGGGTCATGTACAAGCCGCGCTGGGGCGCTTTTTATCAGACGGGGCTGGAGCTGTTTCTGCGGGAGCGCGGTATCGACACGCTCGTGTTTGCTGGCTGCAATTTTCCCAACTGTCCGCGAACTTCCATTTTGCGCCAGGTAGCCCGCTTTTCCGTCATTTACTCAACAAAAAACCAGGCGGCCCCGAATGGAGCGCCTGGTTTTTGCCTTTTTCCGCCTGCAATCCCGCTTTTGCCTAGCGATTGCGGCTTCGGTAAAGCAAATAGAGGAAAAAAGGGGCGCCTACGCCCGCTGTAAAGACGCCTGCCGGAACGTCGAGCGGTTGAAAGGCGAGCCGGGCAACCGTATCCGCAGTCAGCAAGAGCAGGCTGCCGATCAAGGCCGCCACGGGAATGGCGCGGCCGTGGGACGGGCCGACAAGCTTTCGGGCGATATGCGGGCCGATCAGCCCGATAAAGCCGACGGCGCCCGCGACGGCAACTGCCGCCCCTGCCAAGGCGACGCTGATAAACAGCAGAATGCAGCGGTGAAGCTGCACGCGCGCGCCAAGCCCTGTCGCCAGCTCGTCCCCCAGCTCCTGGACGTCGAGGATGCGGGCGTACAAAAGCGCCAAAGGAATGAACACGATCGCCCAGGGCAGCATGGCGTACACGTTTTCCCACGACGCGCCGTATATGCTGCCCGTCATCCAGATGTACGCCTTGCTGGCCGCCGTAATCGGACTGAGGACGATCATCAGCATGGTCAACGCGCTGGTGACGGCAGCTACCCCGATTCCGACCAAAATCAGCCGCGTGGACGTCACCCCTTTTTTCCAGGCCAAAAAGTAAATCAACAGCGAAACGAGCGCTGCCCCGCAAAAAGCCGCCAGCGGAAGCCACCGCACACTGACCGCTCCCGCCGTATAGGTGATGAACGCGACAGCGGCAAAAGCAGCTCCCCCTGTCACCCCGATCACATCGGGCGAAGCGAGCGGATTGCGGGCCACGCCTTGCAAAATCGCCCCCGAGACGCTCAGCGCCGCACCGACGAGCACGGCGAGCAGAACGCGCGGAAGCCGGAGCGTGCCGACGACCAGCATCTGCTCCGGTGTGCCGTAGCCGAACAGCGTGCGCACGACGTCTGACAGCGGGATCAGTTTGCTGCCCAACTGCACGCTGACGACCATCCCGACGACGGCGCACAGCAGCAATCCCGCAAGAAGCAGCATCGTCTTCTGCGGCAGTAGCCGCGCAAAGCGTCCGGTCCAGCTTCGGATCGAAAATAGCCGATTCATTGCGATGCTCCTTTCGCGCGGTACTCTTTACGGGCCGTATAGACAAAGAAAGGCGCACCGACCAGCGCCGTCATGACCCCGAGCGGCATCTCGGCGGGCATAATCAAAAAGCGGGCTGCAATATCTGCACTCACCAGCAGGATGGCGCCCAAAACCGCGCTGTACGGAATGACCCAGCGATAGTCGATGCCGACCAGAAAGCGGGCGATGTGCGGAATCACCAGCCCGACAAAGCCGATCGAGCCTGCGACCGCGACCGAGCTGCCCGCAAGCAGGATCACGGTGAGCGCAATCAGCAGCTTGACGAGGCCCGTTTTTTGTCCCAAGCCTTTGGCAACCTCTTCGCCTGTCGCCAAAATGTTGACAGACCGGGCCAGCCATAGCGCCGCTACTCCGGCGAACAGCATGTAGGGCAACACCGGAAGCAAGCTGTCCAGCTCTTTGCCGGACACAGAGCCTGCCAGCCAAAACAGCACATTTTGCAGCCCGGACTCGTCCAGGACGAGCATTCCTTGTGTAAACGAAGCAAACAGCGCGGACATGGCCGAGCCTGCCAGCACGATTTTCAGCGGCGTCATGCCCCCTCGGCCCATCGAGCCGAGGAAGTACACGGTGAAAGCAGCTACGCCCGCTCCCGCAAAAGCGATCCAGACCAGTTGGTTCAGCGAGGAAATCGGCAGGACAGCCAATGCCGCCACCACAAAAAAGACTGCCCCGGAATTGATGCCGAAAATGCTGGGCGACGCCATCGGGTTTCGGGTCAACGCCTGCATGAGAGCGCCTGCCACAGCCAGGTTTGCTCCGATCACCGCAGCAAAAACGGCGCGCGGAAGCCTGGTCGTCATCACGATGACATGCTCCTTGAGCGAGGCGTCATAATCGCGAAACGATTCGATGACGGTCAGAAAGCGAATCGGCGTGCTGCCAAGGGCGATGCTTGCCACAAACAATCCCCCGAGGACAATGGCGCAGCCGATCAAGCCAAGCGCCTTGTAAACAGGCTGATGCAAGTATGAGCGCACAACAATCCTCCCTCGCTTTTTTCGCGAAAGCGATCGACAAGAAAACTGCTGACGCTGCTTGCGGTCAACAGTTTCCTCTCGCGTCCTTATTTCAACTCGTAAAATTCGTACAAGTCTTCCAGCATGCCCAATGCCGCCAACGGGCCGGAGCCGTTGTTCCAGATCGCCGAATCCACCTCGAATACGCGATTGTTTTTCACCGCCCGCAGATTTTTCCAGAGCGGGTGCTCCGTCCACTCTTTGCGCAAATCCAGTCGTCCGTCATCCCGGGTCGTGCTCGTCTGGTCGAAAATGATATCCGCGTCCATTTGCGCAATGTTTTCCTTGGAGGTCAGCTTCACTCCCCACTCTTCGCCTTTCTGGTTCGTCGGCCGCGCTACGCCCAGCTCGTCCAGAACGAGAGCGGAAAAGCCTGTGTACACGATGCGGGCGTGGTCCGGGCGGAAGTCGACAATCCCGACCTGCAGATTGAGCTTGTCGCCCATTTTTTCCTTGAACGCCGCTACCTTTTGCGCCCATTCCTCTAAAAACTTGGCCTCTTCCGCTTTTTTGTTCAGCGCTTCTGCACTCAGGCTCAAGGTGTCTTTCCAAATATGCACCTCTTCGGTCATCACCGTCGGCGCAATCGCGGACAGTTGCTCGTAAATTTTTTCGTGACGGGTCTTGGAGGCAATGATGAGATCCGGGTGGAGAGCTACAATCTCTTCCAGGTTCGGCTGGTTTTCCGAGCCCAGGTTGGTCACGCCGTCCATCTTGTCTCGAATGTAGTTGTACCACGGCTGCTCAATCCACGACTCTACTGCGCCTACCGGCTTGACGCCAAGCAGCAGGGCGGCATCGGTGGCGCCCTGGAACAGCGTCACGACTTTGGTCGGCGTGCCTTTTACTTCTGTTTTTCCCATCGCGTGGGAAACGACCCGGACGTCCTGTTGTCCCGCGTCTTTAGCTGGTTCGGCCGCTGCTTGCGGCTGGCTTTGCGCCGGTTGTGTCTCCGTCGTCCCCGCTGTTGCCGTTCCTTGCCCGCTCGCTCCGCAGCCTGCGAGCACGAAGGCAACGAGAAGCACGGCGCTGAAAATGAACGACCATTTTTTATCGATCAACACTGCTGTTTCCCCCTTTTGTTTTTCCGACGATTTCCTTGTCAATAGAAAGCTCACTGGCGCTTTTCTGCGCTTTCGTGCAGCGGGCCGATATGCGGAAGCACCATGAATTTCATCCATAGCTGGTTTAGGAGCAGCAAAACGGCCGAGCCGACAAAAATCAGCGGCAAGCCGAAACCGCTCGCAATCGCTCCCATGGCAAACGTCCCCGCCATGCCGCCCAAAAAGACGGCACAATTGTGGTAGCTGTACGTCCTGCTCTCCATTCCTTTTGGCGCGTACTGCCGCAGGAGAACGTGCAGAGAGGGCATCATCCCGCCCAGGCATGCTCCCGTGCAAAAGCGCAGGGCGATGAATTGCCATAATTGCTGGACAAAGGCTTGCGGCACCAAAAAAACGATCGAACCGAACACGGCGAGGTTGAAAATCCGGTGGGAGCCGAACTTGTCGCCCCACTTTCCGAGTTGGGGAGCCGCGAGCATATTGGCAAGGCCCATGACCGCCGTCGTCACGCCCGCCATGATAACTACGTTGTCCTGATCGGGAAGCAACTGTTGGACGTACAGCGGGATGAGCGGCAACGTACCGACCATCGCTGCTCTGGCGATTGCGGCAGAGACGAACAGCGCGCCGAGCGGCTTTTTGCCCGCGATGTGCCGCAAATCGGCGAGAAAGTTCGTTTTCTCCATAAGCCGCTGCTCGTTTGCCACACGCTCCTGCACCCAAAAAACGATCATAATGGCGGCAAGCAAAATGCACAGACCTGTGTAGCAAAAGACGGCGCTAAAGCCGAAGCGGACAGCGAGCAGACTGCCCAAAAGCGGGCCGCAGATCGTTCCCCCGACCGCGCTGGCGTGCAGGATGCCGAGCGCATAGCCGCTGCGCTCCTGCGGCGTATTCGTTGCGGTAAAAGCGACAGCAGCCGGGCTGAAACCTGCCATCATCCCGTTTGCCAGTCGCAAAACGAGCAACTGCACAGGACTGGTGACAAATCCCATCAGCGTAATCGTGACCGCGAGACCGAAGCCGGAGCGAACGATCATCAGCTTCCGGCCGTGCCGATCCGCCAGCTTGCCCCACAGCGGCGAAAACAAAAACGCCGTCAGCAGATTGGCGACGTAAATCGCTCCTGTCCACCAGAGGACTTCGCCGTGATCAGACACGCCCATCTCCTGCAAATAGAGCGGCAAAAACGGAGTGACGCAACTGAGCGAGGCCATCGTCAAAAATTGCCCGGCGCACAAAATAAACAGATTCCGTCTCCACTTTTCCACCGTGCTGACACGATCCTCTCTCGCTGTCATCGGCTTTTCGCTCTCGGGCAAGCCGAGCAGAAGCCTTCGCGCGAAGAAACCTTGTAATGATAGCAGCACGTCTTGCGAATCCGGCCCGGTCGCGCTGTCGCTGCTCCAGGCTCGCTGTCGCCAAACTCGCAAAACTGCGCGAACGGATTTTGTGCTTCCCCGAACCATGGGGCAGGCGCGTGCTTGAGCAGGCAGGCAAAGTCAGCCTGGACGCGCTCCCGCAGTTCGCTTCCCGCCTCCGCTTTGATCCGCTTTTCGTACAGCGAAAACAAACGGACCGCCGTGTTTTCCCACAGCACCATGCGCGGAATGTTCGCCACGCGGGAAATCGTGTGCCACAGCGGCGCGATATGTCCGGCGAACAAGCTGCGGATGATCTGCTCCCGCCACTCGCTCCTGTCCCCGGCAGCGAACGCGCGAACGTCCGACGCGCGTACATGGAGCCGCGACAGCCATGGCTCGCCCGGCTCCTTTGCCAAAACGAGCTGGCATTGCCCGATGTCCAGCATGACTGCTTTGTTGTACATCGTCATGGCGTACAAGATGGGGGCAACGGTCAAAAACGCGTACCTTTTCGCAAACAGGGAGGCGGTCACCTTCAGCGAAGGGGCGTGCAAATAGCCGCTCATCCGCGCGAGACAGTCCGCGCACGTCTTTTCATCCAACAACTCTGTGACCGGAATCAACTCTCCCGAGCGCACGGGTACGCCATGGGTCAGGCGAAAATGCTCCGCCAAATACGCCGATTCGTCCGCTTCTAGCCAGTTTTTGTTCATCAAATGCTCTCCCTTTGCGGGCAGAGATGAGGCGGTCAGGACAACAGCGCGTCTGCAATTTCATCCACTACCCGGTTAATCGCGACAGGCCCGTAAAAGCCGATCCACATCGTCGTGTCGAACGTGCGCACATGGTTGGCTTTGACCACGCTCAGGCTTCTCCAGATGGCGGACTCCTGGTAGGCGCTGGTCAGCGCGGCGTTCGTATCGTCCTGCAACACAAAGAGGTGGTCGGCATTCAGTTCGGTCATGGCGTCCAACTGGATGTACGAGCTGGTCCGCTTGCTGTCCATCGCCATCGGCGGCGGCGCGATGCCGAGATCGCGGTACAAAATCCGTGCCGTCCGGTGCGCCGTCGTGTGCAGCCGGATCATGTTGTCGCGCGGCCGGATCAAGGAAACCGTCTTGCCCCCCAGCTTGGCCGCAATCGCATCTTTCAGATGGACGATCTTTTGGTTGTACGCGTCAATCACGTGTTGCGCCTCCTGCTCTTTGCCGAGCATTTTTCCCAGCACAGGAAGCGTCGTCCGCCAGTCGTCGTTTCTGCCGAGCATCACCGTCGGGGCAATCGCGACCAGCTCGTCGTACAAATGCGCATGTGTATCCGTGCAGACAATCAGCTCCGGCGACAGCTCGGCAATCGCGGTCATATCCGGATGATCCTTTGTCCCCAGCCTTTTGATCGCGCTCATTTTCTCGCCCAAATATTCCGGCAATCCGGACGGGCTGGTCGTGGCAAATACGCTGCCTGCTGGCAAGTGGCCGAGTGCGTACATTTGATCGATGTACTGGTAATCGAGCACCGCAATTTTTTCGGGCAGTCGGTCCAGCTCCAGTTCGCCTCGCAGATGCCTGATGTACTTGCTTGTCGTTTTTGCCACTCCCCCCTCAGGGTCTGCCTGTTTTGCACGCTTGCTCCTGTGCGCTGCCAGAGCAGCCGAAGCAGGTGCTGTTTTTCGTTGAGAATGACTCCCATTCTCGTCAATAATACTATACAAGGGCACGCTTTTGCCGCCAATGAACGATGGCGACAAGCCGGATGGATTTTGACGACAAAGTTCGGGTTGCCCGGCCATTTTTCTGAATTGGCTGGGGGAGATACCGACGTATTTTTTGAACAGGCGGCTGAAGTAATAGCTGTCTGTAAAGCCGACAGCCTCGGCAATGTCCATCAGCGGCACATTCAGTTTCAGCAGCAGGTCCTTGGCCTTTTCCAGCCGGACGCGGAGCAGGTATTCCATCGGCCCCACCGCAAGCGCTGCCTTGAACAGCCGTTGCAACTGCCGCTCCTGGCAGCCTACCTGGCTCGCCAGCGCATGCAGCGTCATTTTCTCGGAGAACTGCTCCTCGATCAAGCGGATTGCCTTGTCCACCAGACTCTGGGCAGTCGGCTCTTCTGCCTGCTCCTGGCGCTGCTGCAGCCATTCGTACACAAACTGATGCAAGAGCGCCTTCGCGTGGAGCCTGTCCAGCATGCTCGCCTTCTGCCATTTCTCGTGCATCTGGCGGACTGTGCCAAACAGCGGCAGCGGATAGCGCGGCGTAAAGCTGTGCGCGAGTTGAAAAGGGTCTCGCTTCTGCTGCAGCCGCAACAGCTCCTCGCGGCACGGCAGAGCCAGGGTCGCCTTGTATTGCAGCAAATAGTATTCGAGTGCTTCCTGCACGTAATCAATCGCGAGTACCGTGCCTTTTCCGGCGTGGCAAACATGATAAGGGCCCGCCTGATACTGCGCTTCGTCAAGCAGCACGCGAGCCTTTCCCTGTACGGTACACAAAAATGAGCCTGCCGTAAGCTGGTGCGCGCGCAGGCTGTCGCCTGGCTGGATCACCGCACGGCGGACGTCCACTACTTTGAGAGCTGCGTGATTCCATAACAACAAATCGTCCTGAAATGACAACTCCCTTTCCCTCCTGTTCTGTGCTGTGGCGTCGTGGAATTGGATGTGGGTCTATTATAAAGATAATGATTCTCATCATCAATAACGAATCGCCCCAAGCGACAGTCGGCGTATGCGCCTGGCGAGCGAATTAGAAAACTTGGCTGCGCCACTGGCTTGGCGCAGCCTTCGTTGCCCTTATACTGGATAAGAATCTTATAAACTCTTATCGGTATAAAAAAACACAGCCTTTGCGATAGCTGTGCGGTGACCAAGCGTTATTTGCTCTCGACAAACGTAATTTTTTTCATCAGCCGCCGGATTGCTTTTGGCCAAAAGTAAGCGGCGGGAAACGCCAGCGAAAAAGCCATCGGCCATGCTTTGAGCCAGCGCTCGAGCAGCATGGAGTTGAAGCCGAAATTCACCAGCATCATGAAAAACGACAAAATACAGGACATGCCCAGCGCCATTAAAAACGTAAAGACAATCGCTTCGTATTTTTTCGGGATTTTCACACACATCACCTCGCTGATTTTCCTGTTTCTTCCTAGTTAAAAGACAACCGTTCTGCGCGACGGTTACCCGATTAATTATGGTAGCTTAAAGCAAAATAGCGAAGCCGTCAACGCTGCAAGTGTCGACGGGACAAGAAAAAACCTTTGCTGTATCGCAAAGGTTTTTCAGCAACGCTGCTCTTGTTATTCCCTCATCCGGCTGGCGACGGCTTCCGCCAAATCTGTCGTCAATTGCGGGACGTGTGACTTCAGGATCGAGTTCACCATGGGGGCCTTCAAGCCTTTTGCCGTAATGTCGAGAAACCCGGTCATTTTCGTGCGCTCCTCCCCCAACGCCTCTGCCCGAAAGTAGCCTTCTCCCGTAAAATTCTCGTTGATTCCGGTCAGTGTAAACTTCACTTCCGTCGGCTCGTTCCACTCGGTAATGTCCACCTGCAGGCTGATTTGCTTTTTCATAATCCCGATGTCGCCGGTAAACGTCCAGGTCACGCGCCGCTCATGGATCACTTCGTGGCTGATGTAGCCTGGCACGAGCGGAACCCAGTTCTCCAGCACGCTGACAAATTCCCAGATCGTCCCGATCGGCAGCGGCAGCTCGATATCGTGGATGCCTTGAGGCATGGTTGCTCATTCCTTTCCCCTGGTTGTTTCGGATGTCTCGTAATATGTATGGCTTTAGGGGGCAGGATATTTCGGGAAAATGTGTCGTTGTCTTTACACAAGCTGCTTCCGGTCGGGCTTGCCCAGGCCGGTGTAGGCGATGCTGTCAACGAACACAATCTCTTTTGGCAACTGATACCTGGCGACTCGCGGGCGCAGCCAGCCAGCCCAGCAAAGCTTCCTCGGTCGGTCAGCCTGGCATGGCTCGCAGGCTGCACGAAATGCCCCGGGAAAGAACTTCCTTGATGGGTTTCGAGTATTCTGGGTTTCGGCGAAGCCTCTGGGAACTCATTTATGTTTGTATTCGTATCCTTCGGGTTTAAGCGTTGCACTAAGAGGTATTATCTCTCCGTTTTTTTCAGTATAAAAGTATCTTACATCGGGTTCATCAGCAAAAATAACTTCTACACTAAAAAGCGGAAGCTTCCCAAAAACGCCATCTACACTAGCTATTGTTTTCTCATCGAGATTTTTCTCCGTAATGAGATATTGGCGTACTTGATTTTCTAAGCTTAACAAAGTTCCTTGAACATATATAACTGGAGCAGCGATCAGGATTAAGATCAGGAAAACTATAATCATTGTTTTTTTGTGCATTTTCGTTATCCCCCAAAAAATCGGTTGTAAAAATGATGCTTTTTTTCCGTAAAGAGTGAAAGCGATAATGGGGAATTTTAATCTGATAGACCCCACTGTTCTAAGTTCATCTGGCACGCATTTTACTATGGTTCTAATCTCGACATTACTGGCAGAGGTCTTAGCGATCGCAGTAGAGCAACCCCACATTTATCCAAACACCGGAAAATAATTTCTTTGATGGGTTTCGAGTATTCTCAGTTTCGGTGAAGCCTCTGGGAACTCATTTATGTTTGTAGTTGTATCCTTTAGGTTTAAGCGTTACATGTACAGGTACTATTTTTCCGTCTATTTCAGTATAAAAGTATCTTACATCGGGTTCATCAGCAAAAATAACTTCTACACCAAAGAACGGAAGCTTCCCAAAACGGCCATCTAGACTAACTATTGTTTTCTCATCAATATTTTTCTCGGTAATGAGATATTGGCGTACCTGATTTTCTAAGCTTAACAAAGTTCCTTGAACATATATAACTGGAACAGCGATAAGGATTAAAACTAGGAAAGCTATTATCATCATTTTTTTATTCATTTTTGTTTCCCCCCAAAAAAGTGGTTGTAAAATGATGCTTTTTTTTCCTTGAATAGTGAAAGCGATAATGGGCGCCTTATTATCGTTAATCAACTATATAGGAGGAATTTTATATGGCAACTGACAGACCACAGTATCCTGGCACTAACACGGATATGAAGCCAGGAGACGTATTGTACTCGAAAAAAAGCTTTTCGACTTTTTTTGTTGGACACGTGGCAATTGTAGGACCGGACTACGATATCATTCACGTTCATCCGGACGGACCTGGATTAGTTGACGATATTGATGGCTATGTTTCTCTATTTAAGCCCGGCGATAAGATCCAGGTTCTCCGTCCCAGGAGTGGAGCTTCCAAAGCTGCTAAATGGGCAATCAACCATATTGATGACGTAAAGAAATACTATTTTAATATGGACTTGGATAATATCGAGCTTAGTTATTGTTCTAAGTTCATCTGGCACGCATTTTACTATGGTTCTAATCTCGACATTACTGGCAGAGGTCTTACTGATCGCAGTAGAGCAACCCATATTTATCCAAGCGATGTTCGAGATTCAGAGGACTTTGCATCAGTAGGAACTATCAAACGTTAAGAAGAAGGTCAAATAAAGCCTCGCATTAGCGGGGTTTTATTCCTTGCACAGATTTCCCAACTCTGTAATTTATACCCCAAACGAAGAGAAAAATCCTCTTTTTACCATCTAACAAAAAATGTATTGATTTGTTAAAATAAGTTGCTTTTTACTTTGTTCATTTACCTATAAGATGGGATGGTGAGAAGCATGAATGATGAACTACTAAAAGAAGAGTGTAGGAGAGTTATAAAAAGGATTGCTTGGCGGTTGCAGTATCAAGCAAAGAAGATTTCCGCCCGAGAGCTTCCGATCATAGAAAATATATGTGGGCAGAATCAAATATTTTCTGTAGATTCTAAGTTGTATGTAGAAGAAATGTTGAATTCCCTTCCATCTAAAGCAAGATTCATTATCGAGCAAGTAGTTATCAATGGGGTTCCAGAAGAAATAGTAGCAAAGCATTTAGGTATATCCCAACAAGGCGTAAATAAATACAAACGGAAATATTTAGGGTTGCTTCGGAAAAAAATAGAATCTGACTCTTGAGACTCCCACGTCTAAAGCCGCAAGCCTTCTACCTTGCGGTGTACGGGTGGGATGAGTCTGTCAAGATTTTTGTGTAAACGTGAAAACGATGCTTCATATGTCGGGCTTGACATGGAGCCACTGGCGGGCATGAGTTCTTGCGATTGGGCGATGGAGAAGTTCACACCATCGCAAGGCAAAGTAGCCTATCATGCCCGCCCCTCCATGTAAAGCCCTTCATCGAATCTGTACCCGTTCTGGGAAATGTACAGTCAACTGGAGAAGGATTTGCCCCCAATTTTGGACCCGCCCTGTCCACTTCCGAATGACATCCATCGTCGCCAAATATAGCATTTTGAGTAGCGATTCATCCGTCGGAAAGATACTTTTTCCCTTTGTCACCTTCCGGAGTTGTCGATGGTAGCTTTCGATCATATTCGTTGTATAGATGAGCTTGCGCAACTCAGGGGAGTACTTGAAAAAGGTCGCCAGTTCATCCCAGTTACTCCGCCACGACCGGACAATCAGGGGATACTGTTTTCCCCAGGTCTCCTCAAATTGATCCAATTCCAGGAGAGCCGCCTCTTCCGTTGGGGCCGTATAGATCGGACGCAAGGCCGTAGTAATCTTCTTCAAAT